>JALZMX010000229.1 GCA_030857985.1 Actinomycetota bacterium | reverse complement strand
GGCCATGATGACGTTGGAGCAGGCGATGAAAGCCATGGCCGAGTACTGGTCGCAGCCACTGCAGTAGCCCCGGCGCGGCCCCGTACCACGGTTCGTTCCCGCGCCAGGCCACGTCGGCGCAGAGCACGGTGCTGGCTGTGTCTCAGCCTTCGAGCCCACGTGGTGAAGCAGTTCGAGAGCACGACCGACTTCGGTGCGCCAGACGTCGGCGACGATGCGGTCGCGTTGCGCGTGCGCCCGCTGGGTCGCGGCAGAGCGGTCGCCCTGGACCCGCGACGCAAGTCCGGTCAGCCGGTGGTCCGCAGCGTGCCGACCGACGTGCTCGCCGAGCTCGTCCGTGCCGGCGACCCCGTCGAGTGGGTCGCGCAGCAGTACGAGCTGACCCTCGACCAGATGCTCGACGCGCTCGAGTACGAGAGGCGCCTCACCGAGGCAGCCTGACCCCGTGCCACCTCGCCCGCAAGCTCGCTTCTACGCGGACGAGAGCGTCCTCGGTCTCGGCAAGGGTCTCGCCGCATTGCGGCGTGACGTGGTTCATCCCGGGCATCCGGCCGTGCCCTAACTGCAACTCGGCATGCTCGACGTCGAGTGGATCCCTGCGGTGGCGGACTTGGGTCTCATCACGATCGCGCGGGACAAGAATAGGCGCACCCGCAGAGCGGAGCGGGAGGCGATGACCGAGCCGGGCTGCCGCTGCGCTGACGGCGCCAGGCACCGGCGATCATCCGCTGTCCAGCCCCGTGCAGGTCCGGAGGGGAAGTCATCCGGTCGGCCAGCGCCGGTCTGCGTCGATGAAGTGTTGGAGGCTGCGCCAAGCCACTCGGATGTCCTCGGTGTCTCTGTGCGTGGATCGAAACTCGGAGAGATAGATGCCGATCTCGCAGAGGTCCCACCACAATGCGTAGAGGTGCAGCGAGTCCTTGTCGACCACGTGACCGGTGGCGTCGCTGTACTGCTGTGCCAACGAGTCTGCACCGGTGAGCGGGAAGAGCATCCACAGGTCACGCTCTCGCGGTGCGAACAGCGCGGTGTCCCAGTCGATGATGCGGAAGCCTTCTTTCGTGCGCAGGACGTTGGCACTGTGGGGTTCCCCGTGCGTGATGGTCCATCCAGTCGGATCCCGCAGGGCCTCGTGGGCAAGGTGGTCGTAGTCGGCGAGAATGCGCCGTACCCCTCGCACGTGCTCCCCTAGCAGTGCGCGAGCCGGCTCGGAGTACGGGCCCCCCGTCCAGCGCTCGTCCACCGACCGCAAGCCGGCCTCCAGATCCGCCCGGTTGGGAAGCTGGAACGCCTCGCGCCGGGCGACGGCCTCCACCGGCCCCGAGGACTGGTGCAACTTGGCGAGCAACGCCACGACGGCACTCCGCTCGTCCTCCGAGACGTACTCTTCAGTCGCGGTGCCTTCGACATACGGGAAGACCGCGATCGAGTACGTCGCATCGAGCCACCGCAGCACCAACCCATCGGGCCCGGGCAGGGGGCCGACCACCCAGTTCAGCCCACTGTCGCGGAGCGCTCGGGCGACGCCGAACGCCTTGCTCAGTCCATCGAACGCCGCCGAAGGGCCTTGGCCCAGGAACTCCCTGGACGCGAGTTCATCTACCGTCACGAAACGCCGCGCCCCGTCAGCCGCCCTCGCGACCCAGTGATGGCTGCCGAACCCCGCCGCCAGGTAATCCACGGCGACGGCGTCGAAGCCCCAGCCATCCCGCAACGCGGCAAGAATCGTCACGTCCTCGAGCGCCTCCGGACGGGTGAACACAGTCGCAGGGTACGCACCAGCGCGCCGAGACGATGGCGAACCGGCACCCGCACCGTGAGCGTCAGTCGGTACGGTGGCAGGCGATGAGCGTCGACCAAGAGCAAGCGACCGGTGCCGTGCACGGGTCCCACCTGCTGGACCCGATCGGCGCCGACCCCGACGGGCTGGAGCGCGCGCTGCGCCCGTTCGGGCAGTCGACGATGCTGCCGGCCGCCGCCTACACCTCCGCCGACGTGCTGGCGTGGGAGCGTCGGCACCTGTTCGCCGGCACCTGGACCTGCCTGGGCCGCCCGGAGGACGTGTACGGCGAGGGAACGCAGCGGGCAGTCGTGGTCGGCGACGTCCCGGTGCTGCTGACTCGCGACCACGACACGCTGCGGGCGTTCGCGAACACGTGCCGGCACCGCGGCCACGAGCTGCTGGCCGACGGCGAGACCTCCGTGCGACGTTCGATCGTGTGCCCCTACCACGCCTGGTCCTATGACCTCGCCGGCACGGCACTGGCGGCCCCGGGGTTCCGTGGGGTTGCCGGCTTCGACCTGGCGACGCACGGGCTGGTCGAGCTGCCGCTGCGGCTGTGGCACGGCTGGCTGTTCGTGCATGCGGCCCACCCCGTCGCCGATCCGGATGGTCCGGACTTTGCCGCACATGTGGGCGCACTCGGCGACGTGCTCGCGCCGTACTCGCCCGAGCGTCTGGTGCTGCGCGCGCGCCACACCTACACGGTGACGGCGAACTGGAAGGTGGTCAGCGAGAACTACCACGAGTGCTACCACTGTCCGCTGATCCACCCGGAGCTGTGCCAGGTGTCCCCGCCCACGTCGGGCGACAACTACGACCTGCCCGGGGCATGGGTGGGCGGGTCGATGCGGCTGCGCGACGCGATGGCGACGATGTCGCTCACCGGCGAGTCCGGCGGGGTCGCCATCGTCGGCGTCGATCCTCGACGCGTGGAGTACGTCGGGCTCGTCCCCAACCTGCTGGTGTCGGCGCATCCCGACTACGTGATGACGCACCGACTGGTCCCGCTGGCACCGGACCAAACCTGGATCGAGTGCTCGTGGTACTTCGTCGACGCCGACCCGCCGGTCGACCCGACGTACGCGGTGGACTTCTGGGACCTCACCAACCGCCAGGACTGGGCCGCGTGCGAGTCGGTGCAGCGCGGGCTGGCTTCCCCGCACTTTCGCCCAGGCCCCTTGGCACCCGGCGAGGACGCGGTGCACCGGTTCGTCGCGCTGGTCGGCGGGGCTTACCTGGGGCACAGGCCGTGACCACCGAGCCGGACCGGCTCCCCCGGTTCCACCTGGCCGTGCCGGTCGACGACCTCGACGCCGCCCGGGGGTTCTACGGCGGCGTCGTCGGCTGCGCACAGGGACGCAGCTCCGACACCTGGATCGACTGGAACCTGCGCGGCCACCAGTTCGTCACCCATCTCGCCCCCCGCCGCGCCCGGCAGGTGCACAACGCGGTCGACGGCCACGACGTGCCGGTCCCACACTTCGGGCTGATCCTGTCGGTCCAGGACTTCCTCGAGCTGGTCGACCGGTTCCGCGCCGCCGACGTCGAGTTCGTCGTCGAGCCGTACCTCCGTTTCGAGGGCCAACCCGGGGAGCAGTGGACGATGTTCCTGCTCGACCCCGCCGGCAACGCCATGGAGTTCAAGGCCTTCGCCGACGACGCGCAGATCTTCGCGGTCTGATGCAGGCGTGTCGCGCGTGAACGGCGGCGCGAGAGCCGTATAAAAGGGTGAGGCCCCGCAAAGTATGAGTTTGCGGGGCCTCTGTCGACCAGGCGGTGACGCTCCTGATCTTCACGGACGAACAACTGGCCCGGTACGCCGCGTCACCGACGCTTCCAGCGGAGCAAGTCCGCCAGGATCCGAACCTTTGTCCATCCGATCCCGCTCCCCTTTCGGAGGGCGTGAGAGCAGTTCTACTCCGGTCCACCGGCGCGCCACAAGGGGTTGCCGACAACTTTTTTCGGCGTACGGCGTGTCGCGTCGTCGTGCGGCGTGTCGCCGTCCGAGCGCCCCCACCACCGACACCAGGAGCCCCGCGAGCGCGCACGCGTCGAGTGTCCTGAGCACCGGCCAGCCCCGCCCTCTAAGGTGGGGTGGCTCGACGACAAAGGGGCATGAGTGAACGACCGTCTGGTGTGGGTCGACTGCGAGATGACCGGTCTGGACCTCAGCGCGGACGCGCTGGTCGAGATCGCCGCGCTGGTGACCGACTACGACCTCAACGTGATCGGCGAAGGGGTCGACGTTGTGATCAAGCCGCCGGCGGGCGCGCTCGAGCAGATGCACGACGTCGTACGAACCATGCACACCGACTCCGGCCTGCTCGACGAGCTCGACTCCGGCGTCACGCTCGCCGAGGCCGAGCAGCGGGTGCTCGACTACGTGACCGCCCAGCTGCCCAAGGGATCGCGCCCGCCACTCGCCGGCAACTCGGTGGCCACCGACCGCGCCTTCCTCGCCCGGGACATGCGCGGCATCGACGCGCTGCTGCACTACCGGATCGTCGACGTGTCCTCGATCAAGGAGCTGGTACGACGCTGGTACCCCCGGACCTACTACGCCAGTCCAAAGAAGGGCGGCAACCACCGGGCGCTCGCCGACATCGGCGAGAGCATCGCGGAGCTGCGCTACTACCGCTCGGCGGTCTTCGTGCCGCCGCCGGGACCCGACTCGGAGCAGGCCAGAGCACTCGCCGACGAGCTGCGCGGTCCGGGCTGAGTGGGTTCGTCGCACGCTGCCCGCAGTCGCTACACTTCTTGCGCCGCGCCCGGGAAACGGGTGCGCGTGGTGGGTGTAGCTCAGCTGGTAGAGCGCTGCGTTGTGGTCGCAGATGTCGCGGGTTCAAGTCCCGTCACTCACCCCACGTCGCGGGCGGGGCGGGCGCGCCGGCCACCGATCTCGACGAAGAACTGCGCGGCCGCCTGCTGCACCGCCGATGACCAGGTGGGATAGGCGTGCACGGCCTCGACCAAACGTCCCGTGAACATGTGCGTGTGCATCGCCAGCGCGGGTTCGTGGATCATCTCCCCGGCCCGAGCGGCAACGATCGTGGCGCCGAGGATGCGGCCACCGCCGAGTCCGCGGGTGATCCGCCTGGGCCCGGCGATCAGCTTGACAAACCCGTCGGTCCGCGCCGCGGTCACCGCCCGGTCCACCGCACTCATCGGCAGCTGGGCGACCTGGCCGCCGTACTCGACCGCCTGAGCCTCGGTCATGCCCACCCGGGCCACCTCCGGCGCGGTGAAGGTGACCCACGGGATCGCCTCCGGCCGGAACCGGCGCCAGCGGTTTCGGCTGAGGGCGTTCGCGGCGGCGAGGCGGCCCATGGCGTCCGCGGCGTGCGTGAACGGCAACCTGCCGGTGACGTCGCCGACGGCGTAGACCCCGTCAGCGGTGGTGGCGAGGTGGTCGTCGGTGCGCACGAAACCATGCTCGTCGACCTCGACCCCGCCCGCTTCGAGACCGAGCCGGTCGGTGTCAGGCGTGCGGCCAACCGCGACCAGTACGACGTTGGTGGTCACTGACGTCTCGTCGTCGAGGCGCAGCGACACCTCCCGATCCGGCGTACCGGCGTCGACGGCCACGACCGTGCTTCCCAGGCGCACGTCGACACCCTCGCGTCTCAGCACCTCGGTGACGACATCGGAGGCGTCGGGCTCCTCCTTCGGCAGCAGTCGTGGACCGGCCTCGATGATCGTGACCGAGGACCCGTACCGGCTGAACGCCTGCGCCAGCTCGCAGCCGATCGATCCGCCACCGAGGACCGCGATCGACCGCGGCAGCGTGGTGAGGTCGAACGCGGTCTCGTTGGTCAGGAACGAGACACTGTCCAGCCCCGGGATCGGTGGCACCACGGGTCCCGCGCCGGTGGCGATGACGATGCGCTCGGCGCGGAGCCGCCGGCCGTCCACGTCCAGCTCGGCGGCGGAACGGAACCGCGCCGTCCCGTGCAGCACCTCGATGCCTTCGGCGCGGAGCACGGAGGTGTCCTCGGTAGCGGCGACCGCGGCCACCGTCTCGCGCACGCGACGCATCGCCTGGTCGAAGGGGACTGCGTCGGCGGCGGCTTCGATCATCGTCTTCGACGGCACGCAGCCGGTGAACGTGCAGTCGCCGCCGATCTCGCCCTCCTGCACCAGAAGTGTCCGGGCTCCGCGACGGGCGCCGGCGCGGGCGGCGGCCATCCCTGCGGCGCCACCCCCGACGACGATCAGCTCGTACGCCGTCATGGCTGCTGTTCGCCGGCTCTTTCACGTTGCTGGGTCAGCGCCCAGGCGGCGTTGATCAGCCCGACGTGGGAGAACGCCTGCGGGAAGTTCCCCATTAGCTCCCCGGTGGCCGGATCCACCTCCTCGGCCAGCAACCCCACATCGTTGGCGTAGCCGGTGAGCGTCTCGAAGCGACGCTCGGCCTCCTCGACCTCACCGGCCAGCGCGAGGCACTCCACCAGCCAGTAGCTGCAGATCAGGAACCCGTAGCCGTCCCCCTTCCACCGGTGCACCAGCGCGCCGTCACCGAGCCTGTCGCGCACGGTGTGGATGGTGCGCAGCATCCGCCCGTCGTCGGCGGGCAGGAACCCGACCAGCGGCAGCAGCAGCACCGACGCGTCGAGCTCTTCGGAGCCGAATGCCCCCGTGTAGGCGCCGGCGCTCTCCTGCCAGCCCTGCTCGAGAACGGTCGTCTTGATCTCGTCTCGTGCCGTTGCCCATCGGTCCGGATGGGCCTGGTCGCCGAGCCGGTCGGCGAGCAGCACCGCCCGGTCGAGAGCCACCCAGCACATCACCTTCGAGGTGAGATAGTGACGACTCGCGTCCCGCGCCTCCCACATGCCGGCATCGGGCTGGCGCCACTGCTCGACGGCCTGGTCGGCGAGCGTGCTGAGCAGCCGGCGCAGCTCGGGGTCGAAGGCGCCGATCTGGTCCCGCATCAGGTGTGCAGCCAAGAGGACCTCGCCGAGTACGTCGAGCTGGCGCTGCCGCCACGCCTCGTTGCCGACCCGCACCGGGACGCTGTCGCGGTAGCCGGACAGGTGGTTGAGCTCGTGCTCGCTGAGGTCCCTCTCCCCCTCGACGCCGAACATGATCTGCAGCGGCGCGTCCCCGATCTGGCCGACCGAGTGCCCTAGCCACCGGAAGAACTTGTCCGCCTCGTCCGGGCACGCTCCCACCCACAGTGCCTGCATCGTCAGGCTCACGTCACGCACCCAGGCGAAGCGGTAGTCCCAGTTGTCCGAGCCGCCGACCTTCTCGGGCAGCGAGGTCGTCGCTGCGGCCGTCACCGCACCTGAGGGCTGGTAGGTCAACGCCTGCAGCACCAGTGCGCTGCGGCGTACCTCTGCGACGTGAGCACCCTCGTAGGCGACATGCATGTCCTGCCACGACTGCCACGACTCGACCGTGTCCTCGACGTCGCCCGGCATCTCCACCCCGGCCGGATCGTCGGTCCCGTAGCTCGGGGTGTAGGTCAGGCGCAGCTCAAGTCGGTCGCCGGCCGCGACGGTGACGACACCTTGCAGGGTCCCACCCTCTGCGTGCAGCGGCAGGTCAACGGTGAGCAGCAGCGTCGCGGGGCCCGCCTGTGCGACCCAGCGGTCGTCCACGCGGTGCCACCGGGGCACGGTCAGCCCGTACTCGAGCCGCGGAGAGACCTCCACCGCGACGGTGACGCTGCCCGAGAGTCCGTCGATGCGCCGCAGCAGTGTGTGCGGCGAACGGTGGCCGAGGTCGTGCCCCCGGGCGCCCGGCTCGAGCGCAAGCGCGTCGGTGAGTGCCACGCTCCCGTCACCGGTCGTGAACGTCGTGCGCACAGCCATGGAGTCGCGGACGTAGGTGCGCTCGACCTGCACGTCGCCGGTCGGGGCGATGCTCCAATGCCCGGCGCCGGGATCGAGGAGCCGACCGAACACCGAAGGCGAGTCGAAGCGGGGAACGCACCACCAGTCGATCGAGCCGGCGGAGCTGACCAGAGCGGCACCGTGGCAGTCGGAGAGAAACGCGTAGTCCTCGATCTTCGCAGCAGGCACAGCCACCACTGTGCCCGCGCCGGCGTCCGGCGACACCTCTCGACCCTGACGAGGGGTAACAGCGGGG
The DNA here is from genome assembly GCA_030857985.1 of Actinomycetota bacterium. GTDB lineage: Bacteria > Actinomycetota > Actinomycetes > Propionibacteriales > Nocardioidaceae > JALZMX01. The sequence continues at coordinate 19,233 of JALZMX010000229.1, read as the reverse complement.
GCGAGGGGGTAGCCACAGGTCATGGATGAGGTCTTGTCCGAGGACGTGCTGCTCCAGGTCGTCGACCTGTTGGTTCGCGTCGTGGAGTCCGCCGGAGCGTTCATCATCTTCCTCGGCGCCATCGTCGCGTTCGTGCGCTTCGTGCTGGTCGGCCTGAAGCGTCGCGACGACCTGGGCTTCGTCGGGGTACGACTGTCGCTGGGCCGTTTCCTCGCTCTCGGCCTCGAGTTCCAGCTGGCCAGCGACGTGCTGCGTACCGCGATCGCACCGACGTTCGAGCAGATCGGCCAGCTCGCAGCCATCGCCACGATCCGGACCGCGCTGAACTTCTTCCTCGCCCGCGAGATCGAGCGGGAAGGGGCTGCCGTGGAGCGGGTGCGCCAGGCCAGGTCCGGGCAGCCCCATGGGTGAGGCGATCGAGACCGCGTCCCTCGTGCTCGCCGCGATGGGCCTCATCGCCGCGGTGGTCGCGGTCGTCTCGGGCCAGCATGCTGTGATGGCGCTCGGGGTGCTGCTCGACTTCTTGCTGGCCGCTGGCTTGCTCCGACTCGGGGCGATCGCGACCTGGACCGCGATCGCCACCGCGGCGCTGGTGGCACTGACCCGGCACATCGTGAGCGCCGGGATCGGCCGGGCAGACCAGACCTTGCACACCCGGCGCCGTCGAGGCACCTGAGCTGCGGGGCTGCGAGTCAGCTCTCGACGACCTGGGTGGGCGCACCGTGCACGGCCGGAATGGCTCCGAACCGGCCGCCCTGGAAGTCCTCGAACGCCCGCAGCACCTCGGCCTTGGTGTTCATCACGAACGGGCCGCCCCAGGCGATCGGCTCGCGGATCGGTCGACCGCCGAGCACCAGCACCTCCAGCGACGGCGAACGGCTCTCCTGAATCGCCGCACCGGTCACCTCGACGAGGTCGCCGGCACCGAGGACCGCGAGCTGTCCCGTGGACAGTGGCCGCCGGACGGAGCCCACGGTGCCGTTGCCGGACAGCACGTAGACCATCGCGTTGAAGTCGCGCCGCCACGGCAGCGCCAGCTCGGCGGTCGGTGCCAGCGTCGCGTGCACCATGGTCATCGGTGTGTACGTCGAGCCGGGGCCGCGGTGGCCGGCAACGTCGCCGGCGATGACCCGGACCAGGGCACCGGCATCGGGGGTGGTCACCAGGCCGGTGTCGGCGCCTCGCAGGTCCTGGTAGCGCGGCGCAGACAGCTTCTGTTCCCTCGGCAGGTTGACCCACAGCTGGAGGCCGTGGAAGAGGCCGCCGCTGGCGACCAGCCACTCCGGGGGCTTCTCGATGTGCAGGATCCCGGCCCCGGCGGTCATCCACTGGGTGTCCCCGTTGCTGATCACACCGCCGCCCCCGTGGTTGTCGCCGTGCTCGAAGACGCCGTCGAGCATGTAGGTCACGGTCTCGAACCCACGGTGCGGGTGCCAGGACGTGCCCTTGGGCTCGCCGGGGGCGTACTCCACCTCACCCATCTGGTCCAGATGGATGAAGGGGTCCAGCAGCGACAGGTCGACGCCAGCGAACGCACGGCGTACCGGGAAGCCCTCTCCCTCGAAACCGCGTGGCGCGGTGACGGTCTGGACCACCGGCCTGCTGACCGCGTCCAGCGAGGCCACCGGGAGGCGCGGCAGCGTGGTGAGGTTGTCGACGGTGACGGCGGGCATGGCGGTCGCCTCCTGGTTCTGATACGACGTCGCGAGGGTGCGGCGGTCACCCGGTCCAACGGTAGTTGAAGACTCAATATTCCAGTAGCGATAGCGTGCCGCCATGCTTCGTCTGCCTGGCACCGAGACGTACGACGCCGTGGTGGTCGGCGGTGGGCACAACGGCCTGGTCGCGGCGGCGTACCTTGCCCGCGCCGGCCGGCGGACCCTGCTGCTGGAGCGGCAACCGGTCACCGGTGGAGCGGCGATCAGCGCCCATGCGTTCCCCGGTGTCGATGCCCGGGTGTCGCGCTACTCCTACCTGGTGAGCCTGCTGCCAGACCAGATCGTGCACGACCTCGGGCTGCGTCTCGAGCTGCGCTCGCGCCCGATTGCGTCGTACACGCCGGTGCGCCGGGGCAACCGTGACACCGGGCTGCTGGTGGAACGACGGGAGGGGCCGGCGACCGCGGCATCGTTTCGCGAGATCACCGGCTCGGAGCGCGACTACGTGGCCTGGCAGCAGTTCTATGCCGAGGTGGCGGAGCTGGCGGCGGACGTCGCACCGACCCTGCTCCAGCCGCTGCCGCATGCCGACGAGCTGGCGTCGTCGACGTCGCGGATCTGGACCGAGCTGGTCGAGCAGCCGCTCGGTGTTGCGTTGGAGGATCGCTTCACCGACGACACGGTGCGCGGGGTCGTGCTCACCGACGCGCTGATCGGCACGTTCGCCGGCGCCCACGACGATTCGCTCGGGCAGAACCGCTGCTTCCTCTACCACCTGATCGGCAACGGGACCGGCGAGTGGCGAGTGCCGGTCGGCGGGATGGGCGCGGTCACCGACGAGCTGGCCCGGGCGGCCCTGGCGGCGGGCGTCGAGATCCGCACCGGGGTGGAGGTCACCGGGGTCGAGAGCGACGGCGAGCAGGCCGAGGTCCACTGGCAGGACGGCGAGGAGGAGAGAAGCGTCGCGGCGCCGTGGGTGCTCGCGGGGGTCGCGCCGGCCGTGCTCGACCGGCTGGTCGGTCGGCGCGAGGCCGTCCCACGTCCGGAGGGTGCTCAGCTCAAGATCAACCTGCTGTTGAGCCGTCTTCCGAGGCTGCGCAGCGGGGTCGATCCGCGGATCGCGTTCTCCGGCACCTTCCATGTCGCGGAGGGCTATGCGCAGCTGCAGCAGGCGTACGACGAGGCGGCCGCGGGCTCGCTGCCGTCGACACCGCCCGGTGAGCTGTACTGCCACTCGCTCACCGACGCATCGATCCTCGGCGCCGAGCTGGCCGGGCGAGGATTCCACACGCTGACCTATTTCGGCGTACACATGCCGGCGCGGCTCTTCGCGCATGACCACGACGCCCGTAAGCAGGCGGCGGTCGACCAGGCTCTTCGGGCCGTCGACGCCTACCTCGTCGAGCCGCTCGCACAGTGCCTCGCACGCGACGACCGTGGCCAGCTCTGCATCGAGGCGGCGACACCCGTCGAGCTGGAGCGGACGCTGGCGATGCCGGGCGGGCACATCTTCCACGGCGACCTGGCCTGGCCCTGGCGCATCGACTCGTCGCGTGCTTCCTCGCCCGCCGAAGCCTGGGGTGTCTCCACCGACATACCGAACGTTGTGCTGTGCGGCAGCGGCGCCGTCCGAGGTGGAGCGGTGAGCGGGATCGGGGGCCACAACGCTGCGATGGCGGTGCTGCAGACGGCGGCTCTCTGAGCGGAGCTGCCTGAGCCCGCAGCGATGTCGGCGGCCTGCGGGCCGGCTGCTAGAGTCGACTTCGCTCCTGCGCCATTAGCTCAATTGGCAGAGCAGCTGACTCTTAATCAGCGGGTTCGGGGTTCGAGTCCCTGATGGCGCACCCTCACTGACCTGGCCGTTCTTCTCATCTGTAGAGCGGCCATCGTCGTCTGCAAGGCCTTGTGTGAACGATGTGGGAATACCGGTGTTGCGAGCGCTCCCCCGTGGCACGAGCGCCTGCGCCGCCTCGGCTGCCTGCCGCCCCACCCCGCGTAGGAGGTGCGAGTAGGTGTCGGCGGTGATGCTGATCGACGAATGGCCGAGCATCTTCGACACCGCGGCGATCTCAACACCGGCGGCCAGCCGCAAGGACGCGGCACCGTGGCGGAGGTCGTGGAGGCGGATCGGCCGAAGCCCAGCGGCGACTGCGAGCCTCTTGAACGTCTTCGTCACATATTCGGGCGACAACGGCTCACCGCCCTCCTTCGCGAAGACAAGGCCCCCGTCGACGTACGCGCTCCCGTATTCGGCCCGCTCGCCGTCCTGGCGCAGCCTATGCTCGAGCAGGGCGCCGGCTGTACGCCCGTCGAGTTCGACGGTCCGGTGCTCGCCTGAGTGAGTCTTGGGGGGCCCAAACGTCATGCCATTGCCCAGCTGGATCAGTTGGCGGCGCACAACGATCACACCAGCGGTGAGTTCCACATCGGTCCACTGGAGACCGAGCGCTTCGCCCCGGCGAAGGCCGCTGGCCGCCATGACCTCGAACAGGACCCCGAGCCGGTGGCCGGCGACGTAGTCAAGGAACGTGCCCAACTCGGCGGGCTCCCACGGGTGCACCTTTGGCCGTGAAGCATCGGGCAGGCTGACATGCTGAGCCGGGTTGAAGTCGAGCCGGCGTGCCCTCACCGCCGCCGTGAGCGCCGACGACAGGCACGCGTGTACCCGGCGCAGAGTTGTGGGGCCCATATTTGGGTTCTCAGTCAGCAACTCGTCGTAGGCGGCGCTGATGTGCTCCCCGCGGAGCTGACCCAGTTGCAAGTGCCCGAGCTTAGGAGTCAGGTATTGCTCCACGTGCTGGCGGTACACCCGGGCAGTGGTCGCACGGATCGGCTTCCCGACGGCGGAGGCGCCGGATGTCTTAGTCTTCTCGGTCAGCCAGTACGTGAGCCAGTCGCCGGTGGTTTGTCGGCGTTCGACCTGCTCGCCGCGACCTGAGCGTGCGCGCAGGCGATCGAGTTCGGCCTCTGCCTCTGCCTTGGTGGCGAAACCACCGCGCTTCAGTTGGCGGCGCCTGCCATCGGCACCAACAGGGAGCGCCATAAAGAGGTACCAGGTGCCGTGACGCTTCTGCGCCAGTTTCGGGCACGACTTCCCCAACTGGCGTCCGGTCTCGTCACGGCATGCGCAGCGCTTGAACGTTGAGCCTCTCACGGCGCTGCTCCTTCGTTCATGACTGAACCGGCGGCTCGGCCCCTGGACGTTTGGGGCAGTAGCCCAGCCTCGCGAGCGCGCTGCACACGCTTCGCCGCCGTAGAGTGCGAGATGCTGAAGCGTCGCGCCACTGCCACTGTTGGCTTTCGGTCGCCGCGTTGCCATACCTCCCGATAGACGGCGGCGACGTCCTCCAGTGTGGCCGGCGCGGCCGGTCTTCGCGGGCGGCGCCAGGCCGTCAAAGCCCCAGCGCCCACGATCGGCTCGAGAGCTTCTCGGTCTTTCGCGGCGCGTTTCCTCAAGTCGTCGACCAACCGCCCGACTGGCACTCGACGCCATGTCGTGGCCGTGATCGGCACCGGCTGACGACCTGTCGGGTTGTCGTCGAACCTGGACGCCGGCGGCAACCACTTGGCTAGCTCAGCTTCGAGCGCATCGGAGTCCGAGCCACGAGCCGACCGCATCTCCACACCAACGGCCTCAACGCGGCCGTTGACCGACCCCCACGTGACGGTGATCAGCCACGGAGCACTGCCCGCATCATGCCAGAGCAGTGAGTCAGAAAACAGCGATGACAGGGGCTCAGATGACGCCATGGTCCGAACGGTACGCGACTGTCAATGAATTGTCTAAACGTTGACATCCGCCTGACAAAAAAACTGCAAAGTGAACGTCTGGACAACGCATTGACAGACGACGACAGTTTTGGCATGGACATCACAGAACTGCTATCTATGGCCTTGGCCCGAGAGCACTCCGCCTCAGGTTGCGCAGCCCACCAGTTACGAATCCGTCACGGTCTCAGCGTCCGCGACATCGCTGAGGCGGCCGGCGTCACGCCTGCAGTCGTGTGGCGGTGGGATCGCGGTCAGCCTGTCCCCCGTACCGCCCCGGCTGCCCGGTACGGCGCTGTGCTCACCGAGTTCGCTCGGCTGAAGGTAAGGACACCAGCTTGAGCGCCGACGTCTGGTCCGTCGAGCAGGTGCGCGCGCTCGGTGTCCGAACAGATCTCGTCACGGCTGCACGTGTTCTCGGAATCGGTCGCACGACCGCTCATGACCTTGCCCGACGGGGCGAGTTTCCGGTGCCGGTACTGCGGTGCGGGAGCCGATACGTGGTGCCAGTCGCACCCCTTCTCGACGTCCTCGGAATCGACCGTTCGCTGGAGGCAGGTCCCGATGTACGGGCCTAGGGGCCCGGGCGGCAAGTACTGCCTCGCGGATGACTTGTACCTCAAGGCTCGCAGCGCCGGCGCCACCGCGGAGCAGGCTGCCTCCTCGCCGCAGGTGCTGTTAGCGCTGGCAAAGATGTATGCCCCCTACGACCGTGAGGCAAGCGAGTTCAGTCCTGAGTACAAGAACTACGTTTACCGCACCATCCACTTGGCTCGCCTGCAAACCGATACCCCCCAGCCACGCACCGTGGCATCGTCCGAAGGCACGCGGCCTAACAGGCTGGTCTTGCGCTGGGACGCCGAGCCACCCGCTGACAAGTTGCAGCTCCTTCGCGTGACAAATCCCCGCTTCGAGCAGTCGTATCGCCGCCAACGTCCCGATCTCGCTGATCAGTCGGACAGCGCTTACGACTTCAGCCTCGCTATCTTCGCCCTGAGGGCTCACTGGACGTTCCAGGAGGCCGCGGACCTTCTCATCGCGAGCCGCCGGGAGTTCAGCGACACAAGGAGGCCGGGCAAGGCTCTCCGGCACGACTACCAGACTCGTACGCTCACGCGCGCGCAGGAAATCGTGAGGAGACGTCGGAATGAGCATTGACGCGCTTATGGCGGCCAGCGCTGTGATTGGCCTCCCGCTGGACAACCCCTTGCGAGGCTTCGTCGAGGAGGTTGTCGAAGACGGCGACGAGCCACCGGAGTATGTGTTCATCGGCGCCGTTGGGCGCTCACGGGTGACAGCCAAGCAGCTCGCGGAGTTCCGGTACTGCGATCCGGCGATCACTTCCGCAACCGGCGTTGTGGTCGACCACCTGAAGCCGGCCGAGTGGCGCAAGGCACGTCGGCTCCTGATGGCAGCCAAGACCCACGAGACGCTCGGTCCGGAGGCCGGCGTCACCGGCACTGCTCGAACGAGACTGTTGCACCTGCTGCGGACGACCGGCATAAGCGTGATCGAGGAAGGGCAGACAGACGTCCGCGATCACTTTCTTGCATGGGGTGATCCAATCGAGCTGGACGGACAGGTGTGGTTCTCCGTCGAGAAACTTTTCCACCTCTGCGAAACATCGAAGATCCGCTTGGACCGGCGCGAATTCATGCGCGGCCTGCACGCACTCGGCGGCCGCGGCAAGCGTCAATTCTGGTACACGGACACCTACAGTTACAGACGCACGTCGCGGATCATGTACCCAGTGCCGTTGGATGTGTTGTACGAACTGCGTGGGCAGCCCTTCGACGCGGGAGTCGACGAGACGAGCGGCGAGCGTGACTAGTAACGCGTACACACGCGCTCATCCCGTGTGCAGGCCAGTGCATGTGCATCCGGGCCCCGTAACGGCTCGGCACACTCGTCGTTCTAGCGTGTGGGACGCGTCTATAGGCCCTCTCGCCACAGGACCAGCCGGCACGAGCAGAGACACACCTCGACGTGCCCTGCGGGAAGCCGATGCCATCTGCCAGCGCCCCGCCATCCGGCACACGCCTGGGATTGGCCGCGCATGACCGCTTCTGACCTGTCTACAGGCGATGACGCGCTCCTACGGGCCCTCCTGCGCGGCGCCACTCACGCACAGGCGGCGCTCGCGTGTGGACTATCAGAACGCACGGTGCGCCGCCGGGTTGCTGGACCCGAGTTCCGCGGGGCGCTGGTCGCCGCTCGCCGCGAAACGCTCATGCACACCGCCGACGCACTAGCGACCGCCGGACTCAGTGCGGTACGCGGGCTCACCGATCTGATGACCGATCCCCAATCGCCTGCCGCGGTTCGCCGATCGGCTGCCCGAGACTTGCTGGATCTGTCCATGCGCGTGCGTGAGCAAGTTGTTCTAGAACAACGGATCGCGGACCTCGAACAGTCGCTATTGCAGGCCCAATGACGGCCGCAAGGCTCACGAGGCGCGTGGACACGCTAAGAAAGTTCGCACAGAGACATCCCCCGCCCCACCGTGCACCCACACGCGTCTCCCGCGAGCTACTACGCGACGACCCTGTCAGAGTAGCGGCAGTGATCGAGGTCATGCTAGCCGCTCGACTGCTTGACCGCTTTTGCCTCAGCTGTCCGGGCAGCACAAGCACCAATAGAGCTGCAGAAGCGATCTGGGCCGCTAACTGGCGAGCCGACATGCCTTGGAATTTCTGTGCTTGCTGCGGCGCTCGTCTTCTCCCCATCGACTCCGCAGCCATGTTGAGACACTAATAGGTCTTCTTCCCTACGGCCTCAGGGCAAACGGATGTGATTGCGATGAGGTGTGTCTATGCAGGCGGCTCAAGTCGAGGCCTCAGCGTGAGGCGGCCAACCCAGCTGGCGGGAACCCTAGGCCTGTAGCACTGACCGCCTGTCGTTGTCGGCAGTCGATCAATGTGCCGAGGCCCGCCCGTGCGCTCAGAGGATCGGGCACTTTCACGTGCTCAATCCGTGCGTGGCTGCCTCAGGCTGGCCGGTGCTTCTCACTTGATGCCCACATACCTGATCAACGCAGGTCAGCGGTGTGGCACTTGATTCCGAATCAGCGGGTCGTCGGGACATCATTCCAGACGCCGGCCTAGGGTCGGACCATGACGACCCATGCGCCGGGTGAGGTAGCACCCGGTCGACCTCGTCGTCGGTGACATCACCGGCGTTTTCTTCATCCCGGCATACCAGCGCGGCTACCGCTGGGGACCCCCCAGGATCTCGGTCTAGGAGAACAAGCCGAACAGGGTCTCGCTGCCATCCGGATCGCTCCAGTCGACGGGCAACGGCCCGGACCACCACTCCGGCGCGGCGGACTCGCTGGGCACGTAACCGGCGATCGAGTCCCCCCTTCGGGTGAGCACTACAAACGGGATCGCCATCTCGGCCAGCGCTGCTCCACCGTGGTACCCCTCGTGGCGCTGCTTGTAGCGCAACGTCTCCTTCACCGCGGCCACCACGTCGCCGCCACCCAGCACCACCCGTGGCCCCGCAAGCCGGACCTCGTCGTCACCGACGACACCGTCGTACGGCCGCCAGCGCAGTCCCCCGCCCTCACGGTTGTAGCGGACCTCGCCGTCAACGCCTTGGTCGACGACGTGCCCGTGGTCAGAGGTCAGCACGACCACTCGGCCGGCGGCACGCGCCCGTCCCAGCAGCTCGGCGAGGTGCCGTACCTGGCTCACTGTCCACCGGGTCCGGGCAGGGTCTCCGCCGGAGAGGCTGTCGTCGACGGCGTTCAGCACCGCAGCGACCACCGGCCGGGTCGTGTCCTGGACCGCGTCCCGCACGTCGTCGGGAAGGTCCTGCCCTGGTCGAGCCTGCAGGTCCCGCAGGTGGAACAGGGCCGCCCGGTCGCCCAGCACCTCCGCGACCCCGCGACGCTCCTCGCGCTGGCCGCCGCGTTGCAACCGGCCGCTGAGCAGGCTGGTGCGCGACACCTCGGTCACAGTGGGCAGACCCGCCATCAGCATGTCGCGCACCCCGGAACTACCCTGCTGATGCTCCACCCAGCCGAGGCCCAGCGCCGACTCGACAACCTCGTTGGCCACCGCGGCGGACATGCCGTCCAGCACCAGCAGGAGCACCGGGGCGCTCGCCGCGAGTGGCACCACCAGGGTCCGCAGCGCGTGCTCGACCGGCACCAACGAGCCGAAGGGCTCGTCAGAGGCGACAGCCTGGGCGACCAGCTTCGCCGCGCCGACGTCGATCGACGCGCGCCGCTCTCTCGCTGCTGCGTGTACGACGGCCAGGTGCGTCCCGAGCACCGGGTCGCTCACGCCGTTCGCGACGACCTGGCGGGCCCGGTCGACCCAGCCACCCTCAGCCACCTGCCAGGCAAGCGCCTCCATCGCATGGCCGGGGGCGTACGCGTTGCCGGCCAGCCAGCGCACCAGCCGCACCGCCATCGTCACGGTCTCCAGCGTCGGACTGCCGGGCGCAAGCTGGTGGTCGGTCAGCCTCTTGAGTGCTCTCTCCATCGCGTCGAGGCTCTGCGGCCCGGGGCTGTTCACCGCGGCCGGAAGAGCTGACGCCGCAGCTCGGGCGCGCTCTTGCAGCCCACCGGGCAGCAGGGGGCTGGTGCCCACAAGTGCGGCTGCGTCCATCTGGGTGAGCAGCCGCTCCGCGTCCTCCAGGACCTGGACCGCGGCGTGCGGCTCGGTGGCGAGCCTGCGCAGCACCCACCCCTCAGAGAGCTGGGCCCAGGCACGGGCCTCCTGGTCGTCGAGGGTGCGGCCGAGCACCTGCTCCAGCCGGCCCTTGGCGCGACCGGTCCCGGCGCCGGACCACATCACGCCAGCGACCAGACCCAGGGCGACCGCGTCGGTGCCGTTGCCCGCCGCGGCCAGGTCGAGGACCGGTCGAGTGCCGGCGCCCGTGTGCCGCAGCATCCAGACCACCAGCAGGTCGCGCAGCGGGCCTTCCAGGTCGTGCAACGCGAGCACTGCGACGGGGTCGCGGCTCCAGTCCAGCAGTCCGGCCGCGTCGAGCTGGCGAGGCGCCCTCAGCAGTTCGGCGGCGAGTGAGCGCAGCGCGTGGTCCCGGGTCAGCACCCCGGACGCTGGCGTCGGCCAGCCGGTGGGGGGCGCGTGCGTGAGCAGCGCCTGCGCCACCAGCTCACCGTCGTGGGCCAGGCTGGCCTCGACGCGGCCGGCACGGGCGACGCCGAACATCGCCTGCACCGTGTCCCACAGGTCTACCGCGTTCACTTGCTGCTTGACGGTCTGCGAGAGCAGGTCGACGCCCAGGTCTCGCTCGTCCACGTCGGTGAGCACCACGAGCCGTTCGTCGGGGTACGTCGCCAACAGCTCGCGAAGTGCCAGCGAGGACACCGCGGTCCGTACGCGGACCTGGAGCGCGTCGACGTGCAGCACGTCGGCCGAGGACCAGTCAGGCCGGGCGCGCAGCAGGAGCACCCTTTGTCTGTGCCGGTCCGAGCCCCAGAAACGCTGCACTGCCGCCCGCACGTCACGTGCGGTGAGAGCGGGAGCGATCACGGGTCGACCTGCCAGGTGATCGTCAGCGTCGCGTCGGGGTTCTCGGTCGCCATCTCGCGAATCGTCGCGAGTGCCTGCTCGACCTCCTGAGCCGCGGCACGGCAGGCGCACCCCGAACGGTTCACCACCAGCACAGACCCCAAAATCCTCGCGCTGCCCGACAACGCCTGGAGCACAGACCCCAAAATCCTCGCGCTGCCCGACAACGCCTGGATCAACCAACCAGCCGCCGAAACCTCGGCTGCATAACACCCACTGGCCTCAGCCACCTTGACAAATTCCGGCCAACTTCTCGGCACCATCCCGACCCAGCGCACGCCCGACTGAACGACCGCTCCAGCGTTACCGACTTGGTCAGTGGTACGTCGAGCGCCGGCCAGGGCGCCAGCCAGCCAGCACTCCAACCGCTACCAACACAGCGGCGATGACTAGCAGCCACTTCAGCGCGCTGATGACCAATCCCAGCACCATGAGTACGAGGGCGGCGACGAGCAAGATGACGACGAGCTGCACCCCACAAGCGTAGCCGCTGCTCTCTGCTTCCCGGTCTCTACCGCGGAGGCGACGTCGGTCTGGCGGTGAGCCCAGTGCACCCGCGCAATGCCGTCTTGTGGGCGATGGCTTCGCTGGCGGCATCGCCAGTTAGCCGGACCGGCAGGCCGTTGACGATTTTCCCCGGAATCCACTCCGGTTGGGTCACGTCGCGGCCATCGACGGTGAGCACGAGCACACCGGTGTCAGCTGTCGGAGTGCCGGGGGAGGCATAGAACTGAAAGTTGCCCATACCGAAATCGACGTACGCCGAGCCGAGGTATCCACCGCCGAGGAGGGTGTGGGCGTGTTGTCCGACGACGATGTCGGCGCCGGCACGGACGAGGTCGTCAGCCACTTCCCGCTGGATGTCGGTCGGGCACTCCATCAGGTCGCTGCCGTAGTGCAGATCGACCACGACAGTGTCCACGTGTCGACGTACGTCCTTGACTGCCGCCACGAGCGCCGCGTTGTTGCCGTCGAGAGTTGTCGCTAGCCCAGCCTGGCTGGACGTGGCCGACCACGAGGTGACGAGGTGGCTGTCCACCACGGCAGTGGCGGCCAGGAACGCGATCCGTTGGCCGTGCACTGTGACGATCCACGGCTGATAGGCCTGGGCGGCGTTCCTACCGATCCCGATAACCGGCATTCCTGCTGCTTTTGCGGCCGCCAACGCGTCGGGAACGCTGACCGGGCCGTAGTCGAGCCCATGGTTGTTGGCCATCGTCACCACATCGACGCCTGCCTGCTTCAAAGCCGTGAACACCACGGGAGGGGCGCGAAACGTGTATTCCTTGGGCTGGGGGGTTCCTCGTGTGGTTACAGCCGTCTCGAGGTTGAGAATCGACAAGTCGGCCCGCGCCAGCGCACCCGTGAGCGGTCCCATCGCCGTCTGAGGGTGCTCCAGCCGGGGCGCCAGGAACGACTCGAAGTGGACGTCGCCCGCGAACGCAATGGTGACCGGTCGAGTCGGTGGACTCGTCGGAGTGGTGGCTGAGTTTGTCTTCGGTGGGCGCGAAGCGGTGGACGTGGTCGGCGCCGTTTCACCGCGACCCATGGAGCTGGTGGGCTGAGCAGCTTTGGTGCCTGGGTTTGTCGCCCGTTCCGTGTCGCCCCCGCTACAGCCAGCTAGCCCGATGGCCACGCCAGCTGTGAGCAATGCCAGCAACCGACCAGGTAACCCCCCAGACATCCCCACCTTAGCCAGGTTATAGGGCTCATCACAGATGACGGTGTAGCGGCTGAGGTAGGGGCGGTGGCCAGGTAGACGTCGAGGTCTCCCGATGATGGAAGTTTCTGACGCTCGCCATCTGGAAGACCTCGACGTGCCTGACGCTACCTTCGCTTGCCCTGATCTGACTAAGTTCTGCCGGCTCGATGAGCTCGGCCTGGAAGTCACCGGCCAACGACTCGATCCCGATCGTGCGGTGCTGGCCTGCCGGATCGTCGAGGCGGATCAGTGGTGCCGACGGTGTGGCTGCGAGGGCGTCGCCCGGGACACGGTGACGCGGGAGTTGGCTCACGAGCCGCTGGGCTGGCGGCCAACAACCCTGCTAGTGACCGTTCGGCGCTACCGCTGTTCGGGCTGCGGCCACGTGTGGCGCCAAGACACCACCAAGGCAGCGCAGCCGCGGGCAAAGCTGTCGCGGCGTGGGCTGCGGTGGGCACTCGAGGCGATCGTGTGCCAGCACCTGACGGTGGCCCGCGTCGCCGAAGGACTCGGGGTCGCTTGGAACACCGCCAACGACGCGGTCCTGACCGAAGGCAGACGGGTCCTGATCAACGACGACAAGCGGTTTGACGGCGTCACCGCGATCGGTGTCGATGAGCACGTGTGGAGGCACACCCGTCGCGGCGACAAATACGTGACCGTGATCATCGATCTCACCGGTATCCGTGACGGCACCGGACCAGCGCGGCTGCTGGACATGGTCGAGGGCCGCTCCAAGCAGGCGTTCAAGACCTGGCTCGCTGAACGTGAGCACTCGTGGCGTGACGCCGTCGAGGTGGTCGCGATGGACGGGTTCACCGGCTTCAAGACCGCCACCACCGAGGAACTCCCCGACGCGGTCGCGGTGATGGATCCCTTCCACGTCGTGCGGCTCGCCGGCGACGCGCTGGACCGGTGCCGACGCCGGGTCCAGCAGGCCATCCACGGAAACCGCGGCCGCAAGAACGACCCCCTCTACCGTGCACGCAGGACCCTGCACACCGGCGCCGACCTGCTCACCGACAAGCAGAAGGATCGTCTGGAGACCCTGTTCGCGACCGATGACCACGTTGAGGTTGAGGTGACCTGGTGGATCTATCAGCGGATGGTCGCGGCCTACCGTCAACCCGACCGCACCAAGGGCCGCGAGTCGATGGTCAAGCTGATCGACTCGATCAGCCACGGAGTCCCGGCCGCCTTGAGCGAGATCGCCACCGTGGGACGGACACTGAAGAAGCGTGCTACCGACGTGCTGGCCTACTTCGACCGACCCGGCACGTCCAACGGGCCAACCGAGGCGATCAACGGACGCCTCGAACACCTCCGCGGCTCCGCTCTCGGGTTCCGCAACCTCACCAACTACATCGCCAGATCCCTACTCGAGTCCGGCGGCTTCAGGCCGCAGCGACACCCTGGATTGTGAAGAGCCTGGAAACCAACCGCTGACCCGCGGGTTCATTGCCGACGACCCTTGCCGCGTCGGCACCTCATTGCAACCCTCCGCGATTCAAAGCGCGCCCAAACCGCGCCCTCGAACAATCGGCACCTGAGAGGCACAACCGACCGCAGAGAGCATCGTGGACGGATGGGGCAGGCGCGAGCCTGGCCAACCGATGCGTGCGCTGGTGCGGGCATCGGCAGTCGCAGCAGCCGAGAACGTCGACATCCCAGGCGCGCCGGACACGTGACTGCCTCAGTCCAGCGCCGTGGCAGCCGATGTGGCCAGTGGTTCCACCAACCCGTGCGCAATGGCGAACCGTGTGGCGTCGGAACGTGTAGAGACATCGCACTTGGCGTAGATGTGCTCAATGTGGTTGCGGGCTGTCTTCTCCTGGATGACGAGCATCAGCCCCACCTGCTTGGCAGAGGCCCCGGTTGCGATGAGCACCAGAACCTCGGTCTCGCGCTGCGACAGGCGTGCCGGCCCATGCCCACGACGCACAATGGGGCCGACGGCCCCGAGCACTAGCTCGACCGCTTCGGGGTCGAGCCGTCCGCTTCGCGCATCGGCACGCATCCGTCGCGCGGCCTCCGCGCGCGATGCCGGCCGTCGCGAGCCGTCCGGGTTCGTCAAGCGATTGAACACTTCGCCGGCCTCGATCAGCTGGGCGTAGTCCTGGGAGAAGTCAGCGGCATTGCACGGTTCATCACCGACCACCCATGCGTCGTGGCCCGGCGGAATCGCAGCAACGTCCCCCGCGTGCAGGTCGATCTCCGTGCCGTCCTCCAACTGGACACGAAGATGCCCACTGAAGATGCAGATCTGGTGAAACGCACGGCACAGATCCGTCTGGACGACCGGCCGCACGTCGACGGACCAGCGCCATCCCGGCGCCATCACCTCGCGGGTCACCGTCGCGGCGCCAACCCCCTCGACGCTGATCGCTGTCTTGCTGAGGTTCCGTCTCCTCACCCGTGAAAGATAACGCCGGGATGCCCGCGACGCCGAACTTGAGGCGAACGCCTCATGCTTTCACGGCCCTGCCTTCGTAGGTTCAGGCAAGGAACTCGAAAAGGAGACCACCATGACCGTTGAGACCACACCCAATCCCAACAAACAGTTGTGGGAGAAGGGCGACTTCACCCGCATCGCCCAGGCGATGCGCACCAGCGGGGCCGCGCTTGTCGAATCCCTCGGCATCAGCCCCGGCATGAGCGTCCTCGACCTCGGTTGCGGGGACGGCACCACCGCGGTCCCCGCCGCTCGCCTCGGGGCGGACGTGCTCGGCGTCGACATCGCCGCCAACCTGGTCGCGGCGGGCACCGAACGCGCCAAGGCCGAGGGACTGGCAAATCTCCGTTTCGAGGAAGGCGACGCCAGCCACCTCGACAACCTGGCAGCTGACTCGTTCGACCTTGTCATCTCGATCTTCGGGGCGATGTTCGCGCCACGCCCGTACGACGTCGCCAAGGAGATGGTGCGGGTCACCAAGCCCGGCGGTCGCATCGTCATGGGGAACTGGATCCCCGGCGACCCGACGCTCGTCGCCCAGATCCTGAGGATCGCCAGCGCCTACTCGCCTCCGCCGCCGGAGGGCTTCGTCAGCCCGATGACGTGGGGCGGCGAGGATGAGGTCATCAAGCGATTCGGCGAGGCCGGTGTCACCGACGTGACCTTCGAGCGCCGCCAGTACCGGTTCGAACTCGATGCGCCACCGAGCGAGTACCTTCAGCTCTTCCGCGACTCCTACGGCCCGACCATGAACGCCTACGCCGCAGCCGAGGCGAACGGCAAAGCGGACGGCCTGCATCGCGAGCTCGGCGACCTGTTCGCCACGCAGAACGAGGGCGGCCCAGACCGAACGTCCATCGGCGCCACCTACCTCCTTGTCACCGCAACGACCTGATCGCCCGATGCCCGAACGACGAGCGTGCGCGCTCACAGTAGGGGCGGCGGCTGGTCCGCACATGAACCGTCGCCGCGACCGAAATCACCGCAGCTTGAGAGAAGGAGTTCCTGATGAGGATCGTTCTGGCAGCGTTTACGGCGGCATGTGCAGCAGCCGCGTCACTTGTGCTCGCTCCTCCGGCAGCCGCTGAGCGGACGGTCTTCAACAACTGGCATGTGCACAGTGGACAGCCGGGCCAGGCACCCGTTGTATTTTTCCCGAGCATCTTTGAGACGGATTATGCGTCCACGCCGTCGCTCTGGGCCTACTGCCCGGACGGGACCGACAAGGCTCTCGTCGGCGGCTCTGGGGGCAACATGTTTGCTTCTGGCATCTGCATGAATGACCTGTACATCATTCATCTCAAGGGTGTTCCGACCGGTAGCCCGGCTCCAGACTGGGATGTCGCCACGGTCACGCCATCCGGCTACACGGTCTACTACATGTTGACGGCCCGTTAGAGGCGCCCCAACTCGACGTGCAGGCTCCGGCTGCCTTTCCGGGGCGAGACACCGCCGTACCTTGTCGCTAAACCTCGATCCACCGATGGCCCTGGCGCTGAACGTGTGATCCTGTTCGCTTGGTGGTGAGCGGTCGAGGGCGTGCTCGGCTGCCGGACCTCGCTGTCCGGGTCGTCCACGTTGATCCTGGGGTAGGGCAGCGGTGGCTGCTGGGTGGTCAGGTCGCGATGAGGACGGCGGGTCGCTGACGCGGTCGAGCAGGGCGGTCCAGGCGAGCTCCCAGGGCCAGGCATGGGGCAGATGCAGGGTGATGCGTCGGGCTGAGGTTGCCACTCTTGCCGGCACGGTGATCAACTTGCGGCGGATCGTCGCGGTGGTCGCCCGTGCCAGGTCTGGTGCCGCAACGGTGCCCGCCGCGCGAGTGAGGTTGAACGCGATGACGGCGAGCACCAGCCAGGCGGCGTTGACGGTGAACACCCCGGACGGCAGATGCGCCAGCTCGCCTGCAAAGCCCAACGTAGAGCCCGCTCAGCGAGTTCGACGGTCAATCCAGCCCACGGACCCGCCGGTGACGAACACGGCGGAGCCGGTGATCAGTGGAACTATTCACGTCGGCTCCACCCTGACGACGTCGGGCGGAACGTGGAACCCTGCTGACGTCACGAAGAGCTACCAGTGGCTTCGCAGCGGCTCCCCGATCACTAACGCCACCGCCGTGGGCTACACCTTGGTCGCAGCCGACCAGAACCAGTTGATCAGCGTCCGGGTGACCGCTACGAAGCCCGGTTACACCGCCGCCACGGCCACCTCTCAGGCGGTCGGGCCCATCACCGGCGACGGCGAGCCCGCCGTCTACCGCCCCGACGGCCCGGTCAAGCGGGCAGGCACCACGTCATACCTCGGTCGCGGCGTCTACAACCGCACCGGCGCGTACCAAACTTTGCGGGACACCGTTCGTCGAGGTGAGCGCCGGACGTACTCGTTCAGGGTCGAGAACGACGGCAACCGGTCCGACTTCTCGTGGCTCGTCGGCACAGGTGCTGGGCAAGGCTTCACGACCCGGTACTTCGCAGGCTCCGTCGACATCACCTCCGACGTCGTATCCGGGAACTACAGAACGCCAGACCTCATGCCCGGCGACAACATCGCCTACAAGGTGGTCGCCAAGGCGACGTCCAACGTGGCAGCCGACACGGTGCGGTCTGGAGGCCCACGACATGACCAGGGACGGCCAGGTTCGGTGGAGCGACTCCCCCGTGACGCTGCTGGGAAAAGTCCGGTATGGCACCCTCATCGTCAGCGACACCGCCGCCTGACAGGAGACGCTCAGGACAACCGTCTGGGTGTTGAGGGGTGCGCATTCCGCATCCTTAGTTGAGCTGGCGCGGATACGCGCCACTCAGCGGGCGGAGTGCGACGATGTTCGGAATACCCGGAGGGGAGCGCTGTGCGGCCTGGCCATTCTGATCGCTGGGCGGGGGCCGCTGCCATCGTCGGCGGGGTGCTGTGGGTGGTTGGCACGGTAATCCACGCGTCGAAGCCGGTGGGATGTGTTGCCGAGGAATGCGCCCGCAGACCGATGCGGGAGTCCAGCGTCGTCGAGGGCATCCTCTCCCTTGGAGCGTTCCTGCTATTCGCGATAGCAGCCGTCGCCCTCGTCGTGCTCGTCCGCAGGGCAGGTCGGTTCGGCAAACTGGGGAAGGCGGCCACCGTCCTCGCGCTCGTCGGAGTCTGCGTTCTCGTGATCGCCAGCCTGTTCCAGGCGCTGGTGTTCGATGGCGACTTGCCGCTGATGCCGTACTTCGTCATTCCCGGCATCGCCGCGCTGATCGTCGGCTTCGTCCTGTTGGCTGTGACGGTGCTGCGCTCAGGCGTCCTGCCGCGGTGGGCGGCAGCGTCTCTCCTGGTAGGGGCGCTGGCGATGACGGGGTTCAACGAGCAGACCGCCGCTGCGTGGTTGGCCATCCCCTTCGGGCTGGCCTGGATCGTCGTCGGCTACGCGCTGTGGATCAAAGAGCCTTCCCTCACCGGCACGGGACGACCTGCGCAGTAGCCGCGGTTGGGCGCGGTGGCGTGCGGGGGCTGCTGTACCAGGCGTTACCGTCCCTGTCCGTGCTCCCGTGGTCTCCCCAGGACCCGGCAAACCTCAGAGAACGGCTGCTCCAGGTAGACGTAGGAGTCGGGGCGCTGATAGGTGTCACCTGAGGTTGGTGGCGGGCGCTACGGCATGCTGCGGCTATGTCAGGATTCTTTGACGGGTTCGCAGCGGCGGACCGTGCCGCCGCCACGGCCATCCGGTTGGTATCGTCTGCTCGCCCTCGGCGGTGCTCCGCCGCGTGGACCGCGAGAGCGTTCGCAACGAGAGCGGAACGGTGTGCGTCGTCAGGTCTTGATGCGGCCCGTTTCGTAAGCCCACATCGCGAGCTCGACGCGGTTTCGGGCGTCGAGCTTGCGCATGAGGCTGGCGAGGTGGGCCTTGACGGTGCTGATGCTGATGTGCAGGCCGTCGGCGATCTCGTTGTTGGTCCAGCCTTGGGCGACCGGGATCAGGACCTCTTCCTCCCGGCTGGTGAGCGGTTCGATGGGCTGCGCTGGTCGGGGTCTCCCATGGGTATCGGCGAAGGTGGCGAGGAGCCGCGCGGTGATGCTCGGGGCGATGAGGGCGTCTCCGAGCGCGGCCGCGTGGATCGCCTGCGTCAGCAGGGCAGG
>JALZMX010000216.1 GCA_030857985.1 Actinomycetota bacterium | reverse complement strand
CCCCTCGCGCATCGTCATCGGCGAGGTTCGTGCGGAAGAGTGCCTCGACCTGCTGCTGGCACTGAACGCCGGCTTGCCCGGGATGGTGACGCTGCACGCCAACTCCGCGCGGGAGGCGTTGGTCAAGATGTGCACCCTGCCGCTCTTGGCCGGGGAGAACATCTCGTCGCGGTTCGTGGTGCCGACCGTGGCTGCCTGCCTTGACCTGGTGGTGCACCTGGGCATCGACCCGGACGGCCGGCGGCGGGTGCAGGAGATCGTCGGCGTACCTGGCCGCGTCGAGAACGACATCATCGAGATCGAGCCGATCTTCGTCCTGCACGACGGCCGACTAGCCCGGGGGCGAGGGATGCCTCCGCGCACCGAACGCTTCGAGCGCGCCGGCTATGACGTACACCGGCTGCTGGGCAGTGGAGAGGAGGTCTGAATGGGCGCCATGCTCGGGCTGGTTGCCGGCATCGGACTCCTGCTGGTGTGGCAGGTGGTCTCCGGAGCGGCGGAGGAGCCGCGTCGTCGGCGCAGGCCGCGACGCAGCGCCACGCTGCTGCGCCGGGCCGGGGTCGAGGGAATTCGGCCCGGTGGCCTGTTCGCCGCGACGGCGGTTTCCGCTCTGCTCGTGTTCCTCCTCATCCTCGCCGTGTCCGGCACGCTGCCGGTCGCACTCGCCTTCGGCGTCATCGCCGGCTACGCCCCAGTGGCTCTGCTGCGCGGACGCGCGCGCCGACGCCAGCGCGAGATGGCCGACGTCTGGCCCGAGGCGGTCGACAACCTCGCCTCGGCAGTGCGCGCCGGCCTGTCGCTGCCCGAGGCGCTCACTGCGCTGGGCGAACGCGGGCCGGCGTCGCTGCGGGAGCCGTTCGGACGCTTCGGTGCCGACTACCTCGCCACCGGGCGTTTCGGTGACTGCCTCGACCGGCTCAAGTCGCGGTTGTCCGACCCGATCGGGGACCGCGTCGTCGAGGCGCTGCGGGTGGCACGCGAGGTGGGAGGTGGCGATCTGGGGCGGTTGCTGCGCACGCTGTCGACGTTCCTGCGTGAAGACGCCCGGACCCGTGGGGAGCTGGAGTCTCGACAGTCGTGGACCGTCAACGGTGCCCGGTTGGCGGTGGCGGCGCCGTGGCTGGTTCTGCTGACCTTGTCGTTCCAGTCGCAGGTGATCGAGCGTTACGCCAGTACGGCGGGGGTGGTCGTCCTCGTGGGTGGTGCGCTGGCGTGCTTGCTCGCCTACCGCCTCATGGTCCAGATCGGTCGGCTTCCCGAGGACCGAAGGGTGCTCTCGTGACGACCGCGGCAGCAGGTGCCCTGCTCGGGCTCGCCGCTGGGCTCGGCCTCATGCTTGTGTCGGCACATCTGATCGTAGGGCGCCGGCCATCACTGGAGGCGCGCGTCGCCCCCTATGTTCGTGACCTCCCGCGCCTGGGCGCCGTACTCGGTGCCGGCTCGGATGGCAGCAGCTGGTCCGGGACCGACGACGGTTGGGCCTCGCTGCTGGGGCCGACTCTGGACCGCGCCGGGCGCCGGTTGGGGTCGTTGATCGGAGGCGCCGCCTCGGTTCGCCAACGGCTCACTCGGGCCGGCTCGCTCAGCAGCGTGCAGGACTTCCGGATCGAACAAGTGGTCTGGGGCAGCATCGGATTCGCCGCTGTGGCCACCGTCGGCTCGCTCGCGACGCTGCGCGGTCGCGGCGAGCCAGGGGTTTGGTTCCTGCTCTGCCTGTTCGCCGCGGTCTTCGGTGTGATGGCACGTGACTACCACCTCGGCTCCGTCGTGCGTCGCCGCGAGCAGCAGATGATGGCGGAGTTCCCCACGATTGCCGATCTTCTCGCCTTGTCGGTGGCTGCGGGCGAAGGGCCGCTCGCGGCGCTGGACCGGGTGGTGAGGGTCTGTCACGGGGAGCTGTCCCGAGAGCTGGCGGTCGTGCTGGCCGAGAGCCGGACCGGCGTACCCGTTGCCGCGGCACTGCACGGTCTGGCGCACCGTACCGGTCTGCCGGTCGTGGCGAGGTTCGCCGAGGGGTTCGCGATCGCGGTCGAACGAGGCACGCCGCTGGCCGACGTCCTGCACGCACAGGCGGCCGACGTACGCGACGCAGGTCGGAGGGCTCTGATCGAGATCGGTGCTCGCAAGGAAGTTCTGATGATGGTGCCGGTCGTCTTTTTGGTACTGCCGGTCACAGTGGTATTCGCGTTCTGGCCCGGTGTCGTGGGCCTCAGCCTGGTGGCGCCCTGAGCAGCGGCGCCCGGAACAAGGAGGAATCGATGGTGACCATGAATGTGCTGATTCTGATGCTGTCCCGACGGCAGCGCACCGAACGCGGCGATGTCCCCGGATGGGTGCTGATCACCGTGATGACTGCTGCGCTGGTGGCTGGCCTGCTCGCGATCGCCGGTCCGGAGCTCAACCGGATGCTTCGCGAGGCCCTCGCCAGCGTCGGCGGGTGAGCTCACCGCCCAGGTGGCGGCGAGACGACCGTGGAGCCGCGATCGTCGACTTCGTGCTCGTGATGGTGGTGCTGGTTCCGTTGTTCCTCGGCATCGTGCAGCTGGGCCTCGTGCTCCATGTTCGCAACACCTTGGCGGCGGCCGCCTCCGAGGGCGCCCGTCACGCCGCTACCTTCGACCGTGGCCCCGAAGACGGTGCCGCTCGCACCAGGCAGCTGGTCTCCGGTGCACTCGCAGAGCGGTTCGCGGCCGACATCCGGGCCGCGCAGACAGAGGTGGACGGCGCCCAGGGAATCGTCGTCGCCGTACGCGCGGAAGTGCCGGCATTGGGCCTCTGGGGCCCGGCGGTCGCGCTCACGGTCGAGGGGCACGCCGTCGAGGAAGCCCCGCCGTGACCCGGCCGCGCGCTGAGCACGGTAGTGCGCTGGTCGAGGTCACCTGGCTGACGTTATTGCTGTTGGTGCCGTTGGTGTACTTCGTGCTCAGCGTCTTCG
>JALZMX010000206.1 GCA_030857985.1 Actinomycetota bacterium | reverse complement strand
GTCGTGGCCGTGCCGACCCAGGTCTTCTATGACGACGTCGAGGCGGGCCGGCCGCTGGTGCGGTGGGCGTTCTGCAAGCGTGACGCGGTGCTGGACGAGGCTGTCGCCCGGCTGTGCAGCGGCCTCGCCTGAGTCACCAGGGCTGGTTCGGCTGGGCGGAGTATCCCGAGCTCGGCAGGTTCTTGCCGGCGTACCACTGACGGGACTGCGGCACCCACAGCAGCACGACCACAGCCGCAACCCAGGCGATCGAAACCAGCACAGCCGGGCTGCCGCTGACCAGGGCGTACAGCTGCAGGGCGAGGTAGAGGGAGGCCATCACGGTGAGCACGATGCGCGCCCAGTTGGCCCGACGCCAGGCGAAGATGGAGACCGGGATCAGCAGAAGGGACCACACGGTCAACCCCCCGCCGACGACCCGCACCAGGGTGGTGACCTGGGCTGGGGTGATGCTGCTGTCGCCGAGCTCGGCCGCGAACCCCTCGATGAAGTCCTGGTTGTCCGCCAGGACGAGGCAGGCGATGCCGAGCAGCAACGCGGCCGTCGTGCCCACCCAGGTGAGCACCAGCGCCGTGACGACGGTGCCCGGGCGCTTGTGCGGGTCGGTGGCAAACGGCGAGGTCGCGCCGTACCCGTAGCCGCCCTGCTGGCCGTACTGCTGCGGCTGCCCGTACTGCTGCGGCTGGCCGTACTGCTGCGGCTGGCCATACGGCTGCTGCTGGCCATACGGCTGCTGCTGGCCATACGGCTGCGGCTGTGGTGGCGAGCTTCCCCGTGACGCGTCATCCTCCCGACCCTCGGATTCGGGGTTCGACGGCTTGTCCTCTGCCATGGGGCTCTCCTTGTCCACGCGGGGGGCTGGAACGGCTGACCGCTCGGCGTCCCTGGCCCTAGCGAACCACGATCGTGCCTCCGGCTTCCACAGCAGCAACACGACGTAAGCGATGTAGATCGCCACGAGCACGCCGGTGAGTCCCGCGACGAGGGCAAGCAGTCCCACGATCGCCCCGAGCACGGTCAGCCAGATCCGCGAAGCGTTGTGCTGCCGCAGGACGAAGACGGCGAGCACGATCGCCGTCACGCAGGCTGCGGCCGTCGCCAGCAGCATCGCGTGCACGGCCGTCAGCGCTGTCTCCACCGGGATGTCGACCCCACCGAAGGGGCTGTCGGCCAGCAGCTCCGCAAGCTGTCGGCGAGAGGTGGACGAGCGCACCTGACCGATCGAGGCGAAGACGCTCAGCAGCGCCAGCACCGACCCGGCGATCGTCATCCCACCGGCGAATGTGACGTCACGTGGTCGACCGGCACCGGTGCTCACCCGGCCATCCCATCACGAAGACCGCGAAGCCTCGACCAGCGAGCACGCTCACGCCGCCGGCCGCGCCTCCAGTGCATCTCGCTGCTCGTTGACGTCGACCACGACCCGTGACCCGTCGGTGATGTCGCCGGTGAGCAGTGCCCGCGCGAGCTGGTCACCGATCGCGCGCTGGACCAGCCGGCGCAACGGACGCGCGCCGTACACCGGGTCGAACCCGGTCAGCGCCAGCCATTCGCGCGCCGCCGGTGCCACCTCGAGCACGACCCGTCGGTCGGTCAGCCGCTCAGCCAGCAGCGCCACCTGGATGTCGACGATCCTGGTCAGCTCCTCGGTGCCGAGCGGGTCGAACAGCACGACCTCGTCGAGCCGGTTCAGGAACTCCGGCTTGAACGCCTGCCGGACCACGGCCATCACCGCGTCGCGCTTGTTGTCGGCCGCCATCGTCTGGTCGGCGAGGAGGTGCGAACCGAGGTTTGAGGTCAGGATCATGATCGTGTTGCGGAAGTCGACGGTGCGTCCCTGGCCGTCGGTGAGCCGGCCGTCGTCGAGCACCTGCAGCAGAATGTCGAACGCTTCCGGGTGGGCCTTCTCGACCTCGTCGAGGAGTATGACGGAGTAGGGCCGGCGGCGGACCGCCTCGGTGAGCTGGCCGCCCTCCTCGTATCCCACGTAGCCGGGAGGCGCGCCGACCAGTCGGGCAACCGCGTGCTTCTCGCCGTACTCGCTCATGTCGATGCGCACGATCGCGCGCTCGTCATCGAAGAGGAACTCCGCCAGTGCCTTGGCCAGCTCGGTCTTCCCGACGCCGGTCGGGCCGAGGAACAGGAACGACCCGGTGGGCTGGTCCGGGTCGGAGACGCCCGCCCGGGCCCGACGTACGGCGTCGGAGACAGCGGTGACCGCCGCGCGCTGGCCCACCACCCGGCGACCCAGCTCGTCCTCCATCCGCAACAGCTTGCCGGTTTCGCCCTCGAGCAGCCGCCCGGTCGGGATCCCGGTCCAGGACGCCACCACCTCGGCCACCTCGTCGGCGCCGACCTCTTCGTGCACCATCGGATCGATGTCCTCGGCCTCACCCGCGGCGTCGACGAGGGCCCGCTCGAGCTCAGGAATGCGTCCGTACAGCAGCTCACTGGCGGTGCCGAGGTCGCCGTCGCGCTGGGCTCGCTCGGCCTGGCTTCGCAGCTCCTCGATCCGTGTCTTCAGGTCACCGACGCGGTTGAGGCCCTGCTGCTCCCGCTCCCACCTGGCCTCGAGCCCGCGCAGCTGTTCCTCCTTGTCGGCGAGCTCCTCCCGCAGCCGGGCGAGGCGGTCCTGCGAGCTGGCGTCCTCCGCGCGTTGCAACGCGAGCTCCTCCATCTTCAGCCGGTCGACGGCGCGGCTCAGCTCGTCGATCTCCACCGGCGAGGAGTCGATCTCCATCCGCAGCCGGCTGCTCGCCTCGTCGATCAGGTCGATCGCCTTGTCGGGCAGCTGGCGGCCGGTGATGTAGCGGTTCGACAGCGCGGCCGCGGCGACCAGGGCCGCGTCGGAGATCGACACCTTGTGATGTGCCTCGTACCGCTCCTGCAGGCCGCGCAGGATCGCGACGGTGTCCTCAACGCTGGGTTCACCGACGAAGACCTGCTGGAAGCGCCGCTCGAGAGCAGGGTCCTTCTCGATCCGCTGGCGGTACTCGTCGAGGGTGGTCGCGCCGATCATCCGCAGCTCGCCGCGGGCGAGCATCGGCTTGAGCATGTTGCTGGCATCCATGGCCGACTCACCGGTGGCACCGGCACCGACGACTGTGTGCAGCTCGTCGATGAACGTGATGATGCGGCCGTCGCTTTTCTTGATCTCCTCCAGCACCGCCTTGAGGCGCTCCTCGAACTCGCCGCGGTACTTCGCACCCGCCACCATCGCGCTGAGGTCGAGCGAGACCAGCCGACGGTCCCGCAGCGACTCGGGCACGTCACCGGCGACGATCCGCCGGGCGAGCCCCTCGACCACCGCGGTCTTGCCCACGCCGGGCTCGCCGATGAGCACCGGGTTGTTCTTCGTACGCCGGGACAGCACCTGCACCACCCGCCGGATCTCGGCATCCCGACCGATCACCGGGTCCAGCCGCCCGGATCGGGCCTGCTCGGTGAGGTCCACGCCGTACTTGTCCAGCGCCTGGTAGGTGCCCTCGGGATCCTTGCTCGTCACCCGCGCGGAACCGCGGACCTGGGTGAATGCCGCGACCAGCGTCTCTGGGGTCGCGCCGACGGACGCGAGCAGCACCTTGACCGGGCTGTCGACGGTGGCCAGCCCGACCAGCAGGTGCTCGGTCGAGACGTACTCGTCGCCGAGCGCGGTGGCCCGGTCCTGGGCGGTGTCGAGCACCCGGATGACCGTGCGAGACGTGGCAGGCGCAGAGACCGTGGTGCCGCTGGTCGCGGCGAGCTTGGCCACCAGGTCGGAGGCGTTGCGGCGTACGTCGGCCGGCTCGGCACCGACCGCCTGCAGCAGCGCCGGCGCGGTGCTCTCGGTCTGCTCGAGCAGCGCGACCAGCAGATGGGCGGGCTCGACGACCGGGTTTCCGGTGCTGGTGGCGTGGCGCAGCGCCGTGGCCACCGCCTCCTGGCTACGGGTGGTGAGCTTGTTCAGGTCCATGCCTCACACCAACATCTCCGGACTTGAGTCAATTCCACTCAAGTTAGCCGGATGCCGTTGCGGTCCGGGATGATCGTGCTCGAGAGTTGAGCCCGAGGAGCAGGCCCGGAGGAGCAGGAATGGCGCCACACCCGTCGGTCATCGTCTTCGACGTCAACGAGACCTTGTCGGACATGGCGCCGATGGCGTCACGGTTCGCCGACGTCGGAGCACCGGAGCACCTGGCAAGACTGTGGTTCGCCTCCTTGTTGCGTGACGGCTTCGCCCTCACCGCCGCGGGGACGGAAGAGACTTTCGCCGTACTGGGCAAAGGTGCGCTGCACAGCCTTCTCGCCGGCGTCCCCCTGCATCGCGATACTGACGCCGCCGTCGAGCACATCATGGCCGGCTTCGTCGAGCTGTCGGTGCACCCTGACGTCCCCGACGGGGTCCGCCGGCTCCGGGCGGCCGGGCTGCGCCTGGTCACGCTCACCAACGGATCCGCGAGCGTAGCCGAGGGGTTGTTCGCCCGTGCCGGGATGTCGACGGAGTTCGAGGCGTTGCTCAGCGTCGAGGACGCGCACGTGTGGAAGCCCGCTCCTGGTGCTTACGAGTACGCCGGGCGATGCTGCGGGGTCGACGTCGCCGAGATGCTGCTGGTTGCGGCCCACCCGTGGGACATCGACGG
>JALZMX010000165.1 GCA_030857985.1 Actinomycetota bacterium | reverse complement strand
GACGGAGGGCGGGGTGCTTGCGGACGGCGAGCACCACGCTGCCCCAGCGAGGCGTGTCCCGCAGGGCAGCGGCCAGGCTCGACGGGCGCACGTCGTGGTGCACGAGCGCCGCCGGGACGAAGACCGCTGCTGCGCCGGCTTCGAGCGCCCGCCATGCCAGCTCGGTGTCCTCACCGGCGGGATGCCGGAACTCCTCATCGAAACCGCCTGTCCGCATAAGGATCTCGCGCCGGTAGGCGAGATTGCAGGTCTGGTAGAAGCCGTCCTCGCGTTCGATCCGCAGGGTCCGGCTAAAGGGACCCGACGCGGCAAGCTGTTCGGGGTCGGGCAGGGTCCGTCCTTGCGCGAGGTCGGCTGTAGCGAGACCCGACACGAGCGCTGCCAGCCAGTGCGGCGCCGGCACGCAGTCGTCGTCGGTAAAGGCGACGAGCGGCGCTGACGTCGTGCGCCACCCGACGTTGCGGGCCGTCGCCGGGCCGCGGTTGCGCGGCAGCTGCAGGGCGCGGACCGGACAGGCGCTCTGCTCCGCCAGATCCTGCAGCACCGCCCACGTGTCGTCGCCTGACGCGTCGTCCACCACCACGACTTCGTACGGCGGCGCGCCGCGTTGGCTCGCGAGCGCCTCCAGCAGGCGGGGCAGCAGGACTGCGCGGTCATGGGTCGCGACGACCACCGCGACAGCGGGGGCGGGCTTGCTCGGTGCTGCCACCTCAAGCGCGAGCGTGCAGGGCCAGCAGCCGCTGGCGGTTCCCGGTGCCGTCCACGACGTCGCGGGTCCCGTGCTCGGTGACGTCGCGAAAGCCGGCGGTGGTCACCCAGTCGCGCAGGCAGGCCGGGTTGGCGTACCACCAGGTCCACACCGTGGCGCCCTGCATGAACCGGGCCAGCGGTTCCTTGCGCTTTGACAGGACGCGGTCCACCGGCTCGTACAGGACGAGGCGGCCCCCCGGGCGAAGAACGTCGTGAAGGCGCTCGAGCGCCCCGACCGGGTCACGCAGGTGCAGCAGCATGGCGCCGACGAACACGAGGTCGACCGGCCCGTCGACCGCCTCCGGTGTCAGGTCGTAGACGTTGATCGACCGACGTTCGACCGTCGAACCGAACCACCGCTTGAGCAGGGCGAAGCCGGTGCCCGGGACAGCCCCGTCGAGCTCGCTCTGGACAGCGTCCCACCGCCGCTTCGGGGTGTCGGGAGGCGGGAACTGGTCGACGTCGATGCCGATCACGGCGGCGCCGCGCCGCTCGAGCTCGAAAGCCCAGAAGCCGTCGAAGGTGCCGACGTCGAGGGCGCGCTGCCCGGTCAGGTCGGCCGGCAGGGCCGCGCCGTCCACGTGCGGGCGCAGGTCGATCCATCCTGGTGTCGTCACGCCCGGGGCGAGCTCGACCACGTGGTACCAGCGGTGCGGCGCGGCGAGCACGTCGGCGAGCTCGGGGCGGTCGGCGTGCGGCAACGTACTCTCCTTGCTGGTGATGGCGGGCAGCGTACGGCGCGTTGTGCCGCGGGCGGGCCTGTTGCATGCTCCATGGGTGGACACGGCGGTGCTCGACCAGGCCGGTGCGTCGTGACAGCGCTCGGCGCTCTGGCTCGCCGCGGGCTGCGCCGTCTCGGCTACGACGTGGTCCACACCCCGGGGTCGGGAGTCCAGGTCACGGCGCCGCCACGCGGCGTCGACGAGCGGACTGCGGCGACCATCCAAGCCGTGGCCCCCTACACGTTGACCGGTCCCGAGCGGGTCGCCGCGCTGGTGGAGGCGGTCCGCTACGTGGTCGCCGCTGAGGTCCCCGGCGCTCTCGTGGAGTGCGGTGTGTGGCGCGGCGGCAGTGCGCTGGCCGTTCTGCGAACCCTGGTCGAGATGGGTGCCGACACCCGTGACGTCTGGCTCTATGACACCTTCACCACGATGCCCAGCCCGACCGATCGCGACGTCGACCTGTTCGGCGTGCCCGCGAAGGACTACCACGCGAAGTACGACGCGGACCCGTCGGTGCTGGACCCGTCGCATGAGTACCTGCCGCTGCCCCAGGTTCGTGAACTGCTGCTGTCCACGGGCTATCCCGAGCAGCGCCTCCATCTGGTGCAGGGGCTGGTGGAGGACACCCTTCCCGCACAGGCACCGGAACGTCTCGCCCTGCTTCGGCTGGACACCGACTACTACACCTCGACCCGGCACGAGCTCGAGCACCTGGCGCCTCGGCTGTCCTCGCGCGGGGTGCTGCTCGTCGACGACTACGGCCATTTTCGCGGCAGCCGCGATGCGGTCGACGAATGGATGGCAGCCCTTCCCCACCCGCTGCTGCTCCAGCGGATCGACTACACCGCGCGCCTCGTCGTCGTTCCGTGAGCGTGCGCGACGAGCCGCTCAGCAGTGGTCGTCCGGAGCAACCCGCTGCGGTGGCCCCGGCGGCCGGGTTCTGCCTCACCGGGCCCGGCACGCCACTGCTGACCCTGCTGAGGGAGCTGTGGCGCTCGCGTCGACTCGTGGCCGTGCTTGCTCGCAAGGACTTCCTGGTGCGCTACCGCCGAACCCGCCTGGGCCTTCTCTGGGCAGTCGCGGTGCCGCTTGTCCAGGCAGCCGTGCTCGCCGTCGTCTTCTCCGCCGTCCTGTCACGGGTCGCGATCGCGGGCGACAGTGGAAAGCTCGGCAGTTACGCTGTCTTCGTGTTGTCGGGCATGGTGCCCTGGGCCTTCTTCTCGGCAGCGCTGCCGGTCGGGTCGACGTCGGTGACGGACTCCGCCGGCCTGGCGCAGCGGATCTACTTTCCACGACTGGTGCTGCCGTTGGTCGCGGTGGTGACCGCCTGCTACCCGCTGCTCGCGACTCTCGTCGTCTTTCTGGCGGTGGCGTTGCTGCTCGGTCCCGGGCTGCAACCGGATCTGCTGTGGGTCCTGCCCGGGTCCGTCCTGGTCGTGCTGCTGGTCCTGGGCCTGTCGCTCTTCCTGTCCGCCGCCCAGGTCTACGTGCGCGATCTGCGCTTCGTCGTCTCCTCCGGCCTCACCGTGCTCTTCTACCTGACCCCGGTCATCTACCCGCTCGTCCGGGCTCCGGAAAGAGCCCACGACGTCCTACGCCTGCTGCCGGCGGCCGGTCCGGTCGAGCTGTTCCACCGCGCGGTAGGGGCCGCCGACCCGCTGATGTGGCGCAGCGTGCTCGCCACCGGAGTGTGGACGACAGTCTTCGTTGCCGCCGGCCTGGTCCTGCACTCCAGGCGCGACCGGGTCCTGGCGGACCTGCTGTGACCGCCGCCATCGAGTTGCACGACGTCACGAAGGCCTACCGGAAGTACTCCGACCGCTCCGGCCGCGGACCGCTCGGTGCACTGCGCACGCGCACAGTGACGAGCGAATTGACCGCCCTGCGCAAGGTGAATCTCACCGTCGAACCAGGGGAGAGTCTCGGCGTCATCGGTCGCAACGGCGCGGGGAAATCCACTCTCCTGCAGCTCCTGGGCGGGGTGACAGCACCGAGCAGCGGGCGGGTCCAGGTGCGAGGACGCGTGGCTCCGCTGATCTCCGTGGGGGTGGGTTTCCACCCCGAGATGACCGGGCGCGAGAACGTCCACGTCAACGGCACGATCCTTGGCATGACCCGACGTGAGGTGGACACGAAGCTGGACCGGATCGTCGCCTTCGCCGAGCTCGAGCAGTTCATCGACACGCCGGTCAAGTTCTACTCCTCGGGCATGTTCGTCCGCCTCGGATTCGCTGTCGCTGTGGAGGCCAGACCCGACGTACTCCTCGTCGACGAAGTGCTCGCGGTAGGTGACTTCGCCTTCCACCTTCGGTGCTTCGAGCGGATGAACGAGATCCGCCGAGCCGGTACCACGATCGTCGTGGTGAGCCACAACATGGGCTCGATCCGCGGCTTCTGCGACCGGTCCATCGTGCTGGAGAGCGGCAACATCGTCCATGACGGCTCCACCTTCGAGGGAATCGCGGCTTATTTCGACCGGGCCAGCCGGAGCGAGGACGACCCGACGGAGCAGAGCGCCGGCGTCGAGGTGGAGGCGTTCGGCGTCTACGACCACGAGGGTCGTCGGGTGAGCCATGTGCGGTACGGGGACCGGGTGTCCTTCCGGCTCAGCGTCCGTGCGCTACGGGACGTCGAGGCGCCTTTTCAATGGCTGGCCATCGAGACCGGTGCCGGTGTCGTCGTCTACAGCGACGCACGCTTCGACATCCCGCAGCCGGCGTTACGGACCGGGCAGCGAGCCAGCTTCGAGGCTCACCTCGTGGTCCGTCTGCCGACGGGGGACTACGCGGCGAGGACGGCCCTGCACGACCTGCTCGACATGCCCCGGTCACGCCTGCTGGCGACGGCGCCGCGGCTGTCCTTCTACGTCACCGGTCGAGACACCGTCCACGGGGCAGCTGATCTGGACGCCGCTTTCGGCATGCACGAGCCGGTCTCCTGAACTGCATCGATGGACAGCCTCACGGCGTCCGGCAGAAGACGTAGGCGCAGTCCTCGAATGCGGCCAGGCCCCGCCAACGGCCGTGCTGCTCGGCGAACGTGGCGTGAAAGCCCAGATCGCCCATCGCTGACCTCAAGTCGCCGTCCGTGATGCCCCACTGCCAGATGTCATGGACATCACGCCACGGACGTCCCCGCTGAGAATTGATCTCGTCCAGCCGCCCGAACAGCCCGTTCAGGTTGTCCTGCGGTGGGACGGTCCGGCGGTAGTGCTGTTCGCCGAGGTCCAGCAGGCGGACGCTGTGCGGGCTCGCGGTGTACATCGGGTTGACGATCGCGAGGGCTCGAGCATGCGGCGCGTAGCGGCGAAGGATCTCATCCCAGTCGGGGTCGACCTGATGCAGGAGAACGTCGAACAACAGCACCACCCCGATCGGACCGATGGCGCTCGGAGTCCGGGGCAGACCGAAGTTCTGCTCCAGCAGCTCCAGCTGGGGAAAGGCGGCGGCGCGCTCGCGGACCCTGGCGGTGATGTCCTCGTCCACGAGGACCGCGCGTTCCGGGGCGTGGCGCTCCAGCGCATGGAAGCTGTAACCCGCGTCGACCGCCCACACCCCGCCGAGGTCGGCGACCGAGGTGACCTCCGGCAAGGCGAAGGCAGCGTCGATCGTGCGGAGCTTGAGCGGAACCAGAGGCGGCCGTACGGGACCCGCGGGCAGAGCGCTCTTCGTGCCCCCGACACCGGACCCCAAGCGGCGCAGCGCCTGGACGACCTTCGGCCTCACGGCGCGGGCACCGGTCGGGAGTGCAACCACGCCTGGGGGTCACCTCTGCGGGTCGCGCCGAGCAGACGTCGGCCCTCCCGGCTTCGCAGCACCGCCCGCGAGGCCTTGACGATCGGTTGCCCGGCGCCGCGCGGTAGGCGCACGAGCCTGGCGGGGGCCAGGGGGGCCAGTCCGGCGGCCCGCACCATCCGCTCGTAGGCAGCGACATTCGGCAGCCACCACCATGGCCGCCCCTCGCCGTCGAACGTCGCCAGCGCCCGACGGGGGAACAGTCGCGTCAGCGTGGGGTCGATCGCATCCATCGTGGCCACCGTGCCCTCGGGGACGCAGACGGCGCGTAGGCGCTCCAGTGCGCGGATCGGGTCGCGCAGGTGCAGGAGCAGGCTGCCCATGAACACGAAATCGAAGTGGCCGTGCTCCTGGGGGGCCAAGTCGTACACCGAGCTCGGGCGGTAGCGGACCGCGGAGCCCAGCGCCGCCGCGGCGAGATCGAAGCCCCGACCACCCTGCTTGCGGTCCTCGAGGATCTGCACGAGGGCATCGCCGGAGGTGACCGGCCAGTCCCATGCGCGCGGCTCGACGATGTCCACAGCCAGCACCTCGCGGGCGCCGCGCCGCTCCATCTCGAAGGCCCAGAAGCCGTCGAACGTCCCGACGTCCAGACAGCGCTTGCCCTCCAGTGAGGCCGGCAGCACCTGCGCGGCCACCGTGCGCAGGTCGAACCATCCCGGGGTGACGACACCTGGGGCGAGCTCGAGGGTGTGGTACCACTGCTCGCGCTGACCCACCCGCTCCCGAATCGTCTCGGGTGCGAGCGGCATGGTCGACACCCTACGTCCCGTCAGCCCAGTATTCTCGGGCCATGACTCCTGTTCGGTCAGGGGCGGCGCGCATGCACCCACATGTCCGCTACCGCGAGCGGCCGCGTCATCCGGTGGCGAGCGAGTCGCCTGTACAGGGCGCGGGCCGATATCGACGGCAGGAACTCGGTGTAGACCATCTCGCCGAGGCGCACGTCCGCATCGGGGAAGCCGGCCCGGAGGACGCTGCGGCGCAGCCCTCGGACGGTCTGCTCGTTGACGTGCATCAGGCGTTCGTACTCCAGCCGAGGGTCGACCGGCCAGCCACGTCGCCAGCGCGGGAGCGCCAGGCGCAGGAGACGGTAGGTGACGTCGTAGATCGTCCGGGTCGGGAAGGTGTGGCCGACCAGCAGGCCGCC
>JALZMX010000155.1 GCA_030857985.1 Actinomycetota bacterium | reverse complement strand
CGCGATCAGCCGTGGGCCATGTCGACGAAGCGGGAGTAGTGGCCCTGGAACGCGACGGTGACATCCTTGGTCGGGCCGTTGCGGTGCTTGGCCACGATCAGATCCGCCTCGCCGGAGCGCACCGACTCCTTCTCGTACGCATCTTCGCGGTGGAGCAGTATCACCATGTCGCTGTCTTGCTCGATCGCGCCGCTGTTGTGCGAGATGACCTCGTTGGCGAGGAACGAGTGCGTGCCCGGCACGTGGGCGTCGTACACCTCGGTGTCACCGAGCGCCTCGATAGAAGTGATGCGGGCCCACCGCACATCAGAGGTAGCCAGATCAAACAGGTATGCATCGGGGACTGCGGCGGCGACCCGGCTCATGCGGGCGCGTGACAGACCGGACTTGTACAGCGCCGACCCGCAGGAGGCCATCCCCAGCCGCTCCGCAAGCGCCTGATCGGTGACGCCATGGGCGGGCATCGCCTTGCGCACGTGCTGCCAGGCACTCGCCGGGATGACGTCGATGTCGTCGTCTCTGTCACTCACGTCAACGCTCCAGCCCTGCTGGTGCTGCGGCACGGAGACGGCCAGCTCTGGAATGGCCCTCGCGACCGCGATGGAGTCCCCTGCCTCGAGTGCCCCCACCGTCTGCCAGCCGTCAAGCGTCAGAAACGGGTGGTTTTGGGTCGCACTGACCTGCCGGCCGGACGCCAAGCTGAGCCGGTAAACCGGCTTCGTGCCGGTGCACCATGCGTCGCTCATCACGCCACGCCGCAGCCGCAACCGCTCATCGAGGGTCCACACCGGGAAGTCCTGTTGTCCGACCAGATCACGGATGGGCACCGGCTGCCCGGTATCCGACCGGGTGATCAACGTGTCCCCGCTCAGGCACTCGCGAAGATCCGACAACATCGGGCGCTTGTCGGCACGCTGCTCCGAACCTCGGTTGAGCTGGGACAGCGCGACCACGGGGACGCTCAGCTCCTTCGCCAGCAGCTTGAGGTTTCGGGAGAACTCCGAGACCTCGACCTGTCGACTCTCCACCCGTTTGCCGCTCTGCATCAGCTGCAGGTAGTCGAGCACGATGAGCTTGAGCCCGTGACGTTGCCGGAGCCGGCGGGCCTTGGCTCGGATCTCCATCATGGTCATGTTGGGCGAGTCGTCGATGAACAGCGGGGCGTTGGACACCTCGCCCATCTTGCGGGCCAGGCGGGACCAGTCGTCGTCGCTCATGTGGCCGTTGCGCATGTGATGCAGGGGAATCCGCGCCTCGGCCGACAGCAACCGCATCGTGATCTCGTTGCGAGTCATCTCCAACGAGAAGATGACCGTGGGCAGGTCATTCACGATCGACGCCGCCCGAGCAAAGTCCAGTGCCAGAGTGGACTTTCCAATGGCAGGTCGAGCGGCAATGACCACCAGCTGGCCGGGGTGGAGTCCGTTGGTCAGGTCGTCCAGCTCCGAGAACCCCGTTGGTACGCCGACCATCTCGCCGTCACGGTTGCCGATCGCCTCGATCTCGTCGAGAGCCGCCTCCATGATCTCGCTCAGCGGCGCATAGTCCTCGCTCGAGCGCTTCTCGGTGACGTCGTACACCTCGGCCTGGGCACGGTCGACCACCTCGTCGATCTCGCCATGTCCGGCGTACCCCATCTGCACGATCCGCGTGCCCGCGTCGACCAGCCGGCGCAGGATCGCCTTCTCCCGCACGATCTCGGCGTAGTAGCCGGCGTTGGCCGCGATCGGCACGCCCGCGACCAGCGTGTGCAGGTACGGCGCGCCGCCCACCCGGCCCAGCTCGCCGCGGCGCTGCAGCAGCGCCGACACGGTCACCGCGTCGGCCGGCTCACCACGGCCGTACAGGTCGAGGACCGCGTCGTAGACCGTCTCGTGTGCGGGGCGGTAGAAGTCGGTGCCGCGCAGCACCTCGAGGACGTCGGCGATCGCGTCCTTGCTCAACAGCATCGCGCCGAGCACGCTCTGCTCGGCGTCGTTGTCCTGCGGCGGGGTGCGGTCGGGTGCGGAGCGGTAGTCGTCCTGGACGCGGCTGGAGACCTCTGTGATGCTCACGCCCACCCCTTCTCGTACCGCATGGCTCGACAACATGTTCGACACGCTACGGACC
>JALZMX010000104.1 GCA_030857985.1 Actinomycetota bacterium | reverse complement strand
TTCGAGTATCGCAACGCCGCCGCGCACCTCGTCCTGGACACCGTTGACGCCTGCGTCGCCTTGCTCGTCTCGTACCTGCTGTATGGGCGCCTACTGCGCAGCCGCAGGTTGCAGGACCTCTTGTTGCTGCAGGGGCTGGTGCTGCTGGCTCTTGCCAACGTGAGCACGTCTGCCGTGCTCCTGTCAGCCATCGACGACCGCGGCGAGCGGCTGGAGGTCTGGCTTGCGCTCAGCCTGCGAGTGGTCGCCGCGGTTCTCGTCGCGGCTGCGGCGGCAGTGGGACGCAGGCGCCTGCTTCCGCAGATCTCCGTGGTCCGGCTGCTCGGGCCACTGGCCGCGCTCGTCGTGATGTGCCTGGTGGGGCTCGGCGCAGTGTCGTCGAGTCTGCCGCGGGCGCTGGACACCGACGAGGCTCCGACCTTGCTGAGCGGCCATGCCACGCTCGTTGCCGCCCAGATCTTCACCGTGGCGTGCTTCTTGGTTGCGGCGTACCTGTTCACCATGCAAGCCCGTGGCAGTGCCGACCATCTGGTGAGGCTGCTCGGCCCTGCGTGTGTCCTCGCCGGCTTCGCCCGGATCAACTATGCGCTCTTTCCCTCGCTGTACTCGCAGTGGCTGTACACGGGTGACGTCCTGCGCACTGCGTTCTACCTCGTCCTGCTGGTCGGGGCGGCGCGGGAGATCCGTGCCTTCTGGGGAGCTCAGGCGCAGGCGGCGGTGATCGAGGACCGGCACCGTCTGGCTCGCGAGCTGCATGACGGCGTCGTCCAGGAGCTGGGCTACATCCGCTCCGAGAGCGGCGCGCTGCGCACGTTGGACCCTCCACGCACCGAACGCATCCTGGGCGCGTGCGACCGCGCGCTCGACGAGGCGCGGCAAGCCGTGGAGGCGATGGGTCGCTCCGGTGAGGAAGAGGAGCCGCTCGGGTTCACGGTTCACCGCGCGGCTCGACAGGTGGCGGACCGGTTCGGCGTCGCCCTGGAGCTGGAGCTCGACGACACCGTCATGGCCGACCGGGAGCAGCGGCACTCGCTGTTGCGAATCGTCCGCGAGGCCGTGGGCAACGCCGCTCGACACGGTGAAGCGACACGTTTGAAGATCGAGCTGCAACGGGTATCGAACGCCCAGCGTCGACTCGTGGTGTACGACGACGGAAAGGGTTTCGACGTCCCTGCGGCAACGACACAGCGAAAGGGATTCGGGTTGACCAGCATGCGTGAGCGTTCGGAGGGCCTGCCCGGAACCTTCGAGGTGGAGTCGTCGCCTGGCGCCGGCACCACGGTCATGGTGACCTGGTAGATGACCGGCGAGACGCGGGTGCTCCTGGCGGACGACCACCCTCAGATGCGGGCTCGCGTACGGGAGGCGCTCGAGGCCGGCGGCTTCGAGGTGTGCGCAGAGGCGCCCAACGCGATGCGCGCGGTCGAGATGGCCCTGGAGTGCCGGCCTGACATCGTGCTGCTCGACATCCACATGCCGGGCAACGGCATCAGGGCCGCCAAGGAGGTCACTGACCAGTTGCCCGAAGCGGCTGTGGTGATGTTGACCCAGTCGCGTGACGACGCCGACCTCTTCGACGCCCCTCGTGCCGGGGCCGCGGGCTACCTGCTCAAGGACATGGACACCGACCGGCTCCCGAACGCCCTGCGCGGGGTGCTCGCCGGAGAGGCAGCCATCCCACGCACCCTGGTCGCCCAGATCCTCGACACCTTCCGCACACCGAAGGTGCGCCGGTTCGGCCGCCGCAAGAGCAAGGCGGCTCACCTGCTCACATCGCGCGAGTGGGAGGTGATGGAGCTGCTGTCGGAGGGCCTGTCCACCGAGGACGTCGCCGGGCGCATGTTCATCTCGCCCACTACCGTACGCGTGCACCTGTCGTCGGTGCTGCGCAAGCTGCGGGTCAAGGACCGCGCCACCGCCTTCGAGATGCTGCGCGGGGACTGAGCCCTACCAGGCTGTAACTGGCCGGCAGCCCGGGTCGGCGCGCCGGACGTGTGCGACGGCGGCCGCCGGATCGATCCCCTCGCCGTCGACGATCACGAATGACGCTCCGCCGACGGTGCCCGCCTCGGCCGAGAAGCCCTCGCGGGACAAGGTCTCGGCTGCGTCTTCGGCGGCGATATGGGAGCTGGCAAGCACAACCAACGACATGAGTTCCTTGCTCCTGTGATGACGGCGGTGACGTGATCGGTGCAAGTTGTCGGCAGGCCCCGCACGTGGAGTGCGGGGCCTGCCGTTGCGGTGGAGCGAGGGATTTACCTGAGCGAGATGTTCACGGTGCGGAGGACACCGTCGCCCAGATCGATCCGGAGCTGGTACGTGCCGGCGCTCAGCGCCTTCGTGTTGAGGTTGAAGATGTACTGACCGCTGGTGGCGTCGTACCGGAACAGGTTGCCGGTGGTGGCGTTCGAGGTAGAGATGGCCTCGAGCGTCGTCCCGGTGGCGCCTGCTCCAACCCGCTGCAGGTACAGGCGGGCGGAGAGGTTGGTGATCCCAGCGCTGGCGCCGCTCAGCTGGAACTTCACCGGCACTGTGCTGCCGAGCTTGAAGATCGAGCTGCCGTCGGCGTTGATCGGCTGGAGCACGTTCGACCAGGCGGCGGTGACGGTGACGGTGAACGACTTAGCGCCGGTGTTGCCGGCCGCGTCCTTCGCCGTGCAGGTCACCGTGGTGGAGCCGAGTGCGAATACGCTGCCCGACGCCTTGTCACAGCTGGCCGCAACACTGCCGTCGACGATGTCGGTAGCCGTCGGAGCGGTGTAGGAGACGACTGCTCCGTTGGCCGAGGTGGCGACGGCGGTCTTGTTGGCCGACACGGTCAGGTTCGGGGCGAGAGTGTCTTGCACCTTCACCGTGAAGGTGTTGCCGTCCTCCTTGTCGATGACGTTGCAGCGGGCGACCGGCACGTTGCCGAACTCGTACGAGGCGCCGTTGGTCACGTTGCTGATGGCCACGCTCGGCGCGGTGTTGACCACCAGCGGCCTGGTCACGGTCAATGTGAACGTCGCACCAGAAGTGGTGTAGGTGCCGGTGCCGGCGTCCGCCACCGAAACCGTGATCGAGTAGGAGCCGGCGGTGTTGGACGAGAAGTCGAAGTACTGACTGCTCCCACAGGAGGTGAACGTCCGCGACGCGGGCGACACAGTGACGGCGGCGGGTGCGGTCACGGTCAATCTGGGGGAGGTGGCGTCCGCGGCGTTGCAGTTGTTCTGCGGGTCGCCCCCGTTGTTGTTGACGTTTTGGATGCTGTAGCCGATCGACGTCGTGTCACCCACCATGACGGTGGGGCTTCCGCCGGCCACCACGGTGTTCTGAATCGTGTCGGCCGACGCCGGCGTGAGACCGGCGAACGCGAGAGCTCCGGTGAGCAAGGTGGTGAAGGCGACCCTGGCGATGAGCTGAGTTCCGCCGACCGAGCGGGACGAGAAACGAAGCATGACTGACCTTCCGACTACGCATTGGACGACCCGACTGCCGCCAAAAGAATCGTCACACGTCACCGGGGGAGTGAGTGCTGTCTGCGCGTTCATCCCTCTAAACACCGCGTTCAAGTCCCTAAACGCCGCGTTCAAGTCCCTAAACGCCGACTTCGAGATCCTCGAGTACTGCAGCCGGTTGTCGTGCCACAAGCCGATCGTTCAACCAGCTGGCGTGGTCGACGGCGGGAGTTCTCTCGGAGACCTGCCGACGTGGTGCCGACCGGGACTACAAGCGCGCACAGCGGTTTCCGGACGCCAGAGGAACAGGCCATGCTGGAGTCGACGGCGCTCGCGGCGGTCAGCCGGGCCGAAGCGGTCGTCGGGTTCGCTGGTGAGAGGGACGATCGGTACCTGGACGAGCTCCGGCGCCTGGTGGAGGCTGTGCGGCCCGCTGGTTCAACTCCCCCCCCTCGCGCACCCCAAGATGGTTCGCCGGGCTTCCCGCGGCAGGTCGTGACTCCCGCCTGTCGGCCCAACTTCCCGCATCGGCGAACGGTTCAGGCGGTGCTGCTCAGGATCACCTCGACGGTCTCCTCCGGCTGGTCCCAGTGCGGGAAGTGGCCGCAGCTGTCGAACCAGTGCAGTGTCGCGTCGGGAAAGAGCTCGAGTGCGCGGGTGGCCTGGCTGGGCAGCGTGACCCGGTCCTGACGGCCCCAGCCGAGGACGAGCTTGCCGCGCAGGGTGCCGGCCGGTGCTCCCTGCTGGCGCGGCCCCTTGACCAAGGACTCCAGCGCATCGTCGAGGGAGGGGGAATGGTCGAACCCGCGCAGCTCGGTCAGCACCAGCCCGGCCGGAAGCTTCCACGGCTTGTGTGAGAACTGCGCGAGCAGGGCGGTGCGCCCGACAGGGTTCCCGGTCAGCGCGGGCAGCAGCGGCTGTAGCGCGCGGACGAGCCCCACCGAGGCCTTGATCGAGGTGCCGAAGACGGCCTTCTGCCGGTCGTTCCAGAACCCTCCCGGGTCCAGCGCCACGACGGTGCCGCGGTGGCCGCGCCGGGCCAACTCGACCACGATGCGCGCGCCCATCGAACTTCCGACGATGTCGACGTCGCTAAGCCCTTCGGTGGCGATGAAGTCGGCGACCGCGTCCGTGAGTGTGGCAATCGAAACCTCGCCGGTCAGGGCCGGTGTCCGGCCGAAGCCGGGCAGGTCGATGGCGATGACCTCCCGTCGTTCGGCAAGGGCCGAGACGATGCGATCCCAGTTGCGCAGGCTCGAACCGAGGCCGTGCACGAGCAGCAACGGTTCACCGGAGCCGTGTCGTTCGGCGTGCACGTCGAGCTCCTCTGTCCAGCGGCGGTGGTCGACAGCGACACTACCCGGCCGGAATGCTCGTCGAGGGGGGTCAGCTGCGTCGGTCGATGAGAACGGCGAGGCCGTCGAGGACGCGCTGCAGGCCGAAGCGATAGGCGTGTTCGGGGTCATAGGCGCCGCCATGCGCGGCGCCGGCAGCGGTGCCGACGCGGGTGGCCAGGGGGTAGGCGTGCTCGTCGAGTACCCGGGCGAGCAGGGGCGCGTTGGCGGCCCACCACTGCGCCGCGGCCTGCAGACCCTGCCCGCCGACCAGCGCGATGAGCACGCCACCGGGCTCATCCTCGCCTTTGTCGTCGACGACCTCGAGGCAGAGCTGGCCTGAGGTACTGGTTGGCTACTGCCTGCCGTACGTACGCGAATGGGTTGCCCAGCTCGATCCGATCCACCGCAGGTAGCTCTTCTCCAGCGCGGTCTGGACCAGGTCCTCGGCGAGGCCACGATCGCCGCACAGCAGCCACGCGAAGTGCACGAGCTGCGCGGACTGGGTTGCCACGAACTCGGTAACGGGCGCGTCGCGCTGCTCCTTGGTGACTGTGCCCCCGTCCGGTCCCTCACACCATCAAGGACGCGGCGGGGCTGCTGATGGTTGTGTGGCGGTCATGCTGCGGTCTCCAGGGTCAGCAGGGCATGCTTGGCGTCGGCACCCCCGACGTACTGGCCGAGGACGCCGTCGCTGCGGATGACGCGGTGGCAGGGCAGCACGACCGGCAGCGGGTTGGTCGCGCACGCCGTACCGACTGCGCGCACCGCCTTGGGGTTGCCGGCGGCGGCCGCGACGGCGGCGTAGCTGGCGGTGGAGCCGTAGGCGATGTCGCTCAGGTGGCTCAGCACGGTACGGCGGAAGCCGGAGGACAGCCGGAGGTCCAACGGAAGGTCGAACCCCGTTCGCCGACCGGCGAAGTACTCCTCCAGCTCGTCGGCGGCCAGGTCGAGGCGGGCCGGTGCGTGCAGCACCCGGGGGCTGATGCTGTTCGCCAGCTGCTCCAGGACCGCGTCGTGGTCTTCGCGGGCATAGGCGACCCGCACCAGGCCCTTCCCGGTCGCTGCAAGGAGCAGCGCGCCGAGCGGGGTGTCGACCGTGCGGTAGGCGACGTCGAGGACTCCCGCCCGGCCCGCCTCGGCGACCAGGCGGGCATGCAGCCTGCGCTGGGCGTCCTCGTCGGTCTCGGGCAACGCGGCGAACAGGTCTCGGGCACCGGGGTTGTGTCGTGCGGTCGTCATGACGCTTCTCCTTCGTCCCCTCGTGCAGGCGGGGTATAGGGATAGGTCTTGCGCAGCGCGGCGATGCCGTCGGCGCCGGCTCGCCGGGCGGCTTCCGGGCTCCCGCCGAGGACGTCGGCGACATCGGCGTACGGCATGCCGGCGAGGTAGTGGTAGGCGACCGCTGCGCGTTGCTTGGGTGGGAGCTCCTTCAGAGCGGCCCACAGGTCGGACTCCCAACCTCCTGGCAGCGGGCTCGTGCTCGGCTGCTCCGGCAGGTCGCCG
>JALZMX010000075.1 GCA_030857985.1 Actinomycetota bacterium | reverse complement strand
GGTCGCCATCTGGTCGCTGTGGCGCGCCCGGGTGCGCCCGGGGTGGTTCATGCCGGCCGTTGCGGCAGCCTTGGTGGTCGGGACTCTCGTGTCGCTGGCGAACACTTCGATCACATAGGCGCGCCGATAGCGGCATGACCGGGCGCATGAAGGCAACGGTGCAGCGGAGCGGGCCTGTCCTGGATCCCGCGGGTCCAGGCCGGAGCCGGGCCTATCGTGGGCTTGTGACCCTGCGACTGATCGGGGCCGGCCTGCCCCGAACCGGGACGACTTCCCTGCGCGAGGCGCTTCGGCACTTGCTCGACGCCCCGATCTACCACATGAGCGAGGCCCTCGCCCACCCCGAGCACGCCCCCACGTGGGTGGCGGCGATTCAGGGCAACCCGCCGGTCTGGAACGACTTCTTGGCCGGGTACGCCGCGGGGGTCGACACTCCGTTCTCGACCTGCTGGCGTGACCTGTCCGCGGCCTACCCGGACGCGCCGGTGCTGTTGTCGCATCGTGGGAGTGCCGAGGTCTGGCACCGCAGCATGGACGTGACCGTCCTTGCCCGTACCCGCGACATGCTGGCTATGGACGATGACGCTGACCCAGTGGTGCCGCTGTTCCGGGCGATCTTCGACGGGGTCTTCACCGACTTGGACGACCCCGCCGACGTGAAGGCCGGCTACGAGCGGCGCTTGGTGCAAGTTCGCGCCGAGATTGGACCCGAGCGCCTAGTCGAGTGGCAGCCCGCTGACGGTTGGGAGCCGATCTGTCGTGCCCTGGGCGTGCCGGTGCCGGACCAGCCGTTCCCCCACGAGAACACAACGGCGGACTACCTCGTCCGCGCCGAGGCACGAGCCCGCAAGTCGAAGGCGATGAACTTCTAACGCGCCGTCGTGGTCCCGAATAGCCGTTAGGCGGACCGCCCTGTCGTCGGCATGTGCGGGCGAACGGCGCGATCGCGTGGTGCGTCACTCCGCCGCCAGTCCCCGCCGCCCTCACCTGTCGGGCCTAAGTGTCATGGGCGCTGCGGGGCCCGGTCGGCTACTCGTTGGTACACAAGGCCCTTGCGGTCGGGGCCAACCGGCTCGCGGAGTGCCTCACGCTCAGGCATGGGTCGCCCGGGGCGACTCGTCCGGCCGACGGCGCGTTCCTCGATGAGGTCACAGCCCTCGGGCTCGACCTGGGCACGGCCGCGGAGCTGGCGCGAGAGAGCGGACGGCGTTGGGAGGCGATCGCCGACCAGGCCGCTGCGTGGGCTTCGGAAGGGGGCGCGTCTGATCCGGCTGTGGCGATCACGCAGCTGACCCCTCTCGTCGCAGAGGTGCACGACCTAGAGGTCAGACTCGCCGCCGCGCTGGCTGAACCCAGGTAGCTGAGCGCTCCGCCAGGCGCAGGAGACGTTCGATCACGAGCCCCGTTTCCGCCATTGCCTGGATGCAGCGGCCGAAACGCACCGCTCGATGACACGTGTCATGTGTAGGTGGTGACGTCGGGTATGCGAAGGCTCGGCACCCGGCGGGCAGTGTCGTGGCATGGACTCCACGACAGCCGCCATCGAGCTGACCGACCTCGCCAAGACGTTCCGCACTCCCGGTGGCGAACGCGTCCGGGCAGTCGACGGGATCGACCTCACGGTCCGGACGGGCGAGGTGGTCGCGTTCCTCGGGCCCAACGGCGCCGGCAAGACCACCGCCCTGGACCTGGTGCTCGGACTGACCCGCCCCACCGAGGGTCGTGTCGAGGTGTTCGGCCGGTCGCCACGCACGGCGGTCGAGGCCGGCCGGGTCTCCGCCGTGCTCCAGACGGGCGGACTGCTCCGCGACCTCACCGTCCGCGAGACGGTGCGCATGATCTCCTCGACGTTCCTGGCACCGGCGTCCGTGGATGAGGTCATCGAACGTGCCGGCCTGACGCCGCTGCGGGACCGGAAGGTCGGCAAGTGCTCGGGTGGCGAGCAGCAACGGCTGCGCTTCGCCCTCGCCCTGCTACCCGACCCGGACCTGCTGATCCTCGACGAGCCCACCGCCGGCATGGATGTCACCGCACGCCGCGAGTTCTGGCGCACGATGCACGCCGAGGCGACCGCTGGCCGGACCGTGGTCTTCGCCACGCACTATCTCGAGGAGGCCGACGCCTTCGCGAGCCGGATCGTGCTGGTCGCCGGCGGCCGGGTGGTGGCCGACGGACCGACGGAGCAGATCCGGTCGCGGGCGACCGGCCGCACGGTCAGCGCCGACGTCACGGACACCGCGGTCGCCCAGCGCGTCCGCGACCACCCCGGAGTCGGAGAGGTCGACCTGGCCGGGCACCGCCTGACGGTGACGGTGTCGCCCGACCACTCCGACGACGTCGCCCGCTTCCTGCTGGGCAGTCTCAACGGTTCAAACCTCGAGATCACCTCCGGCTCCCTCGAGAGCGCCTTCGTCGCACTCACCAGCTCCACCGCCAACCCCACCGCTGGCTCCTCCGCCAGCCCCACCAGCGACACCGAGGAGAGCCGACGATGAACGCCACCTTCCTGGCACTGGAGATCAAGCGGGTGCTGCGCGACTACGCATCGATGTTCTTCATCGTGGTGCTCCCGGCCTTCTTCTACCTCATCTTCGGCGCGGCGCAGGAGTACTCCAAGCAGGACGCCGGCAACGGCAATGTCGCGATGCTCATCATGATCTCGATGGCGGCGTACGGCGCGGCGACCGCGACCACCGGGATCGGGGGACGCGCCGCGGTCGAGCGGATGCAGGGGTGGGGCCGTCAGCTCGGGCTCACCCCGCTGCGGGACTTCTCGTTCGTGTCGATGAAGACGGTGCTCGCCGTGATCATCGGGTCGGTCCCGATCGTCTTGACCTACCTCCTCGGCGTGCTGACCGGCGCGGAGGGGACCGTTGCGACGTGGGCGCTGAGCGCACTCG
The DNA here is from genome assembly GCA_030857985.1 of Actinomycetota bacterium. Taxonomy (GTDB): domain Bacteria; phylum Actinomycetota; class Actinomycetes; order Propionibacteriales; family Nocardioidaceae; genus JALZMX01. Next base: position 100 of record JALZMX010000075.1, on the reverse strand, counting down.
CCCTGGTGCTCGGCGCCATCGTCTGGGCGCTCTACGGGCTGTGCGCCGGCCTGCTGTTCGGATCGGAGGCGGCCGTCGGAGCCGCATCGGGCCTCCTGGT
>JALZMX010000068.1 GCA_030857985.1 Actinomycetota bacterium | reverse complement strand
GCGGCCGTCGACGCACCGTCGATCTACGACATCCCGAAGGTGCTGCACTCCGAGGGCCTGGACGCCTACGTCGTGCGCCGTCTGGCGATGCCGTTCCGCGACGTGGACTGGACCCGGTGGGACCATCTGCTGCGCCGCGTACACGACCCGGCGGAAGCGGTCACGATCGCCTTGGTCGGCAAGTACGTCGACCTCCCGGACGCCTACCTCTCGGTTGCCGAGGCGTTGCGCGCCGGCGGGTTCCACCACGATGCGAGGGTGCATCTGCGCTGGGTGGCCTCTGACACCTGCGCGACGCCGGACGGCGCAGCCCGACAGCTCGCCGACGTCGACGCCGTATGCGTGCCCGGTGGATTCGGTGTCCGTGGCATCGAGGGGAAGGTCGGAGCGCTGCGACATGCCCGTGAGCAGGGCATCCCGGCACTCGGACTCTGCCTGGGCCTGCAGTGCATGGTGATCGAGTTCGCGCGCCATGTCGCCGCCCTCCCGGCGGCCGACTCCACCGAGTTCGACCCCGGCTGCGGCACTCCGGTGATCGCGACCATGGCCGAGCAGCAGGAGATCGTCTCCGGTGCCGGTGATCTCGGCGGCTCCATGCGGCTCGGCCTCTATCCGGCGGAACTGGTCGAGGCCAGCCTCGTCGCCGAGCTCTACGGCCAGAGCCACGCCGAGGAGCGGCACCGGCACCGCTACGAGGTGAACAATGCCTACCGCGAACGGCTCGAACAGGCGGGGCTGGTCTACTCGGGCACGTCGCCGGACACCACGCTGGTGGAGTACGTCGAGCTGCCGCGAGAACGTCACCCCTTCTACGTCGGCACCCAGGCGCACCCTGAGCTGCGCTCCCGACCGACCAGGGCACACCCCCTCTTCGCCGGTCTGGTCGCGGCGGCGATCGAGCGGCAACGCGAGCTGCGGCTGCCGGTCGATGAGACCGCACTGCGCCCCCGGGTCGCCGACAACGCTGCGAGTCCGGCGGATCCGGTCAGTGCCTCCGCGTGAGCCCCGACAGCGATCACCCGGTGACTGGCCATCCGCGGCTGCGCGGCACGCTGCTCTCCTCGCCGGTCGAGCTCAGCGACCGAGCGCAGCGCTGGCCGGTGCGGTCCAGCGTGGTCGAGCACCGCGGTGTCATCTTGTCCCTGCGCCGTGACGAGGTGGTCGCCCCCGACGGCACCACCTTCGCCCGCGAGGCCGCCACTCATCCGGGCGCGGTCGGCGTAGTCGCCCTCGACGAGCAGGACCGGATGCTGTTGGTGCGCCAGTACCGGCACACCGTCGGCCAGCGGCTGGTACAGGCACCGGCAGGGCTGCTCGACGTCGACGGCGAGCAGCCACTGGACTCGGCACGTCGCGAGCTGGCCGAGGAGGGTCAGGTTCTCGCAACGGACTGGCGGGTGCTGGTCGACTACCTGTCCTCACCCGGCTTCTCGACCGAGGCGGTGCGGATCTACCTCGCTCGGGAGCTGGTCGCGGTCTCGGCGCCGGAGGACTTCACCGCTGATCACGAGGAGGCGGACATGGAGCTGGTCTGGGCGCCGCTGGAGTGGGTGGTGACCCAGTCTCTCGCCGGCCGGGTGCAGGACTCGCTGCTCATCCTCGGGGCGCTCGCCTGCTGGACCGCGCGGCAGCTGGCGCCCCCCGACGGCCTGCGACCGGCGGACGCGCCGTGGACCGGCCGCGAGCAACTGCCGCACCGCTGACCAGACCGTGCCCGGCGGCGCGGCAGAGGCGGGTCTACACTCGGCCCGTCTCAGCGGCCGGTGGAGAGGATCTCTGGCAATGCTTATCGGCGTGCCCACGGAAGTGAAGATTCACGAGTACCGGGTGGCGATCACGCCGTCGGGTGTGCACGAGCTGACCGCACATGGTCATCAGGTGCTGGTCCAGGCGGGGGCAGGGCGGGGCTCCTCGATCCCGGACACGGAGTACGTCGCGGCGGGGGCGCGCGTGGTCGAGGGTGCCGAGGTCGTGTGGGGCGAGGCCGAACTGGTGCTGAAGGTCAAGGAGCCGATCGAGTCCGAGTACGAGCTGATGCGCTCGGGGCAGGTGTTGTTCACCTATCTGCACCTGGCCGCCTCCCGGTCGTGCACCCAGGCGTTGCTGGAGCACGGGGTCACCGGGATCGCGTACGAGACGGTGCAGACCCCCGACAAGGGCCTCCCGTTGCTGGCTCCGATGAGCGAGGTCGCCGGGCGGCTGGCGCCGCAGGCCGGTGCCTACCACCTGATGGCCTCCGGCGGCGGCCGCGGGGTGTTGATGGGCGGGGTGAGCGGCGTCTACGCCGCCAAGGTGGTGGTGATCGGGGCCGGTGTGTCGGGGATGAACGCGGCCGCGATCGCGTTGGGGATGCAGGCCGAGGTGCTGCTGCTGGACAAGGACATCGACCGGCTCCGGCAGGCCGACCGGATCTATCAGGGACACCTGCAGACGGTGGCCTCCAACGCGTTGGAGATCGAACGCGCCGTTCTCGACGCCGATCTGGTGATCGGGGCGGTGCTGGTGCCGGGGGCCAAGGCCCCGACGCTGGTCTCCAACGATCTCGTCGCGGCGATGAAACCCGGTGCTGTGCTGGTCGACATCTCCATCGACCAAGGGGGCTGCTTCGAGGACTCACGCCCGACCACCCACGCCGAGCCGACGTACCCCGTCCACCAGAGCGTGTTCTACTGCGTGGCCAACATGCCGGGCGCCGTGCCGCACACCTCCACCTACGCGCTGACCAACGTCACCCTGCCTTACGTCGTGGCGGTGGCCGACAAGGGCTGGCGTCAGGCGCTCCGTGACGACCCCACCCTCGCCTTCGGTCTGAACACCCACGGCGGTCGGGTCACGAACACCGCCGTGGCCGACGCGCACGGTGTGGAGCATGTCGACCTCGAGGAGGCGTTGGCCTGAGCGGTCCGACCGCGCTGCAGCTGGCGGTGCGCAGCTACCTCGACCATCTGGTGGTCGAGCGTGGCCTGGCGCGCAACACGGTGTCGTCGTACCGCCGGGACCTGCGCCGCTATGCCGGCTTCCTCGTCGGTCGTGGCGTCGACGACCTCGCTGCCGTGGGGGAGGGTGATGTCGGGGAGTTCCTGATGCGGCTGCGGGAGGGCGACGAGGACCACCCGCCGCTCGGCGCCGGCAGCGCCGCCCGAGCCGTCGTCGCGGTCCGCGGGTTCCACCGGTTCACCCTGCGCGAGGGCCTCAGTCCGGCCGATCCCGCGGCAGGCGTGCGACCTCCGGCACCGCCCAAGCGGCTGCCGAAGGCGTTGTCCGTGCACGAGGTCGAGTGCATCCTGGCGGTGGCCGGGGCTGCGGGTACGACGCTGGCGCTTCGCGACCGGGCGCTGCTCGAGCTGCTCTACGGCACCGGAGCCCGCATCTCCGAAGCGGTCGGTCTCGACCTCGACGACATCGACATCGGCGTCGACCTCGCCGACGGGCTCGGTTCGGGCAGTGCTGCCGGCTCCGGCGCCGCACGGCTGTTCGGCAAGGGCTCCAAGGAACGGATCGTTCCGATTGGGTCCTACGCCGGCGAGGCCCTCGCGGCGTACCTCGTGCGTGCCCGCCCACACCTGTCCGCCGCGGGATCTGCGCTGCCTTCTGCGCCGCCGGCGCTCTTCCTCAACGCGCGCGGCGGCAGGTTGTCACGGCAGAGTGCCTGGGCGGTGCTGCGCTCGACCGCCGAACGTGCCGGCATCGCGGTCGCGGTCTCGCCGCACACGTTGCGGCACTCGTTCGCGACGCACCTGCTGGACGGGGGCGCCGACGTCCGGGTCGTGCAGGAACTGCTCGGCCACGCCTCGGTCACGACCACTCAGGTGTACACGCTGGTGACCGTCGACCGGCTCCGCGAGGTGTACGCCGCCTCGCACCCGCGGGCGCTGGCCTGACCGTCGCGCGACCCGCGCAGACCCGCGTGGATGCGCGCCACGCCGAGCAGTCCTCCCCAGGTTTGTCCCCAACCCGTGGAAAGGTTGTGCACGTACCGCGCAGCAGTGTGCACAGATGTCGCAAGCGCCTTGAAGCTGCTTTCGAGGTGCGCCTAGGCTTCCGCGAGATCGGCACTTTGCCGACGAGTCGGCGGAGAGGTAAGGCGGGTTGTGAACGAATCGACCAGCATTCCCGCAGCGGAGATGCCCCCGCGGGTCCGGGTGCCCGAGCCGCCCCCGCGGCCCGCTCAGCCCACGTCGCTGCCCCCCGAACACGAAGCCCGGGTGAGCGTGCTCGAGCAGTCCCCGCCCACGGCCGACCGGATCGGTCCCACCGGTCGGCTCTGGCCAGAGCTGCCACCCCCGGCGCCAGTCCTGTCCCACGGTCCGGCCCGGGTGATCGCGATGTGCAACCAGAAGGGCGGCGTCGGCAAGACCACGACCACGATCAACCTCGGTGCGGCGTTGGCGGAGTACGGTCGCAAGGTGCTGCTGGTCGACTTCGACCCGCAGGGATCCCTGTCGGTCGGGCTCGGCTTCAACCCGCACGACCTCGAGCTGAGCATCTACGACCTGCTCATGGGCGCCGACCTCGACGCGCGCCGAGTCATCCATGCCACCGGCGTCGAGGGCATGGACCTGCTGCCGTCCAACATCGACCTGTCCGCGGGCGAGGTGCAGCTGGTCAACGAGGTGGCGCGCGAGCAGACCCTGGCGCGGGTGCTGGCACCGGTGCTGAAGGACTACGACGTCGTGCTCATCGACTGCCAGCCCTCTCTCGGCCTGCTCACGATCAACGCACTGACCGCGGCCGACGGGGTGATCGTGCCGCTGGAGTGCGAGTACTTCGCGTTGCGGGGGGTCGCACTTCTCAAGACCACCATCGACAAGGTGTCGCAGCGGCTCAACCCGCGACTGCGCATCGACGGCCTGCTCGGCACAATGTTCGACGGACGCACGCTGCACGGCCGTGAGGTGCTGCAGCGGCTCGTCGACGCCTGGGGCGAGACGGTGTTCCACACCGTCATCCGCCGGACCGTGAAGTTCTCCGACTCCACGGTCGCGGGGGAGCCGATCACCAGCTATGCGTCCGCGTCGGCCGGTGCCGACTCCTACCGTCAGCTGGCCCGGGAGGTGCTCGCACGTTGTCCCGACGAGTGAGCCTGCCCGGAGCCGACGAGCTCTTCCGGGCCACCTCGTCCGACGACAAGGAGACCGAAGCCGACGACCGCCCAGGTGAAGGCCCTGACGACCGTCCCGACGATCGGGACGCCATGACCGCAGCCGAGGAGTCGTCGCAGGCGCGTACGTCCAGTGGGCGGGTCAAGCATGACGAGAAGATGACCGTCTATGTCACCGCCGACGAGCTGATCGAGATCGAGCATGCCCGGCTCGTGCTGCGCCGTGTTGTCGGCGGGGCCGTCGACCGTGGCCGACTGGTGCGGATCGCGGTGGCGATGGCGTTGGCCGACCTCGACGAGCGAGGCATCGACAGCGAGCTCGCGCGCAGGTTGCGCAGGTCGTGAGCCAGTCGGCGGTCGAGGTGGACACGGCGTCGCCCTCCAACACGGCGCCAGCGGTGGGCGTGTTCGAGGTCCGGCTCGACAACTTCGAAGGGCCGTTCGACCTGCTCCTGGGGCTCATCGCCAAGCACCGGCTCGACATCACCGAGGTGGCGCTGTCACAGGTCACCGACGAGTTCATCGCCCACATCAAGGCCGGCGGCCCCGAGTGCGACCTCGAGCAGACGACCTCGTTCCTGGTCGTCGCCGCCACCTTGCTCGACCTCAAGACCGCACGGCTGCTTCCCGCGGCCGACGTGGAGGACGAGGAGGACCTCAACCTGCTGGAGGCCCGCGACCTGCTGTTCGCCCGGCTGCTGCAGTACCGCGCCTACCAGCAGGTGGCCGCGACGCTGTCGGCCACGATGGCCAACGAAGCACGCAAGCTGCCACGGTCCGTGGGCCTGGAGGAGCGCTTCGTCGGGCTGCTGCCCGAGGTGCTGCTCGGCATCGGACCCACCGAGCTCGCCGCAGTGGCGGTGCAAGTGCTGGCCCCGCGAGCACAGCCGGTGCTGGCACTGGGTCACCTGCACGCGCCCAAGGTGAGCGTGCGCGAGCAGGCGGCGGTCCTGGTGGACCGGCTGCGCCGCTGCGGTTCGAGCACGTTTCGCGCGCTGGCCGCGGACGCACCCGACACCGCGACCACGGTCGCGCGTTTCCTCGCACTGCTCGAGCTCTTCCGCGAGGGCGCGGTCTCCTTCGACCAGATCACGCCGCTGGGGGAGCTGCAGGTGCGCTGGACCGGTGGCGATGGCGCCCAGCCGGTCGGGGTGACGGACGAGTTCGACGGCGCGCCGGCAGCCGAGGAGGCGACGTGACCGAGACCCCGGACCGGCTCGAACCCGCGCTCGAGGCTGTACTGATGGTGACCGACCAGCCGTTGGACGCGGTGGCGCTGGCGTCCGTGGTGGGCCGTCCGGTGCAGGAGGTCACCGATGCGCTGGAGGGCCTGTCCGCGAGCTACACCGAGCAGGGGCGCGGCTTCGACCTGCGCTACGTCGGTGGCGGCTGGCGGTTCTACACCCGCGCCGAGTTCGCGCCTCTGGTCGAGCAGTTCGTGCTCGATGGCCAGCAGGCGCGACTGACGCAGGCGGCGTTGGAGACGCTGGCCGTGGTGGCCTACCGCCAGCCGGTCAGCCGGGCACGGGTCGCCGCGATCCGTGCGGTCAACGTCGACGGCGTCATCAGAACACTGGTCAGCCGCGGGATGGTGGAGGAGGCGGGCCGCGAGACCGAGACCGGTGCTGTGCTCTACCGCACCTCCGCCTACTTCTTGGAGCGGATGGGGATGACCGGACTGGACGAGCTGCCGGACCTGGCGCCGTTGCTACCGCAGCTGGACGACTTCGAGCCGGACGAGGCCACCGGAGCATGAGCGAGCAGCCCGAGGGGGTGCGGCTGCAGAAGCTCTTGGCATCTTCGGGTGTCGCCAGCCGCCGTGCCTGCGAGCAGTTGATGAGTGCGGGCCGGGTCGAGGTCGACGGGAGCGTGGTGACACAACTCGGGGCGCGGGTCGACCCGCGGGCGGCCGTCATCCGCGTCGACGGGCGCCGGGTGCCGGCGGCCCGGGACGCCACCTACCTGGTGCTGAACAAGCCGCGAGGTGTGGTCAGCACGATGACCGACCCTCAGGGCCGGCCGACGCTCGCGGGGCTGATCGGTGACCGGCCCGAACGGCTCTTCCATGTGGGTCGGCTCGACACCGACACCGAGGGCCTGATCATGCTCACCAACGACGGAGAGTTCGCGCACCGCCTGGCGCATCCGTCGTACGCCGTGCAGAAGACCTATGTCGCGCAGGTCCCGGGCCCGGTGTCGTCGCGGTTGGCGCGGACGCTCGAGGCCGGGGTGACACTCGAGGACGGACCGGTGCGGGTGGACCGGTTCCGGATCCTCGAGCGCGGCGGACGGCGGGGGATCGTGGAGGTGGTGCTGCACGAGGGCCGCAAGCACATCGTGCGTCGGCTGCTCGCCTCGGTCGGCTATCCCGTGCAGCAGCTGGCCCGGACGGCGATCGGACCGGTGCGCACCGGTGGCCTGCGGGCCGGCACGCACCGCGAGCTGAGCAGTGAGGAGCTCGGCGCCCTGCTCGACGCCGTCGACCTCTGACGCAGGCCCCTGACCGGGGGCCTAGTCTATGAGCGTCGTACGACGGATCATGGGAGGTAGGCGTGGCCGTCCGGGCGGTTCGCGGAGCCACCCAGCTCGAGTACGACGAGCGCGACCACCTCCTGCAGCGAGTCGGTGAGCTCGTCACCGTGATGATGCGCTGCAACGAGCTGCGCGCCGACGACCTCGTCAGCATCGTGTTCACCGCCACCGACGACATCAGCTCCGACTACCCGGCCTATGCGGCACGCACCATCGGGCTCGTCGACGTGCCGCTGCTCTGCGCCCGCGAGCTCGAGATCACCGACGGCATGCCGCGCGTCGTACGGCTGATGGCGCACGTCGAGACGGAGCGAAGTCGAGACGAGATCACCCACGTCTACCTGCACGGCGCCGCCGCGCTGCGCCGTGACCTTTCCCACGTCCAGGAGGTCCCCGACGAAACGACGGGCGAGACGTGACCGACCCGGACGTTCCCGGGTTCGGCCCGGTGCTCGTCGTGGGCGCGGGCCTGATGGGCACCTCGGTGGGACTCGCCCTGCGCCGGCATGGTGTCGAGGTGTACCTGCGGGACCGGTCGCCGATGGTGGCCCGGGTGGCGGCCTCGCTGGGCGCCGGGTCGGACCACGCTCCGCACGCCGCGCCGCGGCTCGTCGTCGTCGCCGTACCCCCGGACCACCTCGGTGCGGCCGTGGCAGCGGCGTTGCGCGAGTGGCCGCGGGCCTACGTCACCGACATCGGCAGCGTGAAGGTCAAGCCGCTGACCGACGCCGCCGGGCTCGGCGCGGAGCTGCGGCGCTACGTCGGCGGCCATCCGATGGCCGGCAGCGAACGGTCCGGGCCGATCGCCGGTTCCGCCGATCTCTTCGACGGTCGGGCATGGGCAGTGACACCGCACCCGGAGGCCGCGGCGGACGGCGTCGCCGCGGTGCACTGGCTGGTGCGGCGGTGCGGCGCGGTTCTGGTGTCGATGAGCCCGGCCGAGCACGACCAGGCGGTGGCCCGGATCTCACATCTGCCGCACGTGCTCGCGGTGCTGGCGGCGGCTCGGCTGCCCGATGCGCCTGCCCAGCACCTGGCGCTGAGCGGCGCCGGCTTGCGCGACGTCACCCGGGTGGCCGGTGGCGACCCGGCCCTGTGGCGGCAGATCCTCACCGCCAACGCGCCGGCGCTCACCGATCTGCTGAGGCAGGTGCGCACCGACCTCGAGGCGCTGATCGACTCCCTAGCGACCCCAGAACATGATGTGGCCGGCGCCGATCTCGAGGCGCTGCTGCACCGGGGCAGCAGCGGCGCCGCGACCATACCGGCCAAACACGGGGGACCGGTGCGTGCCGACGCGCCCATCTTCGTGCTGGTGCCCGACCAACCCGGGGAGCTGGCGCGGCTGTTCGCCGACACCGGTGCGGTGGGGGTCAACATCGAGGACATCCGGATCGACCACGACCCGGCCCGCCCCGCCGGTCTGGTCGAGCTGACGGTAGCCGCCGACTCCGCCGGGCATCTGGTGCAGGCGCTGGATGCGCGAGGCTGGACGATCCACCGGTAGCCTGTCTGGCTGCGGCGACGACAACGGCCGAACGGGAGTGGTGGCGGCGTGCAATCCGAGGGCCAGGCGGGCGCCGGCCTCGTGGTGGCTGTCGACGGCCCTTCGAGCTCGGGAAAGTCGAGCACCGCACGTGGCGCCGCCGAACGTCTGCGGCTGCGCTACCTCGACACCGGCGCGATGTATCGCGCGCTCACCTGGTGGATGTTGGAGCAGGGCGTCGACGTCCACGACGCCGAGGCAGTCGCGCGGACGTGCGGCGAGCCGACGCTGGTCTCCGGCACCGACCCCGGTGCCCCGACGATCCAGGTCGACGGCACCGACGTCTCCGGACCGATCCGCGGACCGGCGGTCACCGCCGCCGTGAGTGCGGTGAGTGCGGTACCGGCGGTCCGCGACCGGATGGTCGGGTTGCAGCGACAGATCATCGGTGCGGGTCGGATCGTCGTCGAGGGGCGCGACATCGGCTCCGTCGTGGCTCCGGGTGCACAGCTGAAGGTGTTCCTCACCGCAGATCCCGACACCCGCGCGCACCGTCGTACCGCTGAGCTCGTCGGCGGGAACGCAAGCGTGCACGACACCGCGGCCGACCTGGACCGGCGCGACCGGCTCGACTCAGTGCGCGCGGCCTCACCGCTGGTCCGCGCCGAGGACGCACTGGTCCTCGACACGACGCACCTCAGCCTTGCCGAAGCGGTCGATGCGGTCGCCGAGCTCGCGCGCTTGGCCCTCGGCGAGGCGCAGTGGGAGCAGCCGAGATGACGCCACCCCAGAGCGCCGGGGCTCCGGTCCCGGTCCTGGCGGTGGTCGGGCGGCCCAACGTCGGCAAGTCGACCCTGGTCAACCGGATCCTGGGGCGGCGCGAGGCGGTCGTGGAGGACGTGCCCGGCGTCACCAGGGACAGGGTGGCCTACGACGCCGACTGGGGTGGTCGGCAGTTCACCGTCGTGGACACCGGCGGCTGGGACCCCGACGCCCGGGGCATGGCGGAGCGGATCACCGCACAGGCCGAGATCGCGGCTGGTGCGGCCGACGCGGTCCTGTTCGTGGTCGACGCACTGGTCGGCATCACCGACGCCGACGAGGCGGTCGTGCGGGTGCTGCGCTCCGCCGGAAAGCCGGTCATCCTCGCGGCGAACAAGGTCGACGACATGCGCGCCGAGATCGAGGCGGCGTCCTTGTGGAATCTCGGGCTCGGGCAGCCGCATCCCGTCTCGGGGCTGCACGGACGCGGCAGCGGCGACCTGCTCGACGCGGTCCTGGCCGCGCTTCCGGACGCGCCTGCGCAGGACTTCGAGGAGCCTGCCGGCCCCCGTCGGGTGGCGATCGTCGGCAAGCCCAACGTCGGCAAGTCGAGCCTGCTCAACCAGCTGGCCGGGCAGGACCGGGTGGTCGTCGACGAGGTGGCCGGCACCACCGTCGACCCGGTCGACGAGCTGGTCGAGCTGGGCGGACGGACCTGGCGGTTCGTGGACACGGCCGGTATCCGGCGGCGGGTCAAGGAAGCATCAGGTCACGAGTACTACGCCAGCCTGCGCACCCACGCGGCGGTGGAGCGGGCCGAGGTGGCGCTGGTCGTGGTCGACGCCAGCGCGCCGATGACCGAGCAGGACCAGCGGATCATCAGCGCCGCGGAGGAGGCCGGGCGGGCGCTGGTGATCGCGTTCAACAAGTGGGATCTCGTCGACGAGGAGCGCCGCCACTACCTGGGTCGCGAGATCGAGCGGGACCTCGTCCGGGTGCAGTGGGCGCCGCGGGTCAACATCACCGCCCGCACCGGGTGGCACGTGGACCGGCTGGTCCCGCACCTCGACGCCGCTCTGGGCGGGTGGGAGACGCGGGTGGCGACGTCGGCGCTGAACGGCTTCCTCGGCCGGCTCGTCGCTGCACACCCGCATCCGGTTCGTGGCGGCAAGCAGCCGCGCATCCTGTTCGGCACCCAGGCGTCGGTGGCACCCCCGACGTTCGTGCTGTTCACGACCAGGCCGCTCGAGGCGTCGTACCTGCGCTTCGTCGAGCGCCGGCTGCGCGAGGAGTTCGGCTTCGTGGGTACGCCGGTGCACGTGCAGGTGCGGCCCCGGGGCCGTGAGCGGGCCCGGCTGGGGTAACGTTTCGTCCGCTCCGCGGGCAGTCGGGCTGCGGCGCGGGCCACGGGCTGTGGCGCAGTTTGGTAGCGCACTTGACTGGGGGTCAAGGGGTCGCAGGTTCAAATCCTGTCAGCCCGACCGA
>JALZMX010000045.1 GCA_030857985.1 Actinomycetota bacterium | reverse complement strand
GGCTCGACACCCGGGTCGGCTCCGGTGGGGCGGGACTGTCACCGGCGCAGGCGCAGCAGCTGGCGCTGGCCCGCCTGGTGCTGGCCGACCCGCACACGCTGGTGCTCGACGAGGCCACCTCGCTGATAGACCCGCGCGCCGCTCGGCACCTCGAACGTTCGCTGGCCGCGGTCCTGCAGGGTCGGACGGTGATCGCGATCGCCCACCGGTTGCAGACCGCGCACGACGCCGACCGGGTCGCGGGCGTGGAGGACGGCGTGATCAGCGAGGTGGGCAGCCACGACGAGCTGGTCGCGGCTGGCGGTTCCTACGCCGCGCTGTGGGAGTCGTGGCACGGTGACGGGGTGAAGCAGCCGACAGCCTGACGCAGCGGCTGGCTCACACCGGCGTCGTCCACCCGCCAAGGTTCGGTCCCTTCGGCACGATCTGGGTCGGGTTGATCCGGTCATGGGTGACGTAGTAGTGCCGCTTGATGTGGTCGAAGTCGACGGTGTCGCCGATGCCCGGAGTCTGGTAGAGGCGGCGGGCGAAGGCCCACAGCGCAGGCATCTCGGTCAGCTTGTTGCGGTTGCACTTGAAGTGGTTGTGGTAGACCGCGTCGAAGCGCACGAGCGTGGTGAACAGCCGGATGTCGGCCTCGCTGAGCTGGTCGCCGACGAGGTACGGCCGGTCGCTGAGCCGCTCCTCGAGCCAGTCGAGCCGCGTGAAGAGCCGGTCGTACGCCTCCTCGTAGGCGTCTTGGCTGGTCGCGAACCCGCAGCGGTAGACGCCGTTGTTGACGTCGCTGAAGACCAGGTCGTTGACCTGGTCGATCTCCCCGCGCAGCGGCTCGGGATAGAGGTCGGGGGCGCCCGGGGCGTGCAGCTGGCGCCACTGCGTCGACAGGTCGAGGGTGATCTGCGGGTAGTCGTTGGTGACCACCTGGCCGCTGCGCGTGTCGATGATCGCGGGCACGGTCACCCGGCCGTCGTACGACGGGTCGGTGGAGCCGTAGGCCTCGGCGAGGTAGGCGATGTCGAGGACCGGGTCGATGCCGCCGGGATCGAGGGTGAAGCGCCAGCCCCGCTCGTCGCGGATCGGGTCGACGGTGCCGACCGAGATGGCGTCGTCGAGGCCGAGCAGCCGGACGACGATGCGGCTGCGGTGCGCCCACGGGCAGGCGCGGGACCAGATCAGCCGGTAACGGCCCGGCTCGACCGGCCAGCCGGAGCTGCCGTCGGCGGTGATCCGGTCGGTGAAGCGGTTGCCCTGGCGGACGAACTCGCCCCGCCCGCCGGACTCCTTGGTGAACTGCGCGGTGGTCATGACGTCAACCGTACTCACCGCCGGTCGGCTCAACAGCCGGCAATCTGCTGCGGTATGGTTGCCCGCGCATCGACGGCGGCGGACCCGCTCCGCGCCTCGGGCAGGTAGCTCAGTCGGTACGAGCGTCCGCCTGAAAAGCGGAAGGTCGGCGGTTCGATCCCGCCCCTGCCCACCAGTCGGATAGCCCGCGTTTCTGGAGGTGCGCAGCTGGCTAGCCGCCGGCCATCGCGCCGACCACAAGGAACGGCTCGGTTCCCTGCACTACGGCATCGGGCAGTGGTGCGTCAGGCTCGTCCTGGGACAGGTCCCGCTCGCAGGCGAAGAACCGCACGAACGCCCGCCGCCGCTGCGTCTGCCGGTCCCGGATGGTGCCGGCCAGTCGGGGGTGATCGGTTTCGAGGACGTCGAGCACCGACCTGGTGGTGACAGGTCCCTGGACCGTTACCGGCACCTCCCCCGCAACCCCGGCGATGGTGCGCAGGTGGGCAGGCAGGACGATCCGGACGGTGTGCACGCCGTCATCCGTGGTCTCGGCGGTGCTCATCGCAGCGTTTGGACTTCGACCGACAGCACCGCCGGAAGGTCGCGGACGATCGGCGCCCAGCTGTCACCCGAGTCGGCCGACACGTAGACCTGGCCGCCGGTCGTTCCGAGGTAGACCCCGCAGGAATCCAGCGAGTCGACGGCCATCGCGTCGCGCAGCACGTTGACGTAGCAGTCGCGCTGCGGCAGCCCCTCGGTCAGCGCCTCCCACTCGTTTCCGCCGGTGCGGCTGCGGTAGACGCGCAGTCTCCCGTCGGGCGGGAAATGCTCCGAGTCGCTCTTGATCGGCACGACGTAGACCGTCTCCGGCTCGTGCGCGTGGACGTCGATCGGGAAGCCGAAGTCGGTAGGCAGGTTGCCACTCACCTCGTGCCACGAGTCTCCCGCGTCGTCGCTGCGCATCACGTCCCAGTGCTTCTGCATGAACAAGGTGTCCGGGCGCGA
>JALZMX010000035.1 GCA_030857985.1 Actinomycetota bacterium | reverse complement strand
GGACGCACCAGCGCGTCCCACCCCTGACGATCGGCCGGTGGCCTACGGCGTGGGGTCGGCGTAGGTGCCACCGTAGATGTCGGTGTTTCCGAACGCCTCGGTCGTGCCTTGCGGGCAGTCCTCGTTGGGCCCGGGGCGCAGCTCGGTCGAGTGCGCGTTGGGGACCTCGGAGGCGGCCGCGCGGTCGCGCGGCCGGTCGGCGACGATCGGCTCGGCGCCACCGCTCGTGACATCGTCAACGAAGGCCTGCCGGTACTTGTTGATCGCTGGGCAAACCGCGGCGTTGCGAGAGTCGTTCCAGACAGCCGAACCCGTATCCCGGGTGGCCACGGCGTAGTTGTAGTCACCGAGGAACTCCGCGGTGAGTCCATTCGCGCTCGAGCCTCGCGCGTCCCCGACGGCGCCGCGGTGCAGTGATGTCCAGGAGTTGTTCGGTCGGACATGGTGGACAACCCCGAGCATGCGGCGACTCGCCGCGGTGTTGTTGCGCCACGGGTCCAGGAAGGCGTTGTAGACCAGGTAGACGTCGCCACCGTCGGGCGCGATCGCTACCGCCGGCTGATTGGCCCGGTCACCGGGCGCGGAGACGACAGCCGGAGCGTCGTACGTACGGCCGCCGTTGGTGGATCGGATCAGATAGGCCTTCTCCTGGTTCTGACCGGCGCGGTCGTCGGACCACGTCAGCACGATCTCGTCGGTGGCATCGTTGCCCGAGGGCGCACCGTTGGCGATGTCGATGCTCGGGAAGGTGTTGGTCCGCGCGCCGGCGATCCCGTCGATGCTAAAGCGTCCCTGCGCCGGATCGAACTGACCGATGCCGGTGTGGGTCTGGATAACGCGCGGCCGTTCAAACCTGCGCCCGCCGTCGAACGAGCGGGTCTGATAGAAGACCTCCTGGTCGCGACGAACGTCGTAGCCGTCATAGACGACGTAGACCACGCCCTCGGAGTCGGTACGGATCGTGCAGCCCTGGCGTCCGCCGGTCTGGTTGTTGTTCGTGGCGGCGGTCAGCTGGCGCACCGTCCAGGTGTCGCCTCCGTCGGTGGACCGGCTGAACAGCACCGGCTCGCTGCCCGCTGCGCCACGGAAGCCGACGTTGCACACGTAGGCATTGCCAAAGTACGGGCTGGACTCAGCGTTGTCTGCCCAGAGCTGCTCCTTGTCGCTGAAGAGCGCGCTGTTCTGCTTGGTGACGATGACCGGTTCGAACCAGGCGTCGTTGTCGCCGGCGATCGCGCCAGCGACGTCGTCGGTGCGCGAGACGGCGATCGCGCCGAAGCCCTTGAAGCCCTGTCGACCAGGGAAGTTCGTGGCGATGTTCGAGTAGTACAGCCGCTGACCGTTGCTCCAGGCGAAGTCACCGTTGACATCGGGTACGGGGCCGAAGACGAGCTCCGGGTCCCCGTTGGAGACCAGGTCGTTCTCGAAGTAGTGCGGCAGTGTGCCGATCCGCCCAACGGACGGTTGGCAGGCCTGGTCGTCGGGGGTGTCGGTGCGGCAGCTGGCGTTGCGCGCCGAGTAGCCGGTGTAGTCGGGTTGCACCCAGGTGGCGCCGCCGTCGGTCGAGAACTGCACACCCGAGACGCCGACACCCGGTGTGAACGGGCATGTGGTGTCGTCTCCGGCGTAGCACCGTTCGAGGTCGATGTTGTCGTTGGCCCCAGCCGCCAGCACCGACGGGTTCACCGGATTTACGGCGAGGCCGGGCTCGTTCTGCTTGTTGTGCGAGAAGTATGTGTCGTCGCTGCCGACGGTGACCTCGGAGTCACCGCTGGTTGGGACAGCGGTCGCCGTCGGGTTGGCGAGCAGCAGGATGGCCGTGGCTGCTGCGGCCATGAGTGGTCGGAAGGGGCGCATGTCGCCTCCAGGGGCGCGGGAGTGGGCATGAGGCTGCAGGTGACGGCGACGCAACCCCGACTACGCAACTGAGTGTGCGCCGAAGTGACGGGCGCTCACAAGAGCTTGTAGGACAAACTTGTCGACGGCTGCCATCGCCGGCGCGACGGCACAGGACTTCGAGGTTGGCCACCTCCCAGGTCTGCATCACGAACCAGCCCTCGATGCCATCAGAGCGGCCCGAGCAGCTCACAGGACCCCTCCATGACCATGACTCCATCGGGGCGGCCGCATGACGCGAGCACCAGTCCTGATCTGAGTCCTGCAGCGCTCGTGGCCGGCGTACCTCGCGCCAGAGTGCGACGTCGCCCCGCGTCATGGACGTGGCGCTCGGGGGTCTCTCAGGTGTGCGGCCTTCACACGGAAGTCCGCACAGTCTATGAAAGGGATGCAGTATGAACTTCCTTCGTGCCGGCAGCGTGGCTGCCGCCTCTTCCCTGATCTTCACCGGAGCGATGATGGCACCCGCTCAGGCTCACCCACAGCAGAACGGGCTGGTCAACGTGAACGTCGGCGACGTGACGATTCTGGAAGACGTGAACATCGGCATCGCGGCCCAGGTGGCCGCGCAGATCTGCGGTGTCAAGGTCGGCCCGGTCGCCGTGCTCGGCGTTGCAGTGGACCGGAGCGGGGACATGAGGACGGTCTGCCAGTCGGACCAGGGCCCGGTGACGATCCGTCAGAACTGACCCTTCGCCCACGAAGCGTCTGCACCCACCTGCCCCACGGGTGGGGCAGGCGCTTCTGTGCACTGCGAGGCCGGGGATAGGATGCGAAAACTTGTGGCGGCCGGCGCGAAGGCGGAGGGAGGGGTTGCCAGTGGGCGATGCCCCTCCCGCGGCCCAGTTCAACGACCAGGCCATCGTCGATCTCGTCCCCATGGTCCGCCGGGTCGTGGGAGCTCGGATCCGCGACCCGCACGTTGTCGATGACCTCGTCCAGGAGACGCTCACCCGGGTGATGGCGGCGCACTCGCGGGTGGAGGCAGACACCCTCGCGCCCTACGCCGCGGTGACCGCGCGCAACCTGGTGGCATCTTTCGCCCAGCGCAGTGACCGTGCCCGGGACAAGGCCCATCTGCTCGCCGACGTGGACCTGGCCGAGCTGCCCGGAGAGGATCTGCTCCGGCAGGAGGAGCGGTCTCTGGTCGGCGCCGCTCTGGCCCGGCTGCCGTCAGCCGAGCGCGACATGCTGGTCGCGCACGAGGTCGAGGGTCAGGACACCAAGACACTGGCAGCCAGCCGTGGCTCGAGTGCGGGAGCGGTCGCTGCACAGCTCAGCCGGGCACGTGCGAAGCTGCGCGTCGAGTACTTGCTGGCGCGGGACGGCATCGAGCCGCCGAGTGACCGCTGCCGCCCGGTCCTGCGGGCGCTGTCCGCGGGCGACCGGCGCCGGCAGCGAGAGCTCGACACCAGTGGTCACCTGCTGGAGTGCGACTGCTGTCTGCGGCTGAGTGTGAGCCTTCTCGACCGTCGGCCCGCCGCAACGGGAGACGGCGAGACACGGGTCGCGGTGACGAAGGACGCCGACGTGGTGACCGCGCGACAGAAGGGTCGCGAGGCCGCAGCGGGCGTCGGCTTCTCTGCCACCGACCAAACGCTCATCGCGACGGCGATCTCGGAGATCGCCCGCAACATAGTGAGGTTCGCCGAGCGAGGAGAGGTTCTCATCGTCCCCGTGTCGGAGGACGGTCGCCAGGGCGTGACCGTGGTCGCCCGTGACGTCGGGCCGGGCATTCCAGATGTGCACCGCGCACTACGGGACGGTTACAGCACCTACCGCGGGCTGGGACTGGGCCTGCCGGGCTCGAAGCGGCTCATGGACCAGTTCGAGATCGTTTCCGAGGTCGGCAAGGGTACGACGGTGACGATGACGAAGTGGCGGTGACCCTGGATGTCACCCAGAAATGTTCGAGGATTCGACGAAGGCGAGGTCATGATGACGGAGACGCCGCGAAAGCTCGGCACAACAGACGAGGAGTGGGCAGGGAACGGCGAGTTGCTACCCGAACTCGTCGCGCACCTTCGTGAGAACCGCACGGCGCTGCGCCAGGAGTGGGCGACACGCATCACCGACGCACACCTGCTGTCTTCGATGACGGCAAAGGAGGTGTTCTCCGAGGCCACCTCGGTCTACGACAACTACGTCGAGGTTCTGGAGACGGGCAGCGTGGAGGCCTTGCAGCACTACGCTCGTGACCTGTCGGAGCGGATCATCCCGCGGGGCGTGGAAACCCACGAGGTCGTCGGCATCGTGCTGCTGCTCCGCGACGTGCTGGCCCGCTCGCTCTTCGAGAAGTACCACCGCGACTTCAGCCTCCTCAACCGGGTGCTGGACGCCTATGAACCCGCCGCCAACCGGATCGCGAACACGGTCGCGGTGAGCTTCGTCGAGGAGCGGGAGCGCGTCATCCGGCAGCAGCAGGATGCGATCCTGGAGTTGTCGACACCGGTGCTTCAGGTCCGGGAGAGATTGCTCATCCTGCCGATCATCGGCGTGCTGGACACGCAACGCGCGCGACAGCTCACCGAGCAGCTCCTTCGCGGAATCCGGGACCACCGCGCGAAGGTTGTCGTCATCGACATCACCGGGGTTCCTGACGTCGACGAGGGTGTGGCGAACTCCCTCGTGCAGACGGTCGATGCGTCGCGGCTCATGGGTGCCGAGGTGATCATCACCGGGTTGTCCTCGACGATCGCGCAGATCCTGGTGACCATCGGGGTCGACCTCAACAAGATGCGCACCGTCGGTGACTTGCAGGGTGGTATCGAGGAGGCGGAGCGGCAGCTCGGCTTCAAGGTCACGAGGCACCACGATGCCCCGCTCTGAGAGCCTCGGTACGGCGGAGCCGTTGCGGGTCTCGATCCTCACGCAGGGGCCGTATCTCATCGCCTCGATCCACACTGCCCTCGATGACGAGCAGCTGACGCGGTTCCAGCGGAACCTCATCGACCGGGTAGGGCGGGAACGCTCCCGCGGCATCGTCATCGACGTCTCGACACTCGACGTGCTCGACTCCTTCGGGACCCGCACGCTGACCGACCTCGCGCAGATGGCCCGGCTGCGCGGCGCCGAGACCGTGATCGTTGGCATCAA
>JALZMX010000007.1 GCA_030857985.1 Actinomycetota bacterium | reverse complement strand
TGGCAGACTGACCTGCCGTGACGGCACAGATCCTCGACGGCAAGGCAGCGGCGGGCGCCATCAGGTCCGAGCTGACCGAGCGGGTCGAGCGGCTGCGCGCACGCGGCGTCGTGCCGGGACTCGGGACCGTGCTCGTCGGCGACGACCCGGGCAGCCGTTCCTATGTCGCCGGCAAGCACCGCGACTGTGCTCAGGTCGGCATCGAGTCGCTGCGGGTGGATCTGCCCGCCGACGCGACCCAGGCCGACGTCGAAGGAGTCGTCACCGAGCTGAACGCCGAGCCCAACTGCACCGGCTACCTCGTGCAGCTGCCGCTGCCGAAGGGGCTCGACGACAACCGCGTCCTCGGGCTGGTGGATCCGGCCAAGGACGCCGACGGACTGCATCCCACCAACCTCGGCTGGCTCGTCCTCGGCCAGCAGGCACCGCTGCCGTGTACTCCGCGCGCGATCGTGGAGCTGCTGCACCGGTACGACGTCGACTTGGACGGGGCCGAGGTCTGCGTGATCGGCCGCGGCGTGACGGTAGGTCGGCCGCTCGGTCTGCTGCTGACCCGGCGCTCCGAGAATGCCACCGTCACCCTGTGCCACACCGGCACCCGCGACCTCGCGGCGCACCTGCGGGCCGCGGACATCGTCGTCGTTGCCGCCGGTGCTCCGGGGCTGGTGACCGGCGAGATGGTGCGACCGGGGGCGATCGTGCTCGACGTCGGTATCTCCCGCACCGATCACGGTCTGGTCGGGGACGTGCATCCCAGCGTGCACGACGTCGCGTCGTACGTCGCTCCGGTGCCTGGCGGCGTCGGCCCGATGACCCGGGCGATGCTGCTCAGCAACGTGGTCGAGGCGGCCGAGCGCCTGGCCGACCCGCCTTCGTGAAGCGTCCGGCCGGTCTGTCCCCGGGCAGTGTGGCCTTCCTTGCCGCCGTGGCTACCGGAGGCGTCGGCGTCGTCGGTGCTGCCTCCGGCTCCTGGCGCTTCGGCGCCACGCTGATCGGCGCGGCGCTCTTGTTCGGCTCCCTCGCGCGGTTCCTGCTCCCGGACCGGATGTCGGGTCTGCTGCGCGTACGGCGCAAGGCGTTCGACGTGCTGTGGATGGCGGCCCTCGGCAGCGGGATCGTCGTACTCGCGGTGCTCGTTCCTGAAGGCGTGTGAACCCGCGTGGGTCAGCCGATCGAGCTCAGCCGATCAGACCCAGCGCGCGCACGGTGTCGCGCTCGGCGGCCAGCTCTGCGGTGCTGACGTCGATCCGGCGGCGCGAGAACTCGTTCAGCTCGAGCCCCGGCACGATCTCGAGGTCACCACCGGCGCAGGTGACGGGGAACGACGACACCAGGCCCTGGGGCACGTCGTAGGACCCGTCGGACGGGACCGCCATCGACACCCAGTCACCGTCAGCGGTGCCGCGCAGCCAGTCGCGGGTGTGGTCGATCGTGGCGGACGCGGCCGAGGCGGCCGAGGAGGCGCCGCGCGCCTCGATGATCGCGGCACCCCGCTGCTGCACGGTCGGGATGAAGTCGTTCTCCAGCCAGTCCTGGTCGTCGACGAGGTCGGCGGCGTTACGGCCGCCGACCTCGGCGTGGAAGATGTCGGGGTACTGCGTGGCCGAGTGGTTTCCCCAGATTGTCAGGTGCCGGATGTCGTTCACGCTGCTGCCCGTCTTGGCGGCCAGCTGCGCCAGCGCACGGTTGTGGTCGAGCCGGGTGAGCGCGGTGAAGCGCTCGGGCGGGATGTCAGGCGCGCTCGACATCGCGATCAGCGCGTTGGTGTTGGCGGGGTTGCCGGTCACGGTGACCCGGATGTCGTCGGCCGCGAGGTGGTTGAGCGCCTTGCCCTGCACCGTGAAGATGGCGCCGTTGGCCTCGAGCAGGTCGCCGCGCTCCATCCCCTTGCTCCGTGGCCGGGCACCCACGAGCAGTGCGATGTTGGCTCCGTTGAAGATGGCCTCGGCGTCGTCGCCGGTCTGCACCGCGGCGAGCGTGGGAAAGGCGCAGTCGTCGAGCTCCATTACCACGCCCTCGAGCGCCTTCAGGGCAGGAGCGACCTCCAGCAGCCGCAGCTCGACCGGGGTGTCCGGGCCGAGCAGGGCGCCGCTCGCGATCCGGAACAGCAGGCTGTAGCCGATCTGACCGGCGGCGCCGGTGACGGCGACCTTGACGGCGCTCTTGACGGGGGTCTGGCTCACGGCGGTCTCGCTCACGGCGGGCTCCTGGGACGGGTCCGGACGACGTCCTCGGACGCTAGCAACCGCGGTGTGCGCTCGGCCGCCCACCCCGGTATCTTCACGTCACGCCATCCAGGTACGCCGAACAGCGGGAGACCCACTCCATGTCCAAGATCAAGGTGCAGAACCGCGTGGTCGAGCTCGACGGCGACGAGATGACGCGGATCATCTGGCAGTTCATCAAGGACCGGCTGATCCATCCCTACCTCGACATCGACCTGGAGTACTACGACCTCGGCATCGAGAGCCGCGACACCAGCGACGACCAGATCACCGTGGACGCAGCCAACGCGATCAAGCGACACGGTGTCGGCGTCAAGTGCGCCACGATCACACCGGACGAGGCACGGGTCGAGGAGTTCGGCCTGAAGCAGATGTGGCGCTCACCGAACGGCACGATCCGCAACATCCTCGGCGGCGTCATCTTCCGCGAGCCGATCGTCATCTCCAACATCCCGCGCCTGGTGCCCGGCTGGACCAAGCCGATCATCGTCGGCCGTCACGCGCACGGGGACCAGTACAAGGCGACTGACTTCAAGGTGCCTGGGCCCGGCACGCTCACGATCAGCTACACGCCCGCCGACGGTGGCGACCCGATGGAGTTCGAGGTCGCGCAGTTCCCCGAGGGTGGGGGTGTCGCGGTCGGCATGTACAACTACCGCCGCTCCATCGAGGACTTCGCCCGCGCCTCGCTGCGCTATGGCCTCGAACGCGAGTACCCCGTCTACCTGTCGACGAAGAACACGATCCTCAAGGCCTACGACGGGATGTTCAAGGACGTCTTCCAGGAGATCTTCGACGCCGAGTTCAAGGCCGACTTCGAGGCCAAGGGACTGACCTACGAGCACCGCCTGATCGACGACATGGTCGCCGCGGCGCTGAAGTGGGAGGGCGGTTACGTCTGGGCCTGCAAGAACTACGACGGCGACGTGCAGTCCGACACCGTCGCGCAGGGATTCGGCTCCCTCGGACTGATGACCTCGGTGCTGATGACGCCGGACGGTACCGTCGAGGCGGAGGCGGCCCACGGCACCGTCACGCGGCACTTCCGCCAGCACCAGCAGGGCAGGCCGACGTCCACCAACCCGATCGCGTCGATCTTCGCCTGGACCCGCGGCCTCGAGCAGCGCGGCAAGCTCGACGGCACGCCCGAGGTCGTACGGTTCGCCGAGACTCTGGAGCGGGTCGTCGTCGAGACCGTCGAGAGCGGGAAGATGACCAAGGACCTCGCGTTGCTGGTCGGCGGTGACCAGGCGCACCTGAGCACCGAGGAGTTCCTGGCCGCGCTCGACGAGCACCTCCAGCGCACGATGACCTGACCCTCCTTCCCGCCGAGGTTGCGCATCAGCCCCACTCCCTCGCGCCGAGGTTGCGCATCAGCCCCACTCCCTCGCGCCGAGGTTGCGCATCAGCTCGCGGGCGACAGTGCAGTTGCGCAACCTCGGGAAGAGGGCGGTGCAGTTGCGCAACCTCGGGAAGCAAAGGCGGTGCAGTTGCGCAACCTCGGGAAGAGGGCGGTGCAGATGCGCAACCTCGGCGGGAGGCGGTGCCGGGAAGATTGACGCCTCACCGGGAGGGGTGCGAGAGGTCGGTGCCGAGCAGGTCGTAGACGGCGGTGTCGTCGTAGCCGTCGGCGAGGCGGTAGGCGCGGCGCTCGGTCCCCACCCGGCTGAAGCCGAGCCGCTCGGCGACTCGGCACGACGCGGCGTTTCCGGCGGCGGTCGTCAGGAACAACCGGCGCAGCCCCAAGCCGCCGGCGGCGGGGTCGCCGAAGCAGTGCTCGGC
>JALZMX010000004.1 GCA_030857985.1 Actinomycetota bacterium | reverse complement strand
GCGCGGAAGCCGGTCTTGCTGCCTGAGGTCATGGAGAGATCCGCACGCGCGTCGTGTCACCCGTTCGACCGGGTGGCCAGCTTGGCCAGCACGCCGCAGGCCCGCTCGACGTCGTCGTCGTCCACGTCGAGGTGGGTGACCAGGCGTACGACGCCCGCTCCGACGGTGCCGACCCGGATCCCGGCCTCGAGGCAGCCGCCCACGTATCCGGCGGCGTCCTCGACCTCGACCACCACGATGTTCGACTCGACCGTGGCGGGATCGACGCCGGCCGCCTCGGCTAGCCGCCGAGCCCGCGCATGGTCGTCGGCGAGACGCTCGACGTGGTGGTCGAGCGCGTACAACCCGGCCGCCGCCAGCACGCCGGCCTGTCGCCAGCCGGCCCCGAGTCGCTTGCGCCAGACCCGCGCCTCTGCGATCTGCTCGGCGCTGCCCAGCACCAGCGAGCCGACCGGTGCACCGAGTCCCTTGGAGAGGCAGACCGCCATCGTGTCCGCGACCGCGCCGTAGGCGGTCAGCGGTGTGCCGGTAGCGGTGTGCGCGTTCCAGATCCGAGCGCCGTCGACGTGCACGGCGAGCCCGGCTGCGTCGGCCAGCACGCGCAGCTGGCGCAGCCCCTCCAGCGGTTGCACCGTGCCGCCGGCGAAGTTGTGGGTGTTCTCGACCGAGATTGCGGCGGTCGCGACGATGAACGGGCCGAGGTCGGGGGCGACCAGCGCCCGGACCTGGTCGACGTCCACCCGTCCACGCCGGCTGCTCCAGGTGCGCATCGTGACACCGGACAGGGCCGCGTGCGCGCCCAGCTCGGCGCGGGCGATGTGGGCCTCGGCGTCGCACAGGACCTCCCGGCCGAGCGGGACCAGCAGGCGCACGCCGAGCAGGTTCGCCAGTGAGCCGGTGACGGTGAACAGCGCCGCCTCCAAGCCGAACAACGCGGCGACCCGCTCCTCGAGCCGGCGGACGGTGGGGTCCTCGCCGTACACGTCGTCGCCGACGTCGGCGGATGCCATCGCCGCCAGCATGGACTCGGTGGGTCGGGTGACGGTGTCGCTGCGCAGATCGATCACGCAGGTCAGGGTAGGCGCACCCGAAGGCGGCGAAACCCCTTGCCCTTGTTCTCGACCTTGGCCACCTCGATGCGACCGATCTCGCGGGTCGAGGCCACGTGCGTGCCGCCGTCGGCCTGGGTGTCGAGCCCGACGATGTCCACGATGCGCACCTCGGCGAGATCCGGCGGCAGCAGGTCGGTCGCCGTACGGATGATGTCGGGGATCGCGAAAGCCTGTCGGCGCGGCAGGACCTTGACGTCGATGCGCCGGTCGGCGGCGACCTCGACGTTGCACGCCTCCTCGACCCGCGCCTTGAAGTCCGGAGGGACCTCGGGCAGGTTGAAGTCCATCCGGGCCGCGCCCGGCTCCATGTTGCCGCCGGTGACCAGCGCCCCGAAGTCGCGGAAGACGACGCCCGACAGCAGGTGCAGCCCCGAGTGTGTGCGCATCAGGGTCGTACGCCGGTCGTCCTCGACCGCCCCGCGCACCGCCGTACCGGCCGGTGGCAGCGGATCGGCGGGGTCGGGCAGCAGGTAGAGGTCGTCCCCCTTGCGCACACCGACGACCCGGGTCTGGACACCGCCCCAGAGCAGCACCCCGTGATCCGGCGGCTGACCGCCACCGCCGGGGTAGAACGCCGACCGGTCCAGCACGATGCCGGTCTCTCGATCGGCGTCGAGGACGGTCGCCTCCCACTCGCGCAGGCTCTGGTCGGACAGCTCGAGGCGATGGGTGCGTCCGTGCAGATCGGTCATCCCCCCGACCGTACTCAGCCGTGGAACGGTGCTCAGCGCTGGGAGCCAAGCATCTCGGCGACCAGGAACGCCAGCTCCAGGGACTGGGCACGATTGAGGCGTGGGTCGCAGAAGGTCTCGTAGCGAGACCCGAGATCGGCCTCCATCAGCGCCTCTCCCCCGCCGACACACTCGGTGACGTCGTCCCCGGTCAGCTCGACGTGCAGTCCCCCAGGCCAGGTGCCGAGCGCGCGGTGCACCTCGAAGAAGCCGCGTACCTCGTCGATCACGTCGTCGAAGTTGCGCGTCTTGTAGCCGGTGGACGTCTCGAACGTGTTGCCGTGCATCGCGTCACAGACCCAGGCGACCTGGACGCCCTGCGCAGTGACCTTCTCGATCAGGTCAGGCAGCAGGTCGCGGACCTTGGCCGCGCCCATCCGGGTGATGAAGGTGAGCCGGCCCGGCTCGCGTTCGGGATCGAGCCGCTCGGCCAGCTCGATGGCCTGCTCCGGCGTGCTGGTGGGCCCGAGCTTGACGCCGATCGGGTTGCGGACCTGCGCCAGCATGGCGACGTGCGCGCCGTCGAGCTGCCGGGTGCGTTCGCCGACCCAGACGAAGTGGGCGGACGTGTCGTACGGCGTTCCGGTGCGTGAGTCGATGCGCGTCATCGCGTGTTCGTACTCCAGCAACAGTGCCTCGTGGGAGGAGTGGAAGTCCACGCTGTGGAACTCGGCCGGGTTGGCCCCGCACGCCGCCATGAAGGCCAGCGCCCGTTCGATTTCGGTGGCCAGCCGCTCATAGCGCTCGCCGACCGGGCTCGAGCGCACGAAGTCGGTGTTCCAGGCATGCATCTGCCGCAGATCGGCGTACCCGCCGGTGACAAAGGCGCGGCACAGGTTGAGGGTCGCCGCCGACGCGCTGTAAACACGCAACAACCGCTGCGCGTCCGGGATGCGCTCCTGGGCAGTGAACCCGAAGCCGTTGACTGCGTCGCCACGGTATGCCGGGAGCTCTACGTCGCCTCGGACCTCGAGGTCGTTGGAGCGGGGCTTGGCGTACTGACCGGCAATCCGGCCCAGCTTGACCACCGGAACCGAGGCGGCATACGTCAGCACCACCGCCATCTGCAGCAACACGCGCAACTTGTTGCGCACATTGTCCGCCGTCGCGCCGGCAAGTGTCTCGGCGCAGTCTCCGCCCTGCAGCAGGAACGCCTGCCCCCGCGCCACCGCGGCCAACCTGACCTTGAGCTCGTCGCACTCGCCGGCAAAGACCAGCGGCGGCATCGCCCGGAGTTGCTCGACGACGTGGTCGAGCTCCGCATGATCTGGCCACCGCGGCTGCTGCGCTGCCGGCATTGCGCGGAAGGCAGCCAGGTCGGGAAAGGTCACCCGCTCAGCCTACGGCGTGTGCGATCGTTCACGCCGACAGCGGCTATTGGCCCGCAGATCGAGCATACTTGCGCATGACCTTACGGCGCTCCGGGCGTTGAGCACACGAGAAAGCGCCCGCCACGAAAGGACCAGCATGCGTCTGCAACGCACATCCGCTTCCACCATGGCCGCGATCGGCGCGAGTGCGCTGCTCGCCGCTGGCACCCTGTCGGCCTCGGCCGACACCAGCGACCCGCTGCGCGACAAGCAGTGGGGCCTTGACCAGGTGCACGCCGAACAGGCGTGGCCGACGTCGACCGGCCAGGGGGCCGTGGTAGCAGTCGTCGACACCGGTGTCGACCTGCAGCACCCCGATCTCGCCGGGCAACTCGTCGCAGGCGCGACGTTCACCGGCTGCGGCAAGGGAGCACGTCCCTGCGGCAACGGCGACTTCCGCGGGCCGGACGGCGAGAACAACGGCGATGAGCACGGCACCCATGTGGCCGGCATCGTGGCCGCCGCCACCGACAACGGGCTGGGTGTGGCCGGCGTCGCGCGCGACGCCGACATCATGCCGGTCAAGGTGCTCGAGGACGGCTCAGGCAGCTACGGCGACATCGCCGATGGCGTCCGCTGGGCAGCCGACCACGGGGCCGACGTGGTCAACCTGAGCCTGGGCTCGTTGCCCGGTGGCCAGGCGTTCCCGATCACCGGCCTCGAGACCGACCTGGCCGAGGCACTGGCCTACGCGCGGGCCAAGGGTGTCCTCGCGGTGGCGGCCGCTGGTAACAGCGCCACCCCGCTGTGCAGCGACCCGGCGTTCACCGACGACGTGATCTGCGTGGCGGCCACCGACCGCAATGAGGTCAAGTCGTGGTACTCCGAGCTGCCGGTGAAGCCTGACCTCAAGGCCGTGGCCGCGCCCGGCGGCGCTGGTCTGCTCGAGTGTGACGACGACATCTGGTCCACGGTGCCGTCCGGCACCGGGTCCAGCTACTGCGGCCAGGCCGACTACGACGCCTATGCAGGTACGTCGATGGCGACCCCGCACGTCGCCGGTGTCGCTGCGCTGCTCTTCGCGCAGAACCGCACGGTCGACAACGTCGAGGCGTCGCTGCTCAGCACCTCCCGCCAGCCGGTCACCGGGACCAGGGGCGTCTACACCCCGGCGTTCGGCTACGGCATCGTCGACGCCGACGCGGCCGTGGACTACCCCGGCGCGACTACCACAACCGCGCCCGCCAAGGGTGGCGGTAAGGGTGGTGGCGGCAAGAAGAAGTGAGCTCAGCGCGACACTGACGAGAACTGATCAGGCGGATGCGACCGAG
>JALZMX010000309.1 GCA_030857985.1 Actinomycetota bacterium | reverse complement strand
CCGAAGGCGCTGCAGGGCTGGGACCCGCAGGAGCAGCTCGGCGAGCCGGGGGAGTTCCCCTACACCCGCGGCGTCTATCCCTCGATGTACACCGGCCGCCCATGGACGATGCGCCAGTACGCCGGGTTCGGCACCGCGGTCGAGTCAAACCGGCGCTACCACCAATTGATCGAGCACGGCACCGCTGGCCTCTCGGTGGCGTTCGACCTGCCGACCCAGATGGGCTACGACTCCGACTCGTCGGTCGCGCACGGCGAGGTCGGCAAGGTCGGGGTGGCGATCGACTCGATCGACGACATGCGCGTGCTGTTGGACGGCATCCCGCTGGACAAGGTGTCGACGTCGATGACGATCAACGCCCCGGCGGCGCTGCTGCTGCTGATGTACCAGATCGTCGCCGAGGAGCAGGGGGTCAGCGGCGAGCAGATCACCGGCACCATCCAGAACGACGTACTCAAGGAGTACATCGCCCGCGGCACCTACATCTACCCGCCGAAGCACTCACTGCGGCTGATCACCGACATCTTCCGCTACTGCAAGACGGAGATCCCGCGCTGGAACACGATCTCCATCTCCGGCTACCACATGGCCGAGGCCGGTGCCACGCCGGCGCAGGAGATCGCGTTCACCTTGTCCGACGGCATCGAGTACGTCCGAGCCGCGATCGCCGCAGGCCAGGACGTCGACGAGTTCGCTCCCCGGCTGGCGTTCTTCTTCGTCTCGCGTACGACGATCCTGGAGGAGGTGGCGAAGTTCCGTGCGGCCCGCAGGATCTGGGCGCAGGTGATGCGTGACGAGTTCGGCGCCCAGAACCCGAAGTCGATGATGCTGCGCTTCCACACGCAGACGGCCGGGGTGCAGCTCACGGCGCAGCAGCCGGAGGTCAACCTGGTCAGGGTCGCGGTGCAGGCGCTGGCCGCGGTGCTCGGCGGCACCCAGTCGCTGCACACCAACTCCTACGACGAGGCGATCGCGCTGCCGAGCGAGAAGGCCGCGCGGCTCGCGCTGCGCACGCAGCAGGTGCTCGCCCACGAGACCGACGTGACCAGGACCGTCGACCCGTTCGCCGGGTCCTACGCGATGGAGTCGCTGACCGACGAGGTCGAGGTAGCGGCGCGGTCGCTGATGGAGCAGGTTGAGGATCTCGGTGGCGCGGTGGCCGCGATCGAGCGGGGTTTCCAGAAGAACGAGATCGAGAAGTCGGCGTACCGGATCGCCCGGCAGATCGACGACGACGAGCGGGTCGTGGTAGGCCTCAACCGGTTCCGGACGCAGACCGAGGAACCGTACGATCTGCCGCACGTCGACCCGACGATCGAGGCACAGCAGGCCGAGCGGCTGGCGAGGCTGCGCGAGGAGCGCGACAACGCCGAGGTCGACGTCGCGCTGGCCGAGCTGAAGCGGGCCGCCGCCGGTAGCGGGACCGTGCTGTTCCCGATGAAGCGGGCGCTCGCGGCGCGTGCCACTGTCGGCGAAGTCTGCAACGCACTGCGCGACGTGTGGGGCGTCTATGTCCCGCCCGACGCCTTCTGAGCCGGCGGCCCCCGGTGCGCCGCCGCAGTGCGTCGGATTGCCGACCGCAGGGTCGCCGGGGAAACCCCAGCGTCGGATTGCCGACGGCAGAGCAGCGGCAGATGAAGCTCAGGCGTCAGCGGTGGACATCCTCGGTACGGCGGAGCTCCCCGGCGCGCGCTGCCAGCACCTGCACCAGTACCCGTGCGTCGTCGACGTCGCGGTGTGCGGCCGACCAGCCCTGCGCCCCCTGGGCTCCGTCGAGGTGCACGCTGGCCAGGCCGAGGCCCCGTTGCAGCGGCCCCTGCCGCGCCCGCACGCTCTGGATCCGCGCGAAGGGTACGACCGCGAGCTGCCGGTCCAACCACCCGGTCCGGCTCACCGCCACCTCGTCGGTGAGCCCGACTCCCAACCAGCGCCAGGCCATCGGGTCGAGCCGGCTGGCCCGCTGCGGCACCCCGGACATCGCCACACCATCCACGTCGAGGCCCACCACCCCGGCGAGGATCGTGGCCGCCTCGGCCCGTGAGGCGACTGGCACCAGAGTGTTCGCCGCCGGCTGGTTGTCGTTGCCACCGGATCCACCGGATCCACCGGCGCTGGTGCCGGCCACGTCCACAGTGAGCTGCGCCCAGCCGAACGGCCGCCACAGCAGCGGCTCGCGCAGGTGCACCGCCTGCACGCGACCGGCAGGGATGGTCCGGTGGCTCAGCGACAGCAGACCCGAGTGGATCCGCAGCCCTTCGCCGGACTCGGTCAAGGTGAAGTTCGCATCACGGACGAAGCGCCGCAGCGCGGTCAGCAGCA
>JALZMX010000057.1 GCA_030857985.1 Actinomycetota bacterium | reverse complement strand
GCTGTTCGGGACGGCGCGGCGCCCTCGCCGCCGCTGAGCATGACCACACCGCTGGCTCAGGTGCCCGCTCTGCTCGAGGGCGACCCGGCCGCGCTGCGCCGCATGAAGCGCACCGCCACCGGCCTGCTGGTGCTGGCCGCGCTGGTCTTCCTCGCGACGTTCGCCCTGCCGGACAGCACCGCGACGGGCTTCCTGCGCGCTGCCGCGGAGGCCGCCATGGTCGGCGGCGTCGCCGACTGGTTCGCTGTCACGGCGCTGTTTCGCCACCCGCTCGGCCTGCGCATCCCGCACACCGCGCTGATCCCGCGCAAGAAGGACGAGCTCGCTACCAAGCTGGGTGAGTTCGTCACCGGCAACTTCCTCACCCCCGACGTCGTGGCCGCGCAGGTCGTCGAAGCACGGCTGGTACGCCGCCTCGCCGAGCGCCTCGCCGAACCGGACGCGGCAGCGGTGGTCGGACGTGAGCTCGCGGCGGGCATCGCCGCGCTGCTGGACGCGCTCGACGAGCGGGTCCTCACCGACGCCGTTCTCGCCCTGGTGCGGCGCGACCTCGACCGCCGCTCCTACACGCCCGTGCTCGGTCAGTTTCTGGCGCGCGCCATCGAGGGGAAGGGGCAACGACCGCTGGTCGACGTCGGCGTGACGCGGCTCCACGCGTACGTCCGGAAGAACCGCGACGACCTGCACCCGCAGCTCAAGAAGTTCGTCGAGGACCAGGGCGTCGTCGGCTGGCTGGCCGCGACCGACAAGCGCGTCGCCCGTCTGCTGGATGTGGTGATCGCCAAACTGGCTGAGGTGGAGGCGGATCCGGACCATCCGCTGCGACGCTGGGTCGACGGGCTGCTCGAGTCGCTGGCCGACGACCTGCGCTACAACGCCGACACGGCCCGCGCGGTCGACGCGCAGCTGCGGGCGCTGGTGGACGACCCGCACCTGCAGTCGCTGCTGCACGCGTTGCTGCAGGACATCCTCACGTCGGTACGGCTGTCGCTGGACGAGCTGGACGGCGGCCTGCAGCAGCGGATCGCCGACCTGGTCCGCAACGCCGGGGCGCGAGTGGTGGCGGACGCCGACCTCGAGCGCCGGTTGGACGCCCGGCTGCTGCAGGCGGTCCGCTACGCCGTCGAGCACTACGGCGACACGGTGGTCTCGCTGATCCAGAAGACCGTCGCTCAGTGGGAGGCGCGGGACGCCTCCAGCCGGATCGAGGCGGCGGTCGGGCGGGACCTGCAGTTCATCCGCATCAACGGCACGGTGGTCGGCGGGCTCGCCGGCGTACTCATCCACGCGGTGTCCGTCGCGCTCGGGTGAGCCAGGCCCTACCCTCCGGAAACCGCGCCTAGGCGGTCGTCTCGAGGGAGAACATCGATGAAGATCATCTACCTGCTGCTGTACATCGCGGCCGCCGCCTGCTTCGGCGTCGCCGCCTTCGCCGGTCGCTCAACGCTCGGCGCCAGGGGAGGCGGGCGGGGAGGCAACGTCAACCTGCTGGCGGCCGGCCTGTTCTTCTGGGTCCTGGTGGCGCTGCTCGTGCAGCTCCAGACCGTGGACGATCCCGCGTAGCGCTCTGGATTCTTCAGCGTAAGTGTATCAACTCTGTGATCGGAGTATGTATGTTCCCGGCCCCAAGCTGGATCACCGCCCGGACGAACGGACAGGGGCGCCGGTCGGACGGTGAGCCGCCCGATCTGGAGAGGAGAACGACGATGCTGATGCCTGCATCGTCACAGGCGAATCCGATGAATTCCCTATGCGATGCCGGGACGACAGTGTTCGAGCGGTTGCGGCCCGCCTTCGCTAGTGAGCTCGACCAGTGGTCGGATGTCGTACGCGCCATCGACCGCACGGTGAACGACGTGCCGCCGCTGGCCGACATCGAGGAGTTGACTCGGCGACCGCCTCTTTCGGCTACGGCATGCCCAGCGTCGTCGTTCCGAAGGCCGAACGCGCGCGCCGCCGTCGCATTCCAATCGGCTTGCACAGGTAGAGCTGCCGGCTCCGGGGAACGAACGCGAGCGGCCGACCCGGCACGTCCGGGTCGGCCGGGTGAGCATGCAGCGCAGGATCAGGCGCACCGATCCCACCAATGCCCGGCGCAGCAGGGCATGCCCTCGGCGAGGACCAGGCGAATCGGTTATGCGGGCCGCCGGTGGCGCCTGGGCGGTCGCGGGTCCCCGTGACGTGTGTCCCGCGGGGGCGGGCCTGCACCGGAAACGGTCCAGGTGACCTCATGCGGAGCACCTTGCACCGGACCGGGTCAAATGACCTGTTTCCGGTTCAGGGCGCCATCGAGCACATGTGCGCCCGGCAGGAATCGAACCTGCGACCAAGTGCTTAGAAGGCACCTGCTCTATCCCCTGAGCTACGGGCGCGAGGCGGTTGAACAGAAACCGGTCGAGAACCTCGCCGGTTGATCTTGCGGCCTCCCCAGAACGGCACGCTAGGCCCGAACGGGTCTTCGAATGCCCAAACGAGCCGCCGAAGGCCCGTTTGCGTTCTCCGGAAGCGTCACAGGGGCAGGCTACCGTCCGGCTTCTTGACCGCTGATCTGTCGGACCGTTGATCGACACTCACTTCAGTCACACCGTTTGCGGCGGCTACGGTGCCGAAACCAAGCGCGTACGGCGAGCCGAAGGAGGTGAAGCATGGCGGATGGCACGTCCATCGAGTGGACTGAGGCGACCTGGAACCCAACGACCGGCTGCGACAAGGTTTCCGTGGGCTGCGACAACTGCTACGCCCTGACCCTGTCGAAGCGGCTGAAGGCGATGGGTGCGGAGAAGTATCAGAACGACGGAGACCCGCGCACCAGCGGCCCTGGCTTCGGCGTCACCGTGCACCCGGACGCGCTGATCACGCCCTACACATGGAAGCAACCGAAGATCGTCTTCGTGAACTCTATGAGCGACCTGTTCCACGCGAAGGTCCCTCTGGACTTCGTCAAGCAGGTGTTCATGATCATCGCCGATACGCCGCAGCACACCTATCAGGTCCTCACCAAGCGCTCGGCTCGACTGCGCAAGGTCGCCCAGCAGTTGGAATGGCCCGACAACCTGTGGATCGGCGTCAGCGTCGAGAACGAAGCCGCGATGCCTCGCATCGACGACCTGCGGCGGGTCCCGGCTGCCGTCCGCTTCCTGTCCTGCGAGCCGCTGCTCGGCCCGCTCCCAAACATCAACCTTGACGGCATCAACTGGGTGATCGCCGGAGGCGAGTCCGGCTCGAACCACCGCCCGATCCAGACCGAGTGGGTCACCGACGTTCGCGACGCCTGCCAAACGAAGGGGGTGCCCTTCTTCTTCAAGCAGTGGGGCGGACGCACACCCAAGGCCGGTGGCCGAACCTTGGAAGGCATGGTCTGGGACGAGATGCCCGCCCGACCGCTCGCGCTGGCCTGAAGCCCGGTCAGGACTCCTCCAGCGACTCCCGCAAGTCGCTGTCGTCCACGTCCTCCGGGGCGTAGAAGCGGACGACGCTGTTCTCCGGCCAGGCGGAGCGTGCCTCGACCGGCTCCACGCGGATCGCTACGCCTTCGGCAGCCAGGCCGTCGAGCGCCCCCCGAAGGTGCTTCTCCAGGTATCCGGCGCGAGTGGCGTCCCCAACCAGCCGACTCCAGGGCTGCTCCGTCCCGGCGTGTGCGCGGAGCAGGTCGGACAACTCGTCGATGACGGAAGTGCCGAACAGGTCTGGCTGCATGAGCGTTCCCGCTGACGCTCCGGACCCGGAGTAGGAGTCCAACTTCCACTTCACCGGGTTCCAGCACTTCAGCCCGTACTCGCTGTGCGTGGCGAACACAAGCGAGTAACGCGGCGTCGTGTTGCGAACCTGAACCCCGAACTGCTCTGTCAAAACGCCTTTGCACGTCTCAATGACCGCCGGTAGGCGTTGACGAGCGCGTCCTTGCGTTGCGCCTCCCCGTACACCTGGGCAGCGCCGCGCCAGTCCGCTGAGCCGAAGTGCTCATCGAGGGTGAGGTCGAAGCCTTCACGGGTGCAGAACCGGTGCATCTCCTCCGTGAAGAAGGTGACCACGGCTTCGTCGTAGCGCCCACTCAGGCAGTCGGCCACCCGGTAGAACGGCAACGACTTGATGTTGAACGGGTCGAGCAGCCACAACACCGGCGTGCTGTTAGGCCGGTCGCCATGCGCGACCTGGCTCAGGAACGGCTGCTGAGCGGCGAACTCACTCGGTTCCAGCACCGTCATCTGTAACTTCGGTGTTTGCCCTACGGCAGCGATCTCGGCGCGTAGTCGCGCGACCCGGTCGGCTCGCTGCTCCAGGCAGACGACTCGCAGGTTGTTGAAGCGGGCGTAGGCCGAGTGACCGAGGAAGGTCTTGGCGATCAGCAACGGCGACCCGACCGGGCCGTCCTCGTACACGCCCGGCCCGGCGAACGCATCCACGATGGTCGCGGTGGGGAACTTCTGAAGAATCTTGGGCATCCAGCAGTCGAGGTAGTGCCGGTACACAAGATGCTTGACCAGAGTGTGCGGATCAGACCGCCATACGGCCTTCTCACGCAGTTCCTGCTTGCGGCTCATCACACCTCCTCGACGCTCGAAACGTACCGACCAGCAGCGCCCATGGGCCGCATGACGCGACAGTGCGTCGGTGATGTCGTTGTCAGATCGCGGGCCGAAGGTGCCTCCGCCGCCCTATTCCACGGCACTAAGGACACGCCAAGAAATAAGTAATGGATTTGGCGATCGGACGGATATCCTGGTGGCGTGGCGATCGAGGCGGGCGTCGTTGAGGCAGTAGGTCGGCGGATCGCGATTTTGTGGCCGGTGCTCGGCGAGCGGCAGCGCCGGTTGTTGTTGGGTGCTGAGGCCCGTGAGCTGGGCCATGGTGGGGTGGTCGCGGTGGCCCGGGTGGCGGGGGTGGCGCCGTCCACGGTGACGCGCGCGATTGCCGAGTTGGACGCTCCGTCTGAACTTGC
Source organism: Actinomycetota bacterium (assembly GCA_030857985.1). Taxonomy (GTDB): domain Bacteria; phylum Actinomycetota; class Actinomycetes; order Propionibacteriales; family Nocardioidaceae; genus JALZMX01. The sequence goes on along the minus strand of JALZMX010000057.1, from coordinate 330 downwards.
GGCGGGCCGGTCGCGTCGCCCGGGTGGCGGTCGTAAGGCGGCGACGGTGGCCGATCCGGGTTTGGCTGCTGCGCTGGATGTCCTGGTGGATCCGGCGACCCGGGGGGACCCGATGTCTGCGCTGCGCTGGACCGCGAAGTCCACCCGCAACCTGGCCGATGCGTTGACTGCCGATGGGCATCGGGTGAGCGACCAGACGGTCGGGAGGCTGTTGAAGGCTGCTGGTTACAGCTTGCAGGGCAACGCAAAGGCCCGCGAGGGACGTCAGCACCCTGACCGTGACGCCCAGTTCCGCTACATCCACGACATCAGCCGACGGTTCCTGCGGTC
>JALZMX010000226.1 GCA_030857985.1 Actinomycetota bacterium | reverse complement strand
CCCGGGCGCTGTTCGCGGGGTCGGCCGCACACGCGGTGCTGCCGCTGACCCACCCGCTGACCGCGGCCTTCGGGACCCTGTTCGGAGCGGCCGCGCACGCGACCGGCTGGCCGGTTGCCCGTGGGGGGTCACAGGCGATCGCCGACGCGTTGGCCGCGGACCTGGTCGAGCACGGTGGCCGGGTCCGCACCGGCACGCCGGTGACCGACCTGGCCCAGGTGCGTCCGGCCGACCTGATTCTCCTCGACCTGACCCCCCGGCAGGTCCTCGCGCTGGCCGGGGGGTGCCTGCCCCCGCGGTATGCCCGCTCCCTGGCGAGGTGGCGCTACGGCACCGCGGTCTACAAGGTCGACTACCTGCTGGACGGGCCGGCACCGTGGTCCGACGCACGGGTCCAGCGCGCCGGGACGGTGCACGTCGGGGGCACCTTGGAGGAGGTGGCGAGCGCTGAGGCAGACGTGTACGCCGGACGGCACCCCGACCGCCCGTTCGTGCTGGTGGCGCAGCAGAGCTCGGCGGACCCCACCCGGGTCCTAGGCGGCCGTCAGGTGCTGTGGGCGTACTCGCACACGCCGCATGCCTCGGACGTCTCGATCGGTGCGCGCATCGACGCCCAGATCGAGCGCTTCGCGCCGGGGTTCCGGGACCGCATCCTGAACCGGATCGAGACCACACCAGCCGATCTGGAACGGGCGAATTCCAACCTGGTCGGCGGCGACATCGGGGGCGGGGCCATGGACGGACTGCAGCAGGTGTTCCGGCCGATCAGGCGCGCCGTCCCCTACGCGACACCGCTGGAGGGAGTGTTCCTGTGCTCCTCGTCGACACCACCGGGAGGCGGAGTCCACGGCATGTGCGGCTACCACGCCGCCCGGGTCGCGCTGGACAGCCTCCTTGTCCGCCGCAGACGCGGCAGCCCCGCGGCGGGGTAGCGGGGTCGGCCGTGAGCAGCCGGACGCGGGAGGTGACGGTCCGCGACACGGAATCGCGCGACAGGGCGATGGTGCTCGCAGGTGGCGTGGCTCTGCTGGGGTCAGTCCTGGTCTCGATACGGCAGAACTGGCGCCCCAAACCCCGCGACGGCTTCCCGCTGTCGTACTACCCGATGTTCAGTGCGAAGCGGAAGCGGCACGGTTCCGTCGTACACCTTGTCGGCGTGGACGCGGAGGGCGAGCGCCGGGTCTTGAGATACAGCTACGCGGGCACCGGCGGTCTCAACCAGGTGCGGCGACAGCTGCAGCGTGCGGTCGCGGCGGGACGTGCTCAGGAGATCGCCGACAACGTCGCCTCTGCCGTGTCCACCCGCCCGAGGAGATCTGACAAGTCCGTGGTCGAGGTGCGCGTGATCACCGGGCGCTACCACTACGACGACTTCTTCGCCGGCCACCGGCAACCGGTCGACGAGCTGGTGCACGCCAGCGCTCGGGTCCAAGGAGCCCGGCCGTGAGTCTGCGGCAGGTGGCGCGCCAGCTGGAGAACGGCTTCTTCGCGCCGGCTCCGGCCGCCCGGCCGCCGTACTGCGGGTGCTGACCGGCGCCTACACGATTTACTACCTGGGACGGCGCGTCCGGATGATGCGTCAGGTGCACCGACCGACCCGCGGCTGTTCGCGCCGGTCGGCCCGGCCCGGCCCTGAAGTCACCGCTCCCGCCCCGGTGGCCGATGCCATTTTCTACACCGGGCTGGCGGCCGACGCCGCCTTCACCCTCGGGGTGCGGCACCGAGTCACCGGCCCGGCGCACGCGGCGCTGCTGCTGTGGACGCTGTCGTACCGCAACAGCTGGTCGATGATCTTCCACAGCGACAACAACCTCGTCCTGCACACCGCGGTGCTCGGGCTCAGCCCCAGCGCTGACGCACTCAGCGTGGACGCGCCGCACCTCGGCTCGGGACGTCAGCACTGGCGCTACGGCGTCCCGTCGCACCTGATCAGCGCGGTGACTGCCGCGACCTACCTGGTGGCCGGTGTGGACAAGGTGAAGGGACCGCTGGGGTGGTCCTGGGCGAGCGGAGAGTCGTTGCGCAGCCAGATCGTCGCGGACGGCCTGCGCAAGGAGCTGCTCGGCTCGTCGGCCGCGCCTGCGGGTGTGCGGATGTATGCGCACACGGGCTTGTTCCGCCTGCTGGCCGCCGGCTCCCTGGCGCTGGAGCTGGCCGCCCCGCTCGCCCTGCTCGACCGTCGCCTCGGCCGGCTGTGGGCGGTGAACGCATTCGGCATGCACTGGGGAATCCGGGCGATCATGGGCATCCGTTTCCGCTACAACATGTCGGGGGTGATGTACGCCTCGTTCTTCCCCGTCGAGCGTGTGCTGCCTGGTGACGTGGCCGTGAGACGCGCCGACGACTGACTGTTGATCGCCGCTGGACATGCCCTCGAGCTGTCGTCACCGGCCAAATGTGCCGGCACTAATTCTGGAATCAACACATTGATCTTCAGGCTGACCGGATCTTCTACTCCGGAGATCTTTTCAGCGGTTGGTAGCTCCATCTCTACAACGAGGGGTCCGCTCGATCCATCGGTGATCACGTCGTCAGACCCGGATCCGCGAGTAGTGCGTGGACATGGGTTTCGCTCGTCACTTCTCGAGGTATTCGGGGTGTTGCCGGGTTCGGGCACGACGGTGTTGCCGGTGGCGCCGGGTTCGCGTTCTCCGAGGTCCTTGGTGGGCGTGGATGGGACGCGGTCTCAGCCGCGGCAGGAAGTTCTCGGATCCGGGTGAGCACGGCGGGAAGCAGGTGCTCGCCGGGTGGTAGCCGCAGGGTCAGTGCGCGGCCGTGACGTATAAGCCGGGCCGGGATACACAACAGTTCGTGTCGGAGCCGGCGCCCGTGGGCGCGGCCGTGCTCGTCGATTCCGGTGAGGGCTTGGAGGAGGACCGAGAGGTTCCCGGCCAGCAGCGCTGCCCACATCCACACCGTGTTCACTCCGGCGTGTCCCGAGGGGAGGTGGCGCATGCCGGCGCCGAGCTTGGCCTCGCGGATCCGGTCCTCGATGACGGTGCGCCTGCGGAACCAGGCCTCGACGTCGAGAACCGTCTCGCCCTTCGCCCCGTGGTTGTGGGTGGGGACGTTGGTGACGATGAACGACACCGCGTAGGCGTGGGTCGCGGTGCCGTCCAGGGCCAGCGCGAGTTGGTCGGGGTCGACCGTCCTGCGGCGGCGGGATCGGGGTCGGCCGAGATCGCCTCGGCCTCGACCCGGACCCGACGCACGATGGTGTAGGTGTCGTCGGGCCAACCGGCCGGGGCGTAGTCGACCGGAGCGACTTGCGCGCCGGGCATGCCCTTGGCGTCCACCCAGTCCCCGTCGGCGATGCCGGCGTAGGCCCGCCACATCGCGGTGTTGCGCTTCGCCGCGATCGCGAAAGTCACATCCCTGCGCCACCGCCTCGTCGGCCAGAGCATGGCTGAAGTAGCCGGCGTCGGCGCGCTGATACCCGTGCTCACTCGCGAGTACCTTAAGCACCGGGCCAACGGCCTCCAGGAGCAGCTCGGGTGGGCACCGTCGATGTCGGGAGCGAACTTGAGCTACTGGCTGACGGCCGGCTGCGAGACACCGAGCAACTCGGCAATCTCCAACTGACTCATGCCCTCGGAGACCATCGCGCGCAGCGCAATCGCGCGACGCAGCCTGGCGACTTCCTCGTCCCGACGCGCGCCGCGGTACTCAGCAAGTAGGGTCATAAGTCGATCTTATCGTTCATTCGTCGTCGAGTGAGGGACGCGAAGGCGGAGTCAGGAGCTCGGCGGGCAGCGGCAGCTCATCGTCACCGGCATCTGCCTTGTGGAGCGCGCCGAGAAGGCCAAGAGGCGTAGCCGCTTTCGCAGTTGATCATTGCCTACGACCTGTCATATGACTGTCATTTCAGTCATATGACAGGTATCGTGATCCCAATGTTTTTCGGTGAACCGTTCGGCGGAATCATCACGGGTGCGCGCGGCGCGGTGCTGTCGGCTCTCCTGCGCACTGCCACACCCATGACCGGCCGTCAGATACACGCCCTCGTGAGCGATGAGTACAGCCTGTGGTCAGTGCAGCAGACACTCAAGGCCCTGGCGGAGCTCGGGATCATCGAGACCCAGACGATCGGTCGGGCCGGCGTGCACACGATCGACGAGGAGCATGCCGCGATACCGCACCTGCGCCACCTCGCCGATCCGATCGGGGCATTGAGCCACGTGATCCTTGACGCCATTGGCGAGGCGGTGGAGACCGTGCTGATCTTCGGCTCGATCGCACGGGGCGAGGCAACAGAGAACAGCGACATCGACCTCGCCGTCATCACCGATGCCGAGTGGGACGGTCGCGTCGACCTCCAGGAAGTCGTGCGGAAGCGATTCGGCAACGCATGCGACGTGCTGGTGTTCACCGTCGACGAGTTCAACCAACTCGCCAAGGCCGGTGAACCGGTGGTGCACGACATACTCCGCGACGGCCTGGCGCTGGTCGGCACCAAGCCGAGGACCAAGGCAGGTGCTGCCTGATGGCCAACGCCGAACAGTCCAACCACGCCAAGGCGTTCCTGACCAAGGCGGAGGAGTACCTCGCCTCGGCTGAGGACAATCTCGCCGCCAAGCGATACACACCCGCTGCCGGTGATGCCATCCACGCTGGCATCAGCGCCAAAGACGCGATCGTCACATCGCTGACCGGGTCGACCAGCAAGGGGAAGGATCACGCGAGCGCGGCCAAAGAACTCCGAACAGCACTGGCAAAGCGCGACGCGGCCGCGACCGCCGAGAGGGTCCTGCGTGAGCTGATCGCAGCCAAGGGCGACGTCGAGTACGGCACGGCACTCATCTCAGCCGCCAAGGCTGAGCCACTGGTCCGCCGTGCCCGCTCACTCGTCGAGCTCGCCACCGAGATCGTCCGCCTCGGTCGCTGAGAAGGCCGCGTCCAACAACTCCGCTGTCAGCGGGTTCACGTGCTCGTTGCGGCGGATGTAGTGCTCGATCGTGACCTTCGGGTCGGTGTGGCCGAGCAGCTCGGCCGCGAGGTTCAAGCTCGCCTGGTCGTTGATCACCGTGGCCACCGTACGGCGGAACATGTGCGGGTGGACTCCCTCGATCCCGGCGTCACCCAGCACCTTGCGGAGCTGACGCCGCACGTTCGCCGTCGTCAGCGGGGTGCCTTCTCTGCTCTGAAAGACCAGCGCGTCGGGTGAGCGGTCGGCCATCACCGAGAGCCGCCGGCGGATCGCCTCGGCGGTGAAGGTCGGCAGGGCGACGATCCGGTTGGAGCGATCCGTCTTCGGGTGCGGTTGGCGGTAGGTGCCCACCCCGCGCTCGGTGACCATGGTTCCGCAGATCCGCAGCGTGGCCGGCATGGCGGTGACGTCGAGGTCGCAGCGGCGTATCGCCAACACTTCCCCGATCCGAGCCGAGGTACCGAGCATGACCTCGACGATCTGGCCGAGCTGCCCATCAGGGTTCGGCCCGGAGGTGCCGCGGGTGTGTTCCCAGGCCTTGATGACCGCACGGATCGCGTTCACCTCCGTGGCCGTCAGCGCAGTCGGCGTCCGCTTCGGCTTGTGCAGCCGGGCGACACCGTCGATCGGGTTCCTCACGATGACCTCGTGGCGCAGCGCGAGCCCGAACGCCAGCCGCATCACCGTCTTCGCCCGCTTGGACCGGGCGTACGAGCGCTGGCCGAGCTGCTTGAGCAGGGCATCGCACCGGGCGACACCGATCTCCCGCAGGGTCAGGTGCTCGAAGGCAGGCAGGACGAGCTGGCGCATGTCGCGCTCGTAGTTGAACCGCGTGCTCGGCGCGAGCCTGTCCTCCAGGTCGATGTCGGCGAGCCAGTAGTCGACGAGCTCGCCGAACAGGCTGTGCAGGCTCAGGGTCGTGTCGACGGGTTGGTACAGGTGGCGCTCGGCCAGCCGCTTCCTCAACGCCGCTTCGGCGGCCGAGCGGGAGCTCGCCCGGGCCGACACGAGCCGGGACTTGCCGTCGAAGTCGCGGTAGCAAGCGCGCACCTCGACCCGGCCGTCGGGCAGGTTCATCACGGTGATCGCGCCATGGCTGCCGATCGGAAGGCGCTGCCGGCTCATGCGCCCGCCTCCCGGTGTGCGGCCAGCCAGGACTGGACGTCGGAGACGGCGAACTTGAGTCGCTTCCCGAACTTGAAGGCCCGCGGGGCCGTGCCGGCCTGCCGCCAGTCACAGATCGTCTGCACCGGGACGCCGAGGTACTCCGCGAGCTCCTCGACGCCCATCAGGGGCTCCAGGCCCAGGTCATGCGTGTTCATGACCGACAGGTGCCCCGGCCTCCCCGAACTGGGTCGAGGCGACCGAAACCGTGCCGAGGGACAGCGCCCGGGGCCACGTGCACACCTGGGCAATGTGATGGATAGATGATGGATCGCCATGGCGACCTCCAAATGAAAATCGAGGCCAGACGGTCTCTGACCTCGACTTCTTTGGTAGCGGGGGCGGGATTTGAACCCGCGACCTCTGGGTTATGAGCCCAGCGAGCTACCGAACTGCTCCACCCCGCGTCGCGCAGGCAAGCCTACGGCGCACCCTCCGGGCAGGCAAGTTGATCCGGCTCACGGCTCGTCCCGTCGGCTCCCTCACGGCTCGTCCGTCGGCTCGCCACTGGGCTCCCCGACCGACAGCCCCTGCGCCTCCAGCGCTTGGGCGATGAGGTCGCGAGCGCGGTCGATGGACTCCGCGTAGGCCGCCAGGTCGTTGTCTCGCAGCGCCTCGTCGGCGGCGGCGAACTCCTCCTCGGCCTGCTGCAGCAGCGCCGCGACGTCGGCGTCGACCGGCGGGCCCCCGTCGCCGTTCCCGCCACCGGGTGGATCCTCAGAGCCACCTTCCTCGATGCCGGAGTCGCCGCCGATCACCACGTCGAGCGACTCGGCCAGCGTCGCGCCGTAGCCCACGTTGTCGCCGAAGGACGCCAGCACATAGGACAGCACCGGGTAGTTGCCCTCGCCCTCACCACGCACGGTGTAGACCGGCTGCACATACAGCAGTCCGTCGCCGACCGGCAGCGTCAGCAGGTTGCCGAACAGCGCCTGGGCTCCCTCGGTCTGCTTGAACGGCAACAGCTCGCGCGCGATCGCCTCGTTGGAGTTGAATGCGTTTGCCACCTGACCCGGCCCCGGGACCTGGGTGTTGCCGGGCAGCTGCAGGATCCGGATCGTGCCGTAGCCGTCACTGGCAGAGTCGGCGTTGACCGACATCACCGCGGCTAGGATCTCGCGGCTCTGCGGCACGAACACCGAGGTCAGCGAGAACGCCGACTCGTCCTGGCCCGGCATCCGCTGGGTCAGGTAGTACGGCGGCTGAGAGCGCCCCGGCGCCGTCGGGTCGTCGGGGACCTCCCAGCGGTCGTTGCCCTGGTAGAAGTCGCCCGGGTCGGTGACGTGGTAGTTGGTGAGGATCTCGCGCTGCGTCTTGAACAGGTCCTCGGGATAGCGCAGGTGCTGGTACAGCGACTCCGGGATCTCCGCGCGCGGCTCCACTGTGCCGGGGAACGCCGACATCCAGGCCTGCAGCACCGGGTCTTCCTCGTCCCACTCGTACAGCGTCACGCTCCCGTCGTAGGCGTCGACGACCGCCTTGACCGAGTTGCGCAGGTAGTTGATCTCGTCGTCGGGCAGCGCGGCCAGCGCCCGGGTCCCGGTGAGGCTGGTCGACGTCACGTCGCCGAGCGACACCCGCTCCGACATCGGATAGGAGTTGCTCGTCGTATACCCGTCGACGATCCACACGACCTGTTCGCCGACGATCGCCGGATAGGGGTTGCCGTCCACGGTCAGCCAGGGCGCCACCTTCTCCACCCGGGTGCGAGGGTCGCGGTCGTAGAGGATCTTGGACGCCTCGTTGACCCGTGAGGACAGCAGCAGGTTGGGCTCGCGGAACTTCACGGCGTACAGCAGCTGGTTGAACAGGCCACCGACGGGCACCCCGCCCTCGCCCTGGTAGGTGTTGGTCTGGGCCGCGGCGCCCTCCTCCTCGGTGTCGGGGATGTCCAGCTCGACCGGTTCGCTGCCCTCGGGTGCACCGACGATCGAGTACGACGGCCCCAGCTGGCCGTAGTAGATGCGCGGCTCGTAGGGACCGAGCACCCCGCGCGGAGGCAGGTCCTGCTCGGCCCACACCGGCTCGCCCTCGTTGGTCCGCTCGTTGCCGAACGCGGCAATCGCACCGAAGCCGTGGGTGTAGACGGTGTGGTCGTTGTTCCAGTTGCGCTGGTCCGGCTCCAGCCCGGCCAGGTCGATCTCACGCAGCGCAACCACCATGTCGCGCGACTCGCCGCCCACCTGATAGCGGTCGACGTCGAGGGTGACCGGCACCTGGTAGAAGCCGCGGACCTGCTGCAGCTGCTCGAACGCCTCCGACACCAGGGTCGGGTCGAGCAGCCGGGTCCCGGGCAGCTCCTCGGCGCCCTCGGCCAGCTGTGCCGGCGTGAGCGTCGTCCTCGCGTCGTACTCCGACACCTCGACGCCGGCGACACCGTAGGCGTCCCTCGTGGCGGCGATGTTCTTCTCGATGTACGGCGCCTCCTTGTCCGGCTCGGAGGGGCGCACCTGGAACTGCTGTACGGCGAACGGGAACAGGCCGCCGAGCAGCACCGCGGACAGCACCAGCAGGCCGAGCCCGAGACCGGGCAGCATCCAGGTCCGGCGTACGACGTTGGCGAAGAACAGCACCGCACAGATCACCGCGATGATCGTGAGGATGTTCTTGGCCGGCAGCACCGCGTTGTCGTCGGTGTAGGACAAACCGGTGAACAACCGACCGTCCTGGAGCACCAGGCCGTAGCGGTCCAGCCAGTAGGCCACCGCCTTGAGCAGCATAAAGATGCCGATCAACACCGACAGGTGGATCTGCGCCGCGCTCGACACCTTGTCGACCGGGGACTGCAGCGAGATCCCGCCATAGAGGTAGTAGGTCGCAGCGGTGGCGATCAGCGCGACGATGACCACCGAGAAGCCGAAGTTGAGGAGGTAGCGCCAGAACGGGTAGTCGAAGACGAAGAAGCCCGCGTCGATGCCGAACACCTCGTCGGGAACGCCGAACGAGCCACCGTTGCGCCACAGCAGGAACGTGTCCCAGTTGGCCGCTCCGCTGGAGCCGGCGAAGAAGAACAGCAGTACCGCGAGCCCGACCACGATCAGCCGCCGCAGCGGCTGCACCACGTCGCGGTAGCGGTCGAGGTTGCGTTGCTCCGGGGACAGCATCCGGTGCAACGGACGGACGCGGTAGGCGAGCACGACGTTGACGGTGACCGCAGCCGCGAGCAGCAGGCCGAAGAACACGAACATCAGCAGGCGCGTGCTGAGCAGCGTGTTGAAGACGGAGGCGTGGTCGACCGAGACGAACCACAGCCGCTCGGTCCACAGGTCGGTGAACGTCGAGCCGACGACGAGCAGCACAACCAGCACCGCCAGCGTCGGCAGCAGCGCCCGTGGCGGTCGCGGCCGCGGTTGCGCAGGCGGTGTGAACACTCTGCCGTCGTCGAAGATGCCACTCACGCGGTCAAGTCTCCCTCAGTCGTCCAACGTGTCCTGCAAGAGACCGGTGAGACCCGGCACCAGGTCGGGCCCCTGGACCAGAGCCCCGTCGTGCGAGCGCACCCGCAGCACACAGTGCTGACGCCCGTCGCGCAGCACCCCCGCGGCGATCCGGACCTCGGCCCGTCGCGGATGTGCGGCGGCGAAGTCACGGACTGCCGAGCCGCTCTCGGGCAGCGCCTCCTCGGCGTCGGGTGGCAGCACCAACCGCTCGACGACGACCGCACAGCCCACCACCTCGCGCGGCCAGGCGATCCGCGGCAGCGCCTGCTCGAGCGAGGCGTCGGCACCGAGCTCGTCCTCGATCGGGGTCAGCGTGCCGGCCGCGGTGGTGACGTCGATGCCGAGCTTTGCGCCCAGCGCCGGTTCGCGCGCCAGCAGCTCGTCGGTGGGCACCAGAGCATAGACGCGCGCAGCCCGGTCCCAGCCTGCTGACTGGGCGTGCGCCTCGATCTCCACCACCACGTTCGCCAGCGGAGTCGCTGACGGGGTCGAGGTCGTCTCGCTCAGCTGCGACACGTGGGCACCGCTCTTTCGTCGCCGGCAGCAAGGTCCTCGAGCGCGTCGACCGCCTGCGACAGCCTGCGCACCCGCACCAGTCGCAGCTGGTCGGCCGACTCGGCAGACGTAGCCTCTCGGCAGTTGCGGGCCGGGACCAGGAAGACGCTCGCGCCGGCTTCGGCCGCGCCGGCGACCTTCTGCTGGATGCCGCCGATCGCACCGACCCGGCCCTCGGCGTCGATCTCGCCGGTGCCGGCGACGTGCAGCCCGCCGGTGAGTGCGCCCGGGCTGAGCTTGTCCACGATCGCGAGCGCGAACATCAGCCCGGCGCTCGGTCCGCCGATCCGGTCCCCGAGCTCGATCGAGACGTCGAACGGGAAGTCCGGGTCGTTGGCCACCGTGATGCCGACGATCGTGCGGGCCGGGTCGTCCGGCGCCGCCGTGGTCGGGGTGCTCACCATCCGGCGTTCGCCGTCCCGGCGGATCTCTAACCGGGCGGCGTCACCGGCGGGCACCTCCTGCAGGAGCTCGCCGACGTCAGTCGCGTCCTGCACCGGCTGTCCCTCCACCGCCAGGATCAGGTCTCGGCTCTCGAGATGGCCCCGCGCCGGTGAGTCCGCGGCCACGTCGCCGACGCGTACGTCGTAGTCGACCTCGATGCGCAGCGCGGTCAGCGCCGCCACCACCGCCGCATCCTGGGAGACGACCATCTCGACGCTGCTCTGCTCCTCGGCGTCACGCACCGACTGCTGCGGCGGATAGACCGCGTCGCGCGGCAGCACGACCCGCTCGGGGTCGACCCACGCGTACAACGCCTCGGCGAGGCTGAGCCGTGCTCCGGGCGAGGTCACCGACACCGTGGTCAGGTCCAGCTGGCCGCTGGTGGGGTAGACCCGGCGCCCGGAGATCTCGACGATGTCCTGCCCGCCCAACGCGCCGAGCGTGTCCTGCACCGGCCCCGGTCGCATCGCGACGTACGGCACCGGGCGCAGGGCAGCGACGATCGTCAGCACGACCAGCAGCACCGCCGCCACCGCCAGCGACAGGGTACGGCGGCTCATCGCGCCAGGCCCCTCACCGCGGCGTGGGTGCTGGCGGCGTGGGTGCTGGCCGCGTGGGTCGCGCCTTGCGTATGGCGACGCCACTAGCTGGCGCGACCGGCGCGGGAGCAACCCTCTTGCCCCGACCGGGATGCGGCTTCTGCACCGCAGCGGCGAACCGGTCGTAGGCTTCGGCCGAGTCCTCCTCGTCGAGTGGACGGCGGGGACGCCCGGCCCATCCGGCCCAGGCCATCGCGATCACCGTCACGGCGA
>JALZMX010000195.1 GCA_030857985.1 Actinomycetota bacterium | reverse complement strand
CCATCGCGTGCTGCGCGGGCGTGCCGTTGCTCAGCGTGTGCAGGATCTCGAAGCCCTGCCGCTGGTGGAACGACTCCTCCTTGCAGATCCGCACCATCGCGCGGGCGTACGGGCCGTACGAGCAGCGGGTGATCGGCACCTGGTTGACGATCGCGGCGCCGTCGACGAGCCAGCCGATCGCGCCCATGTCGGCCCAGGTGAGCGTGGGGTAGTTGAAGATCGAGGAGTACTTCTGGCGGCCGGAGTGCAGCAGGTCGAGCATCTCGGCGCGTTCGATGCCGAGGGTCTCGGCGGCGGCGTAGAGGTAGAGGCCGTGACCGGCCTCGTCCTGGACCTTGGCCATCAGGATCGCCTTGCGTCGCAGGCTCGGGGCGCGGCTGATCCAGTTGCCCTCGGGCTGCATGCCGATGATCTCGGAGTGGGCGTGCTGGGCGATCTGGCGGATCAGCCCCTTGCGGTAAGCCTCGGGCATCCAGTCGCGCGGCTCGATCCGGCCGTCGGCATCCACGATCTCGTCGAAACGGGCCTGCAGGGCCTCGTCGGCGGCGGTCTCCAGACTGCCGAGGTCGTTGCCGTACACGCGTCTCTCCTTGCCACTCGTCGAGGCCACCAGTCTAGCAGATGGATGTGACACAACTGAGCACGATACGCCGCTCTGCTGTCACATTCGCGGCGCGCTCGTCAGCGTGACTGCAGAGCGTCCAGCGCCACGGCCATCGCGGCCGCCACTCGACCGTCGAGCCGTGCTCCGGGGACCGTCACGTCGTACCGGTCGCGCAGGGATCGTCCCCGCTGGGACGAGAGCACCACCTGGCCGGAAGCGTCGGTGAAGTCGAAGTGGAAGAGGAACGGGGACGGAATGTTGTTCACGACCGGCAGGATCTCCCACGCGCGGCGGGCGAGGGCGACCCCGCTGCTGCGCTCGGTGCCGACGGCGTCCACGCCCGGGGCCTCGAGGTGCCACGTCGAGCGCAGCAGCGACTTGCCGAACTGCTTGCGGAAGCCGCCGATGGGTGCGCCTGCCGCGTCCCTGACGTCGTACGCCGCCCCGAGATCGATGCGCTGGCGAGCCTTGAAGGAGAACACCGGAGTGCGGCGCTCCTCGTCGGCATAGAACGTCACCTCCTCCTTGAACGCCAGCCGCTTCTGCTGAGCGAGCGCGAGCAGCTCTGTCGGCTTGCCCTCGGCATCGACGGAACGAATCTCGTACCGGTTCACCATCATGGTGATCTTCTGTGCCACCGCGAACCGCTCGATGCCCAGCAGACCATTCGCGCTCATCTGTACCCCTCCGTTCGTCCCCGGACCCTCGTCCGGGCGTCGTCAGCCCCGAGTGTGGGCACCGAGTCTGCCGCACCCCGCGTCCTGCAAGGATGGCGGCATGGCCAGGCCGACGGCAGACGTCAGCGTCCGGGTCGCCTGGGCCGCCGATGCCGAGGAGATCGCCCGGCTGCAGGTGCGCGCCTGGCGACAGGCGTACGACGGGGTGCTGCCGGCCCGGGCGCTCGAGTCCCTCGACGTGGCAGCGTTCGCCGCCCAGTGGCAGCAGGCGATCACCCGGCCCACCGAAGCCCGGCACCGGGTGCTCGTCGCGCTCGACCGGGTGACCGTGACCGGGTTCGTGTTCACCGCGCCCGCCGACGACCCCGACGCCCACCCCAAGGCGGACGGACAACTCGCGGAGCTCCTGGTCGATCCCGACCGCACCCGGCAGGGCCACGGTTCGCGGCTGCTGCAGGCGGGCGCGGACACCCTGCGCGCGGACCGGTTCGTCCGCGCCACTGTCTGGTTGGCCAGCACCGACGACGTCCTGCGCGGCTTCCTCACCGACGCCGGTTGGGCCGCCGACGGGGCTCATCGAGAGCTCGACCTGACCGGCGACGGGTCGACCACGGTCAAACAACTGCGGCTGCACACCGACCTGCGCCAGGACTGAACCTCCTGACTTCGGTCGTCACCTCGACGCAACCTGTCCGGCCCCGAATGCGTCATACACTGAGGAGCGACACTGGGAGGCGCCGTGCTCGGACCATTACCTCGGCTGCACCGCTGGACTCTGATCGGAGTGTGCGTCATCGCCGGCGCCCTGCTGGGCGCCTGGATCGCCGACCTCTCGGCCACCGCGGCGCCGTACTCCTGCTCCGACGTCCTCACCGGCACCTGCCTCGCCCCGACGATCAACCTGCTGCCGGTGCTCGCCGGTATCGGGCTCGGCCTCCTCATCGGGCTGGGGCTGGTTCACCAGCCGCAGCGGCCGTTGCGGCACCGCAACGACACAGTCGAGCCGCCGCGTTAGCCGTTGGGCGCCGGGCGGTCAGCACAGCAGGTCGACCTGGCAGTGGAGCCCGGGTGACTTCAGGTGGTGCCGGTGTGGGGACTGTACTTCGCTTCCCACGCCACCCGGGCGGCTGCTGACTCTCGGCCGACGAGCCGGTGGCGCTACGTTGGCCGCTCATCGGGCCCGCCCGCCGGGACATCTCTACCGGGTCAGATCGGATCTGACACATTGACATCGGGTACCCGCCCACCAGACCGGCACACTCACCGGTCGTCGGCCAGCCCGGACCCCGGCTGGTGGCAGACCTCCCACAGGTGCCGGCCTCAGTGTGCACCGGAGTCGTCGGGGAGCCCGAGCAGGTGCTCGAGGCCGACGGTGAGGCCGGGACGAGCGCCGACCTCGCGAACCGCCAGCAGCACGCCGGGCATGAACGAGACCCGGTCCAGCGAGTCATGG
>JALZMX010000135.1 GCA_030857985.1 Actinomycetota bacterium | reverse complement strand
AAGGTCCTCGTCGCCAACCGGGGCGAGATCGCCGTACGCGTGATCCGAGCCTGCAAGGACGCCGGCATCGGCAGCGTCGCGGTCTATGCCGAACCCGACCGCGACGCGCTCTTCGTCCGGCTGGCGGACGAGGCCTACTCCCTCGGTGGTTCGACGCCCGCCGACTCCTACCTCGCGATCGACAAGATCATCGGCGTGGCCGAGCGCTCGGGCGCCGACTCCGTGCATCCCGGCTACGGTTTCCTGGCCGAGAACTCCGGATTCGCGCAGGCGGTCACCGACGCCGGGCTGGTCTGGATCGGCCCGCCGCCCTCCGCGATCGATGCGCTCGGTGACAAGGTGCGGGCCCGCCACATCGCACAAAAGGTGGGAGCACCGCTCGTGGCCGGCACCCCGGAGCCGGTCTCCGGCGCCGACGAGGTTCTCGCCTTCGCTCGCGAGCACGGGCTGCCGATCGCGATCAAGGCAGCGTTCGGCGGTGGCGGCCGTGGGCTCAAGGTCGCGCGCCGCGAGGACGAGGTCGCCGAGCTCTTCGACTCGGCGGTCCGCGAGGCGGTGGCGGCATTCGGCCGCGGCGAGTGCTTCGTCGAGCGCTACCTCGACAAGCCGCGACACGTGGAGACCCAGTGCCTCGCCGACCAGCACGGCAACGTCGTGGTCGTGAGCACCCGCGACTGCTCTCTCCAGCGCCGCCACCAGAAGCTGGTCGAGGAGGCTCCGGCACCGTTCCTGTCCGAGGAGCAGGTCGCCACTCTCTACCGGTCGTCCAAGGCCATCCTGGCCGAGGTGGGCTACGTCGGTGCCGGCACCTGCGAGTTCCTCCTCGGCCAGGACGGCACGATCAGCTTCCTCGAGGTCAACACGCGGCTGCAGGTGGAGCACCCGGTCACCGAGGAGGTCACCGGCATCGACCTGGTGCGCGAGATGTTCCGCATCGCCGCCGGTGAGGAGCTCGGGTACGACGACCCGGCCGTCGAGGGCCACTCGATCGAGTTCCGCATCAACGCCGAGGACGCCGGGCGCAACTTCATGCCCGCGCCCGGGACGCTGACCCGCTGGCACGCCCCGTCCGGCCCCGGCGTACGCCTCGACGGCGGTTACGACCAGGGCGAGACGGTGCCCGGCGCGTTCGACTCGCTGGTCGCCAAGCTGATCGTGACCGGCCGCTCCCGCGAGCAGGCGCTGGAGCGCTCCCGGCGCGCACTGGGCGAGTTCGTGGTGGCGGGCATGCCGACGGTCATCCCCTTCCATCGCAGGGTCGTCGAGGACCCGGCCTACACCGCGGCTGACGGCGAGTTCGGGGTCTACACGAGCTGGATCGAGACCGGGTTCGACAACACCATCGCGCCGTACTCCGGCTCCCCCGCCGAGGGCCCGGGCGGGAGTCCGGACGAGGGCGCAGCCGTGCCGGCCGAGCGCGAGGCCGTCACGGTCGAGGTCGGCGGGCGGCGGCTCGAGGTCGTGCTCCCGGCCGGGTTCGCAGCGCCGGCGACATCGGCCCACGCCTCGAAGAAGGCGGCCAAGCGTAGCGGCGGCAAGAAGACCGGCACCGCGGCCGGAGGGGACGCGCTCACCTCGCCCATGCAGGGCACCATCGTCAAGGTGGCCGCGGAGGACGGCGCCACCGTCGAGCAGGGCGATCTTGTGGTCGTGCTCGAGGCGATGAAGATGGAGCAGCCGCTCAACGCCCACAAGTCCGGCACGGTGAGCGGCTTGAGCGCAGAGATCGGCAACACCGTGACCAGCGGCGCGGTGATCTGCGAGATCAAGGACTGACCGAGGCAAGTCGGCCGATCAGCGCTCGAAGGTGAACCAGGTCGAGCGCAGCCCCAGGCTGAAGCGGAAGTCGGTGCCCGACAGCGTGACGTCGTCCTGGCTGCCGTCGAGGACGAGCCGGAGCACCCGGCCTCCCCACTGGCCGTCACCGGTGCGCTGGGTGACCCGGACCGCGACCAGCCTGCCCAGCCTCGGATAGAGGCGCTCCACCCGGTCGGCGTCGACAGTCGCGCTCCAGTTGTGGACGCCGTTACCGCTCCAGTCGTCCCACGGGTCCGGCTGGGCCGGCAGGTAGCGCAGCCCACCGCTGTTGGTGTAGCCGCCGCTGGAGGAGGAGAACTGCGTGATCGCCGGGCGCCCGCGGTACTTCAGGATCCGGTCCGCAGTGGCCCTGACCGCACTGTTGGTGGACTCGGTCTCCGCTCCCGTCCCGCCGTAGACCTGGCACGAAGTCGTGTCGCAGGTCTGGTAGTGCCGGTCGCGGTTCAGCGAACGCTCGTACGTCGCATAGCTGCGGGCTGCGATCGACTGCGCCTTCAGCGCCGGCGCCGACCAGGATGATGGCATCTCGTACGGCACGACCCCGCGCACGTACTTGTCCATCGACACGACGTTGACGGTGTCGCGCACCGCCGCCCCGGCGTACGGCGAGGCCGCACGCAGATGGCCGCGGTAGCTGCGGCTGACGCCCGGAGAGAGCCACAGCCGGACAGGGCCGTCGGCGAAGAACTCGCCATCGCCCTTGAGCCGCGTTCGACCGGACGGGGAGGCCCACGCATGCCAGCGGCCATCCTTGAAGAACTGCACGACGTCGGGGGCCGGCCGGATCCGCCACATCGTGATACCCGGCCGAGTCGGCAGCTGCCAGGTGGCCCCGTCACCGAGGTCGCGCACCTTCAGCCCCGAGGTCGGCGACACCCGCAGGTCGGAGGTGTAGTCGCCGGAGATCAGCACCCTGATCCGGCCACGGACCCGGCGGAAGTCGGTCCCCGGGTAGTAGAAGCGGAGGATCTGTCCGTAGGACTTGCCCGCCCGCCCGGCGCCCTCGGCCCCGTACTGCGACATCCCGTTGCCATGGCCGTAACCATGACCGCG
>JALZMX010000120.1 GCA_030857985.1 Actinomycetota bacterium | reverse complement strand
GGCGACGTGCACGTCGACGCCCACCACACCGTCGAGGACGTCGCCATCGTGCTCGGGCAGGCGCTGCGCGAGGCTCTCGGTGACAAGACCGGCATCCGCCGTTTCGGCGACGCGCTGGTGCCGCTCGACGAGACGCTGGTGCAGTGCGCCGTGGACGTCTCTGGCCGTGCCTACTGCGTCCACACCGGTGAGGCGGAGGGCCAGGCGTACGTCGTGATCGGCGGCAACTACCTGGGCTCGTTGACCCGGCACGTCTTCGAGACCCTGGCTCACACCGCGCAGATCGGGCTGCACGTGCGGGTGCTGGGCGGCCGCGACCCGCACCACGTGGTGGAGGCGCAGTTCAAGGCGGTCGCGCGGGCACTGCGCGACGCGGTCGCCCACGACCCACGCGAGCAGGGCGTGCCGAGCACCAAGGGCAGCTTGTGAGCTACCTGCTGATGGCGCTGGCCGGCTTCTCCATTGGCGGCGCGATCGCGACCTGGCAGCAGCAGCGTGCCCGATGGGTTCCGGTCGTGTTCGTGCTGGCAGCCGGCGGGCTGCTGTGGGGAGGGCTTGCGGTGTCGGAGACGGGAGCATGACGACAGTCCGCGTCGTCGTCCTCGACTACGGGTCGGGCAACCTGCGCTCGGCCGAGCGTGCGGTGGCCAGGGCCGGAGCCGATGTGGTCGTGAGCGCGGACTACCGCGCCGTGCTCGACGCCGACGGCCTCGTCGTGCCCGGTGTCGGAGCGTTTGCTGCCTGCATGCAAGGTCTGCACGCGGTCAAGGGGGAAGAGCTGATCGGACGACGGCTGGCCGGTGGCCGCCCGGTGCTCGGCATCTGCGTCGGCATGCAGATCCTGTTCGACCGGGGGGTCGAGCACGGCGTCGAGTCGGTCGGCTGCGGTGAGTGGCCCGGCACGGTCGACCGCCTACGGTCCGCGGTGCTGCCGCACACGGGTTGGAACACCGTCGATGTGCCAGACGGCTCGACCCTGTTCGCCGGCGTGCAGAAGGAGCACTTCTACTTCGTGCACTCCTACGCCGCCCGCAGGTGGGAGCTCGAGGCGGGTGAGCCGTTCGAGTCGCCGCTGGTGACATGGTCGACCCATCAGGCAGACCGGTTCGTGGCCGCGGTCGAGAACGGCCCGCTGTGCGCCACCCAGTTCCACCCCGAGAAGTCCGGCGACGCCGGGGCGCAGCTGCTGCGCAACTGGGTCAGCGCCCTGTGAGCGGTCCAGTGAGCGGTCCGTGAGCCGCGGGCTCGAGCTGCTTCCTGCGGTCGATGTTGCCGGTGGACAGGCGGTCCGGCTGGTACAGGGAGCTGCCGGGACCGAGACGTCGTACGGCGATCCGCTCGACGCGGCCCTGGCCTGGCAGCAGGCCGGCGCCGAGTGGATCCACCTCGTCGACCTCGATGCGGCGTTCGGCCGCGGCAGCAACGCCGACCTGCTTGCGACGGTCGTCGGCCGGCTGCATGTGCGGGTGGAGATGTCCGGTGGCATCCGTGACGACGCCTCGCTGGAGGCGGCGTTGGCGACCGGCTGCACCCGGGTCAACATCGGCACCGCGGCGCTGGAGGAACCGAACTGGTGCCGGGCGGCGATCGACCGGCACGGCGACCGCATCGCGGTCGCCCTCGACGTGCGTGGCCGGACGTTGGCCGCCCGGGGCTGGACCGAGGACGGCGGCGACCTGTACGAGGTGCTCGAGCGGCTCGACCGTGACGGGTGCGCACGCTACGTCATCACCGACGTGACAAAGGACGGCACTCTGCAGGGACCCAACCTCGACCTGCTGCGCTCTGTCTGTCAGCGCACCGACCGCCCCGTCATCGCCTCGGGTGGTGTATCGAGCCTGGCCGACCTCGAGGCCATTGCAGGGCTGGTCCCGATCGGGGTCGAGGGCGCGATCGTCGGCAAGGCGCTCTATGCCGGGGCGTTCACGCTGCCGGAGGCGCTGATCGCGGTCTCCGGGTCCGGGTGAGCTCGCCTGCTCGGGATCGAAACTGGGCACCAACGACAACGCCGGAGGTCTCGAACCTGTCGCTGGTGACCGGTTTCTCGGCAGCGCCGGGTGCGCGGGTAGTCAGCGTGCGTCAGCGGGAGATGCCCCGATACCGGATCACACCGAGCGGCGCGAAGATGGCGACGATGACTGCCGTCCAGATCAAGGTGAGCAGCACCGGATGCTCGGTCGGGAACCCGCTGGTCCCGAACGGGTTCGGGTTGCCCCACAGGTCGCGCATCGCCGCGGTGATCGCACTGACCGGGTTCCACTCGGCAACGGGCTGCAACCAGCCGGGCAGCGTCTGCGGGGGCACGAACGCGTTGGACAGGAACGTGATCGGGAAGATCACCGTGAACGCCACCTGCTGACCCACCTCGACGGTGGGCACGAGCAGACCGAGCCACACCCCGACCCACGACATCGCGTAGGCGAACAGCAGTGCCAGCCCGACGCCGGCGAGGAAGGTCAGCACGCCCTCGTGCACCCGCCATCCCACCACGAGCCCGGAGAGCATCAGCACAATCAGGATGCCCAGGTTGTAGACGACGTCGGAGACGGTGCGGCCGGTGAGGAACGCGGAGCGCGCCATCGGCAGCGACCGGAACCGGTCGATGATGCCCTTGGCCATGTCGTCGGTCATGCCGATCGCGGTCGTGGCGGCGGCGAAGGCGAGCGTCTGGGCGAAGATGCCCGGCATCAGGAACTCCCGGTAGGAGCCCCCGCCGGGCAACGGGATCGCGCCGCCGAACACGAACGCGAACAGCAGCACGAACATGATCGACTGCAGGATCGCGAAGACCGCGAGCTCGGGGATGCGGGGGATGCGCTTGAGGTTGCGCCAGGTGACGATCCAGGTGTCGACAAGCGCCGATCCTGCGGCTGGGCCGGCTTGTGCGGACGAGCTCATGAGGTCCTCCCGGTCGGGACAGGGATGTCGTCGACGGCGTCGTCGGCGGGCAGCTCCGCCGCATGGCCGGTGAGGGCAAGGAAGACGTCGTCCAGCGTCGGGCGTCGCAACGCGACGTCGTCGATGGCGATCCCAGCATCATCGAGGGCACGGATGACGGTGATCAGTTGCTGGGCCCCGCCCTCGGAGGGGGCGGTCAGCCGTCGGGTGTGCTGGTCGACGGCGACGTCTGCAACACACTGGCGCGACACCACCTCGCGAGCAGTGTGCAGGTCTTCCTGCGCGCGTACGACGACCTCCACGCGCTCCCCCCCGACCTGCGCCTTGAGTTGATCGGCGGTGCCGCGGGCGATGATCTCGCCCGCATCGACGACGGCGATCACATTGGCCAGAGCGTCGGCCTCCTCGAGGTACTGCGTGGTGAGGAGCAGGGTCGAGCCCTCGCGCACCAGACGCCGGATGACGTCCCACATGCCGAGACGGCTGCGCGGGTCGAGGCCGGTGGTCGGCTCGTCGAGGAAGAGCAGGCGGGGGTGTCCGATCAGCGCGGAGGCGAGGTCGAGCCGCCGGCGCATGCCGCCGGAGTAGGTCTTCACCGTCCGGTCACCGGCGTCGGCGAGGTCGAACTGCTCGAGCAGCTCGTCTGTGCGGCTGCGGGCGGTGCCGCTCGGCATCTGGAAGAGCCGACCGAACATCCAGAGGTTCTCCCGCCCGGTCAGGTTCTCGTCGACCGCGGCGTACTGTCCGGAAAGCCCGATCTCGCGCCGGAGCAGGTGTGCGTCCCGCACGACGTCATAGCCGAGCACGGTGGCCCGGCCGCTGTCCGGACGAAGGAGGGTGGCCAGGACGCGGACCGTCGTGGTCTTGCCCGCGCCGTTGGGGCCGAGCAGGCCGAGGACGGTGCCTTCGGCCACCTCGAGGTCGAGCCCGTCGAGCGCGCGCACCTGTCCCGCCCGCGACGAGTAGACCTTCGTCAGGGACTCTGCGGTGATCGCCGCCACAGTTGCTCCTCATCGGTTGCTGCACGCCAGTTCGCTTCGTCGAGGCTAGGACCTCAAAGGTTTACGTCAACCCGATTGATCAGGCCCGACGTGTCCGCAGTGTCGCGGCGCTCCACCCTAGGGTGGTCACCGTGGCCCTCTCCGTGCGCGTCATCCCGTGCCTGGACGTCGATGCGGACCGCGTCGTCAAGGGTGTCAACTTCGCCGACCTTCGCGATGCAGGTGACCCGGTGAAGATGGCGAAGGTCTACGGCGCCGAGGGCGCCGACGAGCTGACCTTCCTCGACATCTCGGCATCGGCGCAGGAGCGCGCCGCCACCCTCGACGTCGTACGCCGCACCGCGGAGCAGGTCTTCATCCCGCTGACGGTCGGGGGCGGAGTGCGCTCGGTGGATGACGTGGACCAGTTGTTGCGAGCGGGTGCCGACAAGGTCGCGATCAACACCGGCGCCATCGCCCGTCCGGAGGCGATCCGCGAGATCGTCCAGCGGTTCGGGTCACAGGTGCTGGTGCTCTCCGTCGACGCTCGTCGGGCGTCGGGCATGCCCTCCGGGTTCGAGGTCACCACCCACGGCGGGCGGCGCAGCGCTGGCCTCGATGCCGTCGAGTGGGCCGGCGTCGGCACGGAGCTGGGTGCCGGTGAGATCCTGCTGAACTCCATGGACGCCGACGGCACCGGCACCGGCTTCGACCTCGAGCTGATCCGGTCGGTACGCGCGCGCGTGTCGGTACCGGTGATCGCCTCCGGCGGGGCGGGAGCAGCCGCTGACTTCGGGCCGGCCGTGGCCGCCGGCGCCGACGCGGTGCTCGCCGCGACCGTCTTCCACTTCGGCCAGATCCGCGTCGGTGAGGTCAAGTCGGCCCTGCGCGACGCCGGCCACCCGGTCCGCTGACCCCGCCCACCAGGTGACGAAGGCTGACGTCGCCGGGTCACCCCGTGACGAACGGATGCGCACGGGCGGCGGGATCGCCGTCGTACTCCACCTGTGCCACCGCCGCACGCCCGTGCACGAACAGCGCCAGCTCACCGGGTCTGCCGCGCACCACCAGCGTCGGCTCACCCGGTTTGACCCGCGCCACACCAGCCCGATCGCTGCGCACGAGCTCCAACCCGGTCGGTGAACGTCGTGCCAGCAACCGGCCGGTCGACCCCAACCGCGTCCACAACACGTCCTCGTCGGCCGCCGTCAGCTCGCGCGGCTCCCACGTCGGCTGCGCCCGTCGGAGGTCCTCGTGGTGGACGAAGAGCTCCATCGCGTTGACCCGTTGATCGACCCGTACCGCCCGCATCGGCGACCAGCGCGGTGGCCCTGACCGCAGCCGCTCGACCAGCGCGGTGAACCCGTGCCGACGCTGCAGCCGGCGCATCGCGCGCGCCGTGAACCCCTCCAGTCGAGGTACGACGACACCGGCCGCGGACAGCGGTGCGGCCTCACGCAGCACCAGGTGCGCGACCAGCTCGAACGACGTCCAGCCGGCGCACAGCGTCGGCGCCGCCGAGCCGACGTGGTCGAGCAGGTCACACAGGGCAGCGCGTTCACGACGGGACAGAGGCACCATGTCTGCGATCGTAGGCGCAGCTGCTGCCACACTGGCGAGGTGACCAGGCCCGACACCGGTTCGGCGCTCGACCCGTCCGTGGCGGGCCGGCTCCAGCGCAACGCCGACGGTCTCGTCGTGGCCGTCGTCCA
>JALZMX010000023.1 GCA_030857985.1 Actinomycetota bacterium | reverse complement strand
GAGCAAAGTGGACTCCGCCTGGACCTGGAGCTGACGCACCCGTTCGCGGGTCACTGCCAGTCGCACCCCGACCTGCGCGAGAGTCTCACCGGCGGCCCGCCACCCGAGAAGGCTTCTGTCTCGCTCGCTCAGGCCAAGCCAGGCTCTGTCCAAGTGGTCCTCGCGATGCCGAGGGTGCCAGTCCTCGACGTCAACAGGGCGAGGCGCTGCGCGCAATGCTGGACGACTTGTGTTCGAAGCGGAGCGAGAGGGACTGTTCCGCGTCCTCGTCGACTGCATCAGCTGGCATCAAGCGCCTGCAATCGATCCAGTTCCTCGATCAGGGCCCACCACAGCGCCCAGTCACGGTGGTCCATGCCTTCGCTGCTCACGTCGTGGGCGATGCTGAGACGTAGCGCGTCACGCAAGGAGAAGGTCCGCCCCCACAGCCTGTCTCGGTCCAGGTGCACGAGCTCCCCCAGCAGCTGCCGCAGCGCGTCACGCGACGCAGAGGGCTCGAGGCGCTCGCCGTCCACGAGCGGGCGCAGCTCGGCGGCGAGACGCAGGAGGGGGATGCGCCGCAGCTCGTCTCGCACGAGGCCAAGGGCCACGTCGAGCCCGGTCTGGGCGCTGGGGCTCAGCCCCTCGCCGGAGCTCGTCTTCTCGGGCTCGACCTCCACCGCCACCGTCCGGGGCGGGAGGACACCGAGCCCCGCCGCCACGTCGACGATCAGGTCGAGATGGACGTAGCCGGTGACGGCGTCTCCGACGGCGGCCTGCAGCTCGGCCGGACTGAGCTGCGGCGCGTCGACGAGCCGGCGTTCGACGGTTCCGACCGGGCGGTCGCGAAGGACTGCGCTGATGAGCACGAGCCCCTCAGGACGGACTTCTTCCAGCCGCTGGGCGACGGCGACCGCCCCGTAGTGCAGCTCCTCGACCATGACGTCGGGGCCCAGCGCCTCGCCCTGGAGACGCTCGATGGCAAGGCGACCTAGGTCGAGGTCGCTCTGGAAGAGCTCACTGACCCCGCCGACCAGAACCGTCACGAGACGGCGCGCGTGGTCAGTCGCCCCCGCAGGAGCATGTGTTGACCTCCCGCGTGACCTCACCGTCACCGGTGTACGCGTGCGTCGTGCACGGCATACAGGGGTCGAAGCTCCGGATCGCCCTGAGCATGTCGATGCTGGTGAAGCTCGCCGGGTCGGACAGGTCCTCGATGATCGGGGTGTTCATCACCGCTTCCTCGTAGGGGCCGGGTTGTCCCCAGGGGTCGCGCGGTGAGGCGTTGATGGTGGAAGGAGTGACGATCTGGTAGTTCGTGATCTTGCCGTTGTCCATGACGAGGTGGTGGGTGAGCCAACCCCGACCGGCACCCCACCAGCCGACGCTGCGTCGTTCGTCCTTCGGGATCGCCTTCTCCAGCTCCGACGGGTCCAGCGTCGCGACGCGACGCTCGCCCTGCTGGAAGAGCTTGTACGCCTCGAACAGGCTTTCCAACCCCACCAGCTGGCTGAACAGATAGTGGTAGGCACGGCCACGGTTGCGCTCCAAGGCGTTCCAGCGCTCCGGCACATGCCACTCCACCTCACGCTCGCCGACCTCCCCCTTGGGGACGAGAAGCCGCATGCTGGTCCCGGTGGCGGAGATGAAGTCGCTGTCGGGGATCTTCTGGGCCTTCGCCGTCATCAGCAGCCGCGAGTAGCAGCCGGCCTCGACGACTCGTCGGTCCCAGCGTGGGGCGGTCGCCCAGGTGTACTTCTCCTTCCAGTCACGACCACCGGGCATGGGGAGAGTCCGCTTGTTCCACGGGTGGTACGGGGAGATCGGGTTGCCGAGCGGGTCGGTCTCGTACCGGCTCGTCTTGGACTCCTCGTAGTACGAGTGCTCGACGAACTCCTCCAGGCCGATGTTGATGTCGGTCAGCCGGGTGGTGACGAGCTCACCGTCGAGGACGACGCCGGGGGTCGACCAACGCTTCTCTCCCCACTCGTTGCAGGTCTCGTAGGTTGCGTCGTAGGCGTAGGGGTCGTCCCAGTAGCCGGGGTCGATCTGGTTGGTCGGGCGGTACCCCACGAACTGGTAGCGCTCGTCGGCCTCGTAGAAGAACTCGGGGATGTCGTCCCACACGGCCATCATCCGCTGGGCGTAGTCGAAGATCTGACCCAGCTTCGCGTGGTACTCGTTGAGCGTCTGAAGCGTGAGCGTCGTCGACACCCCGCCTGGTACGACGTTTTGCGGGTGAGGGTATTTACCGGTCAAGATGACGACCATCTCGCGCGACAGCCGGGTGAAGTCGAGTCCCTCGCGGTACAGGGTGCCCGTCAGCGGGTTGAGGGCGGTCATCAGGTCGGCCATCGTCTTGAAGCCGTGGATGTGCTCGTTGGGGCACTTCCAGGACTCGGCCTTCGGCCACAGTTCGGGGTTGGAGGCTTTGATCACGGACTCGGAGTAGTCGGGTCCGGCGAGCAGATAGAGGTGGAGGGGGTTGTCGTAACCCATCTCCGCAGCCTCGGTCATGTTGCGCACAACTGTCCCGAGCGGCGGAGGCTTGATGCCCATCGCCTGCTCGATCGCATACGCCGCGGCGTGGGCGTGGACGCCGCCACAGACGCCGCACGCGCGTGACGACACGAAGATCGCGTCGCGAGGGTCGCGACCCATCAAGATGACCTCGTAGCCGCGGAACAAGGTGGCTTGTGAGTGCGAGTCGAGGTAGGCACCCTTGTCCAGGTCAGCGGTCACATGGACGGCGAGCGCGCCGGCGATCCGCGTCACCGGGTCCATGTTGAGGTCTTTAATGTGGCCGTTGCGGGCCACCAACCGCTCGATACGGTCCCTGCGCTCGGTCTCGGTCATCCCGACGTCGGGCATCGTGACGGTGACGTCGTAGGGGTTGGGGATGCCACCGCGCAGCACCGCGTTGCCAGTGGCGTCGAACTCGACCGGCAGGGTCTTGAAGCACATCGGTGGGCTCTCCTCAGCTCAGACGTTGGCGCGGTTGTCGCGTGGGCTGCCGCCGCTGGGACTCTCGTCGGGCCGCTTGCCCCAGACGTCCGCGTCGCGCCGGGCCGTGTCGCCGTGCCGGCGCATCTTGTCGTAGAACTTGTGCCCGACGTCGGACAACGCCGACGGCTCAGCCTTCTCGCGCGAGTAGGCGCTCGGCGCCGCCCCTTGTCTGTCCCACCTGACCTCGCGGTTGAGGTTGTTGTTGCTGAACCTGCGCAGCGGACGGATCACGCTGCCGACCATGCGGGAGACGGTCGTCGACGCAAGCGACCCCGGTGGGCGGCTGTAGAAGGGGGTGAACTTGTCGGGGAAGCCCGGCATGGTGCAGCCGATGCAGGCCCCGCCGGCGTTCATGCACCCGCCGATGCCCTTGATCGCACCACGTGAGGTGATGTTGCAGTTGACCACCGGGCCCCAGCAGCCGATCTCGACCAGACACTCGGGGTCACCGAACTCACTGGCGAACGTCCCCTCCTCGTAGTACGCACCCCGCACGCACCGACGGTGAACCGTCTCGCCGAACAGCCAGGCGGGGCGGCCGAGCTCGTCGAATTCCGGCAGCGGCCCGAACCCTTGCAGGAAGTAAAGGACAGCCGCGACGGTCTCGGTGAAGTTGTCGCCCACCGGCGGGCAGCCGGGGACGTTCACGACCGGGACTCCGAGCACAGAGCGGTAGTCCTTGCCGAGGAAGTCCATCAGGCTCATGGCGCCGGTCGGGTTACCCTCGGCGGAGGGCACTCCTCCCCACGTCGCGCACGTCCCGATGGCGATCATGGCTGCGGCGTTGGGCGCGAGTCGCGCAATCCATTCGGTCGAGCTGACGGGCCGCAGCTGCCCCTCGGGCCCCCAGGGCTCCTCACCGGTCGCCGACCAATAGCCACCCTGCATGTGCGCGATGGTCTCGTCGGCGATCGAACCTTCGAGGATGACGACGTACGGCGCGTCGAGTGTCCCTGCCATCGCCTCCTCGGCGGGCTGCAGGTAGTACGGGCCGGACTCCATGTTGAGGACCGGGTGGTGAAGGATCACCCTCGGTACGCCGGGGTGTGCACCGAGCATCAGGCTCTCGACAGACGGCAGCGTGGCGCCTGTGGCGGCGACGCTGCAGCCGTCACAGCTCATACCGGCGAACCAGAACGCGTGCACCTTCTCCAGCGGGCCGAAACGGGTCGCGCCGGTAGCACCGGCAATCGGCGCAAGCATGTCGCCGGTCATCGCCCCGGACGGCATACCGAAAGCGCCCAGATGCGTGGTGTCGTGGTAGGTGTCGACCGGACCGAGCAGAGCCAGCAGCTCCTGCGCGGGAGTCTGGCGCTGGGCAGTGCTTTGTTCGTCGGCCATCTGGGTTCCTGTCCTGCGCGGGGTCGTAAGTGCACCATACACATAGTGCGAACTCGGGTGTAAGGTGCGAACTCGGTTCAGTGCACCCTTGTTGGGAGGCCTCGTGAATGGCTGGATACTCGGCTATTTGATGGGCGCCGTCGTTGTTGTCGTCGTCGTCGCCGTCCTGCTCCTGATGATCGCAGGCGCTCGACGTACGGCGGCCAAGGTCGAAGCCATCTTGGCCGGTCTCGAGCTGGCCCGCGACGGCACAGCGCCCCTGTGGGCGCTGAGAGCGACCGTCTCGACTGCTGACCGCATCGTCGCGGCCGCGGCGTCGGCACGCAAGAGCCTGACACCTGGTGATGCGGCATGAGCTCACACGCCTACTGGTTCCTGGCGCTCGGCCTCGGGCTCGTCGTGGCCGTTGTAGCCGTCGTGCTGCTGGAGACCTTCCTGCGTCAGGTCCACCGGACCGAGCGTGGCGCGGGTCTGGTATGGACCGCGGGCAAGCAGGTCGCCGGCAACACCGCGACGACTTGGTTGCTCGGAGAGACCTCCGAACGGCTGGGGCTGCTCACCGAGGAGGCAGGGTTGCACGCCAAGCTGCTGGCGCCGGCCGTGCCCTCACCACCAGGCCACCGAAATCGTGAGGCGGACACCCCATGACCGCGCTGCTTGTCACGCTCACCCTCCTCGAGATCGTCATCGTCGTCGTCGTCCTCGTGTACTACCTGATTCGTATCGCAGCCTCCCTGCGGCGTACCTCGGTGCTTCTGGGGAAGGTTGCCTTCGGCGTGCGCGCGATCGAGACCCAATGTTCGTCCATCGGCCCCTCCGTGGTGACCATCAATGATCAGCTGGGCGGAGTTGCCGCTGCGCTTGCCCAGCTCACCGCTCTGGCCGACCCGCTGGCCGAGCCGGCGTCCCCGTCCGGCGGGGCTCGGTAACGTGGACGAGCTGCACCCGCCGAAGTCCGAAGCGCTGCGCGCGCTCTACTGGCGCAGCGAGATTTTGCAGGTCATGTACTGGTTGCGCGGTGAGGGACTAGGCGATGTCGTCGACGCGGGACTGCTGGACCGCTTCTTGGGCGTGGACGCGCAGATCGGCGTCGGTTACCTCGACCGCCTCGAGGCCGACGGTTACCTGGAGCGGGTTGACGGCGGGTACGTTCTCTCGGAGCTCGGCCTGGAGGAGGGCAAGACCGAGTTCGCGCTGAGTTTCGCCGACCTGACACGCCCGGCCCACGGCGAGTGCAGCGCCGACTGCTGGTGCCACAACTCGGTGGAAGAGGCCATTGCGTGCGCGGCCGAACGAGCGCGGGAGTTGCAATGAGCGACGAGCCCGCTGACGAGTACCCGGTCGGGATGCCTCGCAACTACCTCCGACCGTGTCTGCTGCTCCTGCTGGCTGAGGGGACGTCGCACGGCTACGAGCTGCTCGAACAGATTGCGGCGCTGGGACTGGTTCGACCCGATCCGGGGCGTGTCTACCGTTGCCTGCGGGCGATGGACGAAGACGGGCTGGTGCACTCGGCCTGGACTCCGTCCACCACAGGGCCGGCGCGCCGGACCTACGAGCTGACAGACGAGGGCCGGGACTGGTTGAACGCCCTGGCGGGGTCGTTGGCCGAGGTGTCGCGGGCACTCGAGACCTACCACCGGCGCTACCAGAGCCTGGCCTGGCAGGACGAGCCCGCACGGTGAGACTTGCCGTTGCCGGGAAAGGTGGGGCAGGCAAGACCACGCTGAGCGCTACGCTCGCACGTCTCGCCGCTCGAGGCGGGGGCCGCGTCGTCGCGATCGATGCGGACGCCAACCCGAACCTGGCCTCAGCCTTGGGCCTACCGCCCTCTGAGGCCGCCCGACTCAGCCCCGTCCCGACCTCACTGGTCTCACACCGCCAAGGTGGAGCCGGCCTGACCGAATCCATCGATGACGTGCTGGCCCGCTACGCGCTGATCGCACCTGATGGCGTCCGGTTGCTGGGTATGGGGGCACCCGCCCACGCCGACGAGGGCTGTCTGTGCGCTGCCCACGCCGTGGTGTCCGCGCTGCTGGAGGATCTGGGCGCGGACGAAGACCGCTGGGTGATCATGGACATGGAGGCTTCACCAGAGCACTTCAGCCGGGGGACAGTAAGGCACGCCGACGTCGTTTGCCTCGTCGCCGAGCCCTACTACCGATCTCTCGAGACGATCCGTCGCATGGCAACACTCGTCGCGGAGCTCCCGGTGAAGCGGGCCGTCGTCGTGGCGAACAAGGTCCGCTCACCAGGCGACCACGAGGCCATCGTAGAGTTCTGTGAACGTCAGGGCTTCGAGCTGGCCGGGAGCGTGCCGTGGAGCGACGAAGTGGTCTCGGCTGACCGACAACGAGTGCCGGTGATCGACTGGCCCGCCGCAACCGCCGCCATCGCCGCTGTCGCAGGCCTCGCCGAGGTACTTAGCCAATCCGCCACGCCTGACTCAGCGATGCCACCAAGGTAGCTGCGAGTCCTCCCTTGCCAGGGGCAACTCGATGAGTAACGATCAATCCACCGGGTTTCCGGCAGGTAGCAGGCTGACCTTGAGGAGGCGCCCATGCTCGTTCGTTCGCACGCATCTGGCCACGCAAGGCTGGTGGGGGGCGTCGTCTTCGTTGCAGGCCTCTGGGGGGCGTTGATTCCGTTTGTCGGTCCGTCCTTCGGCTACGGAATGGGAAGCGCGCCGGCATGGGACTGGAGTGAAAGTCACCTGACGTTGCATCTGCTCCCAGGTATCGCCGCAGTCCTTGGGGGCACGCTACTGATGCTGGGCCGGCGAGCCAGCCAGCTGCTCGGGTCTGTGTTGGCGGTAGCCGGTGGTGCCTGGTTCGTCATCGCTCCTACGCTCCACCCGCTGTGGGCCGACCCGGGAATGGGCGGTATGAGCATGGGCGAATCGGCGCTGTCCAGCGCACTGTCAGGACTTGGCTATCACTACGGCACGGGTGCGCTGATCACGATTGCCGCCGCCTACGCCCTGGGTGCCTTGGGTAGTGCACGGGAAGTCCCTTCGGGCGTCGGCAGCCAGGATCGCCAGACCTCGCGGGATGCGTCGCCCGTGAGAGTCGACGCGTAAGAGCGCAACGACCCGGCGCCGAACAGTGAGACAGCGCGGCTTGATCGCCGCTTCGTCGTTGCGGAAGTGACTGCGCGGGACCCCAGGCCGCGGTTGCGCGAGGTGTTGGCGCGAGGTGTTGGCGCAGCCCGGCTATCGACGGTTGTGGGTTGCCCGGACCATCTCGCAGTGGGGGGACACGTTCAACTTCGTCGCTCTTGCGCTCCTATCTACGACCTGACGAGGTCCGGTGTGGGCGTCAGCGGTGTCGTGGTCGCCGAAATCCTGCCGGTGCTCCTGCTGGCACCGGTGGCCGGACCGCTTGGGGACCGGTGGCCCCGCGTTCGGGTGATGATCGGCTCGGACCTGTGCCGTGTCGGGCTGGCACTGGTATTGGCGGTTTGGCATGAGGCTCCCGTCGCGGTGTACGCGGTCGCGTTCGCCATGTCGGTGGGCAGCGTGTTCTTCAACCCCGCTGCCTCATCGGTGTTGCCCGCGCTGGTCCGTGAGGACGAGCTGGTCGCGGCGAACTCGGGCATCTGGACTGCCGCCGTTGTGTCGCAGATCGTGCTGGCACCGGTCGCAGGCATCCTGGTCGTCACGGCCGGATACGCACCGGCGTTCGCGATCAACGCCGCCTCTTACGCGGCCAGCGCCTTCGTCTTGCGCGGACTACGGGTCCCCGACGTACTGCAGCCCCGGCGCCGCCAACGATGGTGGGCAGATGCGCGTGACGGAGTCATGGTCCTCTCCCGACACCGCCTCTTGCGTGCCCTCGCGTTAGGACAAGTCCTTGCGGCCCTTTCCGCGGGCGCAACAGCGCCCTGCTCATCGTCCTCGCGGAGGAGCGTCTCGGTGTTACTGGCGGCGGCTACGGGTTGCTGATCGCAGCCATCGGAATCGGGGCGGCGCTTGGTCCACTTGCGCGACGTGGGCAGCGCGGCCCACCAGGTCCTCCTCCGGCGCCGATTTGGACTCCTTCGTCCTGACGCTGGCACTGGCGCTCCGCCCGTGCCGCCGGCGACCGGGATGCCGACCGACTAGATTTGCTGCCTTAACGCGCAGGCGGACGGAGGTGTCATGCCCACGGACATCGGGTTGTGGCGAGTGCACGGGCAATCGCCTAAGCGGCTGTCGAGTACGGGTGTGCCCATGGAGTCCCAACTCGAGTCGTTCATCGAGGCGGACCCCTCACTCCTCGGTGAGGCGCTCCTGCTGGTCGGACGCCAGGTGCCGACAGGGTTCGGCGGCTTCATCGACCTCCTGGCTATCGACGCGGACGGCCTCCTGCACGTGCTTGAGCTCAAGCGGGACCGCACGCCGCGCGAGGTTGTTGCCCAAGTGATCGACTACGGATCGTGGGCGGCCACGCTGGGCCATGACGACGTCCTGAGCATCTACTCGCATTACAGGGACGACGTGCCGTTTGAGTCGGCGTTCGCAGAACGGTTCGGACAGTCGCCTCCCGAGGAGCTGAACACGGGTCAGGTCCTCACGGTCGTCGCCACCGGCGTGGACCCGGCGACCGAGCGGATCGTGCGCTACTTGAGTGAGGGCTTCGTCGTCCCTCTCAACGTCATGTTCTTCCGCTACTTCGAGGACGACGGACGCGCTTACGTCGCCCGGACATGGCTCGTCGACACGGACACCGCAACGACCCCCATATCCGCCAACAAGAAATTCACCAAGTCGAAGGAACCTTGGAACGGTCAGGACTGGTACGTCAGTTTCGGCGAGTTCCCCGACAGCCGTCGGTGGGAGGACGCTAGGAGGTACGGCTTCGTGTCGGCTGGCGGTGGTGAGTGGTTCTCCCGCACCCTCAGGTCGCTACCCGTAGCAGCGCGCATCTTGTGTGCATCCCGAAGGTTGGGTACGTCGGCGTCGGACACGTCCTTACCGAGGCAACGAGGTTCGACGAGGCGCACGTGCGCGTCGACGAGCAGGAGCGGAAGCTGGCCGAGTTGCCTCTGGAGGGCAGCTACGTGCACCAGCCGCCCCTGGACACCGACGAAACCGCCGAGTACGTCGTACCGGTCGAGTGGGTGGCAACGCTGGCCAAGAAGGACGCCGTCTGGCAGCCGGGCATGTTCGCAAACCAGAACAGCGCCTGCAAGCTGCGGAACAAGTTCACCCTGGACCACCTGACGAACCACCTCGGTCTCAGCGGCCAGTCATCGTGACCTACCCAGACCCGTGGTCCGCCGCCCAGTTGCCCGGTCGGCGTCGGTGTGGAGGTGCAGCCGGTGGCCGCCGGGCGGGGGGCAAGCACCTCGCCCGGTCGACGGGCGAGGGGTGGTGGCACGCGGTGAGGGTCAGCCGGTCCCCGGCGTCGGCGATGCGGCGCGGTCCACTACTGGGGAGGTGTGTTGACACCGGCCGACAGGGTCGCGCAGAGAGGGGAGCCGATAAGACGCGCATAGAGGACGGCGTCGTGCGAAGGGACGACCGACGTTGTCTCTAGCCGCCGGGCAGTCCGCGGGGCACCTGGCCCAAGATGTGTCCGATGCTCGTGAGAAGCGTCCCGAGAATGTCTCTCGCAGCGTCTGGCGCAACTTCGCCAACTACCGGCTCCGGCTTCTGCTGGCCTGCGGCGTCGACTGGCACACTGCCCCCACGCCACGAATCAGGAACCGCCGACCACGCTTGGTGCGTAGAGCCGCCATGGCTCCCATGGTGCTCCTGGGTGTGGCGGGCGTCTCGCTAACTGATGAAAAGGTACGGATCGGCTTTTTGGACGTCGGTACGCGGGCAAGGCGTCAGTCAACGCCGGGGACCAGTCGCACGTGCATCGCGCGCTGACACTCCTCGATGTCGCGAGCGCGACACGGGGGTCGTCCCCGATCAGCGGCCATTCCAAAGCCGATCCGCTGTTGGTCATCGACGCCACTGGGCACGACACGAGCCGCACTACACAATCGGCAGAAGAGCGAGACGGGTTGTCAAGCGCGATTGAGCAGTCCCTGAGGCGCCTCGTCCAATGACGGATGCCGGGTGCCCTCCCCGTGAGAGCCGTTCCTCCGTGGGGTGATGAGAACGACTCCCTCGAGGCGTCGCAGCAGCTAGACGCGCAGTCGCCATCAAGGGTTCGGGGCCGTCGTCATGCCTGGCATCTTCGCGTGGATCGAGCTCCCGGCGGCATAGCATCCTATGGTGCGCAGCCCGACAGATGCATGGAGGAGCGACGGGCCACCGGAGCTCCCTAGGCGCAGCTCAAAGCGGCGGCCTAGCATCGCGCTTTGAGGCACATCTAGGGCACATCTAGGGCACACGAGAGCGACAAGCACCGAGTCCTGGTGACCACCTGCGGGACATATATCTGCAGGCCAGCTGGCGATCAGGCGAAAGTTCGCATGTCAGAGCGGTGCCGGATTGGTCCTCGTAATGC
Source organism: Actinomycetota bacterium (assembly GCA_030857985.1). GTDB lineage: Bacteria > Actinomycetota > Actinomycetes > Propionibacteriales > Nocardioidaceae > JALZMX01. Next base: position 663 of record JALZMX010000023.1, on the reverse strand, counting down.
GTAGGTCGTCGGTTCGATTCCGACAGGCGGCTCCCGTATCGTCGCAGGTCAGGGGTTGTTTCCGCCCCGGTCACCCTCCCCGGGCAGATCCCGCAGGGTGGCCGCCGGAGCTGAGTCTGCTCAGTCCGTGTTCCACCAGCGCTTCCTGGACGACGTCGGTGGCGGCCCGGACGTTGTCCAGGACCATATGGCTGTAGGTATTCATGGTGAGGCTGATCTGCGAGTGGCCGAGGATCTTCATGAACACTCGCGGGTGGACGCCCCTCTCGAGCAGCAGGCTGGCCGCGGTGTGACGAAGTCGTGCAGCGTGACGCGGCGTAGCCCTGCTTTCGGCAGCAGGCTCTGGAGTGCCGGTAGTCGTTCCGGTGGCTGGATCGGCCCACCGGTACGAGTGCTGAAGACGAACCGTGCTCGTCCCGGCTGTCGCCCGCCCTCTCCCGCAGGTCGACCTGACAGTTGCGGTGCCCGCGAGTGCGGACACCACGGCGGATCGGGGAAGAGGGATCGTCCGATCGTCTCTCCTCTGGTCAGTCGTCGGGACTGCCAGGTCGAGCTGGCGCAGGCGTTCGGGGTCGGACAGTACGTCGGTGGTGACGATCCTCCCGTTCGCGACGGTGAAGGCCATGACGAACTGTGGGCGACCCTGTGCGGCCACGACCACGC
>JALZMX010000105.1 GCA_030857985.1 Actinomycetota bacterium | reverse complement strand
CTCATACGCACCGCTCGTGCTCGCGCCGGACTGTCGGTGACCGCGCTGGCGCGGACGGCCGGCACCTCCCGGTCCGCGCTGACCGAGCTCGAGGCAGGCCGCCGCTCGCCGACGGTGCGCACGCTGGACGCGCTGCTGCAGGTCTGTGGCCTCCAGCTCCGCGTCACCCTGGAGCCATACCTCGCCGACGTCGATGCCGCGCTCGACGAGGCGCTGGCCGGCACCGCTGAGCTGCGGGCGCAGGACGTGCACCGCTTCGCCGACGCGCTCGAGGCAGCGGGCGTGCGGTGGGCCGTCGACAGCGCCACAGCGGTGGCCCTGCAGGGGCTCGCCGTGGCGCAGCTGTTTCCCGTGTCTGGCCGTCGTCGACGACGACACGACCAGGGGGTGGCTGCGCAGCATCTGGGCGAAGGGGCACAACCGGCACGGGTTCTCCCTCGCACCCCACTGGGAGGAGCCGCCGGAGACCGTCCGGCTCTACGTCCGGGAGCCGGTGTGGACGCGCCTCGGCTTCGTCCAGCTACGGTTCGTGGACGACGTCGGCGTGACCGTGCCGGTGGTGCTGGACGGCCTGACGCTACCGGTCCTGCCGCTGCTGGAGGTCGAGCACACCGCGCCGCAGCTGGCCGACCTGCTGGCCCGGCTCCGACAGCGCCGAGCGGCCTGACGCTACTCGCCGAGGAACTTGTGGGTGCTGGTGGGCTGCTCCCCCATCGCCTGGATGGCCCCGACGGTGTGCGCCTGCGTGCGGTTCACGCCGACGTAGTACTCGAACAGGAAGCCGCCCGCCGCCACCACCAGCGTTGCGGCGCCGATCATCGCAAGGAAAGGGCCGAAGATCGTGCCGAGCATCGTGATGCTGAACGCCCCGGCCAGGGCGATCGGCCACCAGGAATGCGGCGGGAAGAACCCGACCTCGCCGGAGCCCTCGCTGATCTCGCCATCCGGTCGGTCCTCGGGGCGGGCCTCCATCCGGCGCGCGGTGAACAGCAGGTAGTAGCCCACCATGAAGGCGAGCCCGATGGACATGGCCAGGCACGCCGTACCGGTGGGATCCTTGGACAGCAGCCAGTAGACGACCGTCACCGGCACCAGGAAGGCGGCCAGCAAGGCGAACAGGTAGCCCTCGACCTTCACCGGGTCACTTCGCTTCGGGGGAGGCGTGGAAGGCGGCGTTGCCGGCCACCTGCGGGTAGTGCAGGTCGAAGGCGGGCCGCTCCGAGCGGATGCGGGGCATGGTGACGAAGTTGTGCCGGGGCGGCGGGCAGGACGTCGCCCACTCGAGGGAGTTGCCGAAGGCCCACGGGTCGTCGCCGATCGCCTTCTCACCGCGGCGGAAGCTCACGATGGCGTTGTAGAGGAAGGGCAGCGTCGAGGCGCCGAGCACGAACGCCCCTACCGTCGACACCATGTTGAGGGTGGTGAAGCCGTCGCTCGGCAGGTAGTCGGCGTAGCGGCGCGGCATCCCCTCCGCCCCGAGCCAGTGCTGCACGAGGAAGGTGAGGTGGAAGCCGACGAACAGGGTCCAGAAGTGGACCTTGCCGAGCCGGTCGTTCATCATCCGCCCGGTCAGCTTGGGGAACCAGAAGTAGACGCCGCCGAAGAAGGCGAACACCACGGTGCCGAACACGACGTAGTGGAAGTGCGCGACCACGAAGTAGGTGTCGCTCACGTGGAAGTCGATGGGCGGCGCGGCCAGCAGCACGCCGGTGAGGCCGCCGAGCAGGAAGGTGATCAGGAAGCCGATCGCGAACAGCATCGGCGTCTCGAAGGTCAGCTGGCCGCGCCACATCGTGCCGATCCAGTTGAAGAACTTCACGCCGGTCGGGACCGCGATGAGGAAGCTCAGGAAGGCGAAGAAGGGCAGCAGCACCGCGCCGGTGGGGAACATGTGGTGCGCCCACACGGTCAGCGACAGCGCCCCGATGGCGACGGTGGCGAACACCAACCCCTTGTAGCCGAACAGCGGCTTGCGGCTGAACACCGGGATGATCTCGGTGATGACGCCGAAGAACGGCAGCGCCACGATGTAGACCTCGGGGTGGCCGAAGAACCAGAACAGGTGCTGCCACAGGATCGCGCCGCCGGTCTCGGCGTTGTAGATCTGCGCGCCCAGGTGTCGGTCGGCCAGCAGCGCGAACAGCGCGGCGGTCAGCACCGGGAAGGCGAACAGCACCAGGATCGACGTCACCAGCATGTTCCAGGTGAAGATCGGCATCCGGAACATCGTCATGCCGGGCGCGCGCAGGCAGATGATCGTGGTGATGAAGTTGACGGCGCCCAGGATGGTGCCCAGGCCCGCGCCGGCCAGGTCCAGGATCCACAGGTCGGCGCCCAGCTGCGGCGAGCGGATCATGCTGTTGAGCGGCGCGTAGGCGAACCAGCCGAAGGACGCGGCGCCCTCCGGGGTGAGGAAGCCGGCCAGGACCGTGAGGCCGCCGAACAGGTAGAGCCAGTAGGAGAAGCCGTTCAGGCGCGGGAAGCTCATGTCCGGCGCGCCGATCTGCAGCGGCACGATGAAGTTCGCGAAGCCGTACGCCGCAGCCGGGGCGAACAGGAACATCATGATCGTGCCGTGCATGGTGAACAGCTGGTTGTACTGCTCCGGGCTCACGACCTGCAGTCCGGGCTGGGCCAGCTCGGCACGGATGATCATCGCCATCGCGCCGGCGGCCATGAAGAACCAGAACAGGTGCTGCCACAGGATCGCGCCGCCGGTCTCGGCGTTGTAGATCTGCGCGCCCAGGTGTCGG
>JALZMX010000078.1 GCA_030857985.1 Actinomycetota bacterium | reverse complement strand
TTCGTAGTAGGTGATCCCGGTGATCTTGCGCAGCTCGGTGTCGGCGAAGCTGATCGACGGCAGCACCACGATGGTCGCGTCGGCGGGTCCGTACCCGTCATAGGTGTCGAACGTGCGCCGGAAACTGGCCTGCCGCTCATCGAAGGTCTGGGCCACACGTCGGTTGTCGCCGAAACGCCCTTGACTGTCAAGTCGGCCGAGCCGGCGCTGTAGACCAGGACACGCATCGCCGCACCTTGGGAGGATCATCCGGGCTCGGGCACGGGCGATCCTCCCAAGGTCAGCGCTCATAGCCGAGCATCAGGCGGTGGGAGGATGGCGAGGTGAGCACTCGCCGCGACGTCGTCGTCCTCGGCTCGACCGGCTCGGTCGGCACCCAGGCGCTCGACGTCGTCCGCCGCAACCCCGACCGCTTCCGGGTGGTGGCGCTGGCAGCCGGTGGCGCCGACCCGCGCCTGCTGGCCGCGCAGGCGGTGGAGTTCGGAGTCGGCGTGGTGGCGATCGCGCGAGGTACGGCGGCCGAGGACCTGCAGCTGGCCCTGTTCGCCGAGGCGCAGCGGCGGGGCTACAGCACCGGTGGGTTCGCGCTACCCAAGGTGCTGGTCGGTCCACTGGCAGCACAGGAGGCGGCCGCGCTTCCCGCCGACGTCGTGCTCAACGCCATCACCGGCGCGGTCGGGCTCGGTCCCACGCTGGCAGCGCTCGAGGCAGGGCGGACGCTGGCCCTGGCCAACAAGGAGTCGCTGATCGTCGGCGGCGAGCTGGTCACCCGTGCCGCCCGCCCCGGTCAGATCGTCCCGGTGGACAGCGAACACTCCGCGCTCGCGCAGTGCCTGCGCGGTGGGACGCCCGAGGAGGTACGCCGTTTGGTCCTCACGGCATCCGGGGGACCCTTCCGCGGCCGGACCCGAGCCGAGCTCGACGATGTCACGCCGCAACAGGCGCTCGCGCATCCCACCTGGGAGATGGGTCCGATGGTGACGATCAACTCGGCGACCCTGGTCAACAAGGGCCTGGAGCTGATCGAGGCGCACCTGCTCTTCGGCATCCCCTTCGACCGGATCGACGTCGTGGTGCACCCGCAGTCGGTGGTGCACTCGATGGTGGAGTTCACCGACGGCTCGACGCTGGCGCAGGCATCCCCGCCGGACATGGCCCTGCCGATCGCGCTCGCGCTGTCCTGGCCCGAGCGGGTGGCCGAGGCCGCCCCTGGCTGCGACTGGACGCGAGCGGCGACGTGGCAGTTCGAGCCCCTCGACCACCAGGTCTTCCCCGCGGTGGCGCTGGCCGCCGAGGCGGGACGCGCAGCCGGCACCGCGCCGGCGGTCTACAACGCCGCGAACGAGGAGTGCGTCGAGGCTTTCCTGGCCGGCCGGTTGGCGTTTCCCGGCATCGTCGACACGATCACGAGCGTGCTGGCCGGGCACGACGTACCCTCGAAGCGGGACGTGCTCAGCCTGGACGACGTCCTGGCAGCCGACTCGTGGGCCCGGGCACAGGCCCGGCAGATGCTGGAGGACCCGACCCGATGACCGTCCTCGTCTACACCCTCGGCGTGGTGCTGTTCGCGCTCGGTGTGGTCGCGTCGATCGCGCTGCACGAGGTCGGCCACATGTGGCCGGCCAAGAAGTTCGGCGTGAAGGTCACCCAGTACTTCGTCGGTTTCGGCAAGACGATGTGGTCCACCAAGCGCGGCGAGACCGAGTACGGCGTCAAGCTGTTCCCGCTCGGCGGCTTCGTCAAGCTGGTCGGGATGCTGCCGCCGGCCAAGGGCGACGACCCGACGAAGCTGCGCAAGTCCAACACCGGACTGTTCACCCAGCTGATCTCCGACGCCCGCGCCGCGGAGTACGAGCACATCCGGCCAGGTGACGAGGACCGGTTGTTCTACCGCAAGCCGTGGTGGCAGAAGCTGATCATCATGGCCGGTGGGCCGATGGTCAACGTCGCCCTCGCGGTGCTGATCCTCGGCGGCGTCTGGATGACGTACGGCGTGACCGTGTTCAAGCCGGTCGTCGACGAGGTCTCGGACTGTGTGATCTCTGCCACCGAGGTCGTCGCCGACCCCGACCGGGTCTGTGAACCGGGCGACCCGGTGGCACCGGCCCGCGAGGCCGGGATGCGCACCGGCGACCGGATCGTCAGCTTCAACGGCGAGCAGATCACGTCGTGGGAGGAGCTCACGGGTCTGATCCGGGCCAACGAGTCCGGCGAAGCCCAGATCGGCGTGGTCCGCGACGGTGAACCGCTGACCTTGGCCACGAACACCACCGTCTCCACCCGACCCGACCTCGAGGACACGGAGCGCTTCGTCGAGGTGGGCTTCCTCGGCGTCACGCCGACGCCGGTCCGGGAACGGCAGGACGTCGGCTTCGTCGTGGTGACGATGGGTGAGTACGCCCAGGCCACGGGGGAGGCGCTGGTGCACATCCCGGAGAAGATGGTCGGCGTCTTCCAGGCCGCTTTCGGCGGCGCCGAGCGTGAGGTGGACAGTCCGATGAGCGTGGTGGGGGCCAGCCGCACCGCCGGCGAGATCTCCACCGCGGTCGAGCTGTCACCGGCCGACCGGATCGCCACCGTGCTCGTGCTGCTCGGGCTGGTCAACCTGTTCGTGGCGTTGTTCAACTTCATCCCGCTGCTGCCGCTCGATGGTGGGCACATGGCCGGCGCGCTCTACGAGGCGGGGCGTCGCGGCGCGGCGCGGGTCTTCCGCCGCCCGGATCCCGGCTACGTGGACGTGGCCAAGATGCTGCCGGTGGCCTACGTGATGGCCGGGTTGCTGCTGGTGATGGGTGTGCTGCTGATCTACGCCGACATCGTCAACCCGATCCGTCTGCCGCTCTAGTACGCCGGACGACCGACACCACCCGCTCGACCGCCCGCGACCACCAAAGGAGCTCGATGACCTCGGTCGACCTGGGGATGCCCGACGCACCGCCGCCCACGCTGGCGCGGCGGCGCCGCTCACGTCAGATCAGCGTCGGCAAGATCCTCGTCGGCGGTGACGCACCGGTGTCGGTGCAGTCGATGACGACCACCCAGACCACCGACGTCGACGCGACCCTGCAGCAGATCGCCGAGCTGACCGCCGCCGGCTGCGACATCGTCCGGGTCGCCTGCCCGAGCCAGGACGACGCCGAGGCGCTGCCGGCGATCGCGACCAAGTCGCAGATCCCGGTGATAGCCGACATCCATTTCCAGCCGAAGTACGTCTTCGCGGCGATCGACGCCGGCTGTGCCGCCGTACGCGTGAACCCGGGCAACATCCGCAAGTTCGACGACCAGGTCAAGCAGATCGCCGCGGCGGCACGCGATCGCGGCGTCTCCATCCGGATCGGGGTCAACGCCGGCTCGCTGGATCCGCGGCTGCTGCGCAAGTTCGGCAAGGCCACGCCCGACGCGCTGGTCGAGTCGGCGGTCTGGGAGGCGTCGCTGTTCGAGCAGCACGACTTCCACGACTTCAAGATCTCGGTCAAGCACAACGACCCGGTAGTGATGGTGCGCGCCTACGAGCTGCTGGCCGAACGCGGTGACTGGCCGCTGCACCTTGGCGTGACCGAGGCGGGGCCCGCGTTCCAGGGCACGATCAAGTCGGCGGTGGCGTTCGGGGCGCTGCTGTCGCGCGGCATCGGCGACACGATCCGGGTGTCGCTCTCGGCGCCACCGGTCGAAGAGGTCAAGGTCGGCCTGCAGATCCTGCAGTCGCTGAACCTGCGCCCGCGCAAGCTCGAGATCGTCTCGTGCCCTTCCTGCGGGCGGGCACAGGTGGACGTCTACACGCTCGCCGACGAGGTCACCGCCGGGCTGGAGGGTATGGCGGTGCCGCTGCGGGTCGCGGTGATGGGCTGCGTGGTCAACGGGCCAGGCGAGGCGCGCGAGGCCGACCTCGGGGTGGCGTCGGGCAACGGCAAGGGGCAGATCTTCGTCAAGGGCGAGGTGATCAAGACCGTGCCCGAAGCGCAGATCGTGGAGACGTTGATCGAGGAGGCGATGCGCCTCGCGGACGAGATGGGCGAGCCCGTCGACGGGGCGCAGCCCAGCGTCGTCGTCGGCTGATCCCGGCCGCGCGGGGGAGGCGGTGCTGCGCTACGCAACGGTCGTTTCGGGGCCGGATCGACGACCGGTACGTAGCGTCCGGCGGCCGGTGGGGCGACTGGCCGAGTGCCAGCCGCGGGCTGCTCGAACAGCTGCAACGCGATCGCGGCATGACTCTCGTCCTCGCCACCCACGACCCCGAGGTAGCACTACGCGCACACCGGGTGCTCGGCCTGGTCGACGGCCGGCTCGCGGCCGACGTGCCGATCACCGCCAAGACCGACACGCACACGCTCTACGACGCGCTCGGCTACCACGTCCGACCGTCGGGCCGGTAGCGGCCCGAGCGCCGACCCCCACTCGTGGCACCAACTCCGACCGCCCCGTCGTACCCTCGCCCTGTGCTGACCACCGCGCCCGGTCTGCGCCTGCTGGGACCGGCGGATCTCGCCGCAGCGCAGGCGTTGCTCGGGCGCGACCCGGTGACGAACGTCTTCGTCGACCACCGCGTGCGGCTGACCCGGCTCGACCCGCGCTGGCTCGGGGGTGAGATGTGGGGGTACGTCGAGGCCGGTGAGCTGGTCTCGATGTGCCACGCCGCCGCCAACTTCGTACCGGTATCCGCGACGCCCTGCGCGCTGGACGCGTTCACCGCCCGGGCCCGCGACGTGGGCCGGAACTGTTCGTCGATCCTCGGTCCGTCGGACGATGTGGCCGCGATCTGGCAGGCGCTGGAGCCGGAGTGGGGGCGGGCGCGGCTGATCCGCGACGGCCAGCCCTTCCTCGTCCTCGACGCGCCACCGAAGGTGGAGCCGGACCCGGCGGTGCGGCGGGTGACCGACGACGATTTCGAGACGCTCTACCCTGCCTGCGTCGAGATGTTCACCGAGGAGGTCGAGATCTCGCCGGAAATCGGCGGTGGGCGTGACCTGTACCGCACCCGGGTCCGTCAGCTGATCGACAAGGGGTTCGCGTTCGCCCGGATCGAGGACGGCGAGGTGATCTTCAAGGCCGAGGTTGGCGCGGCCACGCCGTACGCCTGTCAGGTGCAGGGCGTGTGGGTGAACCCCCGCTACCGGGGGCGGGGCCTGTCGGCCCCCGGGATGGCGGCGGTGGTGGCGGAGGCTCTGCGCAGCATCGCGCCCGTCGTCACCCTCTATGTCAACGCGCACAACGAGGCCGCGCGGCGCAGCTATGCCCGGGTGGGCTTTCACCACCACACCAGGCTCACGACGATCCTCTTCTGACCAGCAGCCCGCCGCTAGACTGCGGCTGGCATCCGAAGGGGGGCGACGATGAAGCCTGCGGGCGGTCTGCGGAGGGTGGCGGCGTCGACCGCGCTGCTGCTCGCGGCCGCCTGTACGTCGCAGACGTCGGAGGCGCGCCCGCCGGCCGCGCCGACCCCGTCGGCTTCCGAGTCGCCGTCCAGCTCGCCCTCCGAGCCGCCCTCCGGCTCGCCCTCCGCGTCGCCGACGCGAACCCCGACCGAGCCGCCGACGCAGACCCCGACCGAGCCGCCGACGCAGACCCCGATCGAGGAGCCGGCCGAACCGCTGCGCCGCTTCACCGTCGCGATGTCCGGTGACGTGCTCCTGCACGAGGGCTTGTGGTCCACGGCGCGCCTCGATGCCGCCGCCGCTGGCGAGCCGGGCATGGACTTCCGTCCGCTGCTGGCCTCGATGCGCCCGGTGCTGAGCGGGGCCGACCTGGCGATCTGCCACATGGAGACACCGCTGGCGCCTCCCGGCGGACCCTACGCCGGCTATCCCTTGTTCAGCGCGCCGCCGCAGATCACCCGGGCGCTGGAGTGGGCCGGTTTCGACGTCTGCACCACCGCCTCCAACCACAGCCTGGACCAGGGCGTAGAGGGGCTGCGCCGCACGCTGGAGACGCTAGACCGCAACGGGCTCGACTACGCCGGTACGGCGCGGACGCAGCGCGAGGCCCGCAGGCCGGTGCTCGTCGAGGCCGGCGACGCCACGGTGGGCCTCGTCAGCCAGACCTACGGCACCAACGGGATCCCGATCCCCGACGACCAGCCGTGGTCGGTGCCGCTGATCGACACCGACGCGGCGCTCGAAGCGGCGGCGCGCGCCCGCCGGGCCGGTGCCGATGTGGTGCTGGTCGCATTGCACTGGGGGCTGGAGTACCAGCAGGCTCCGACACCGGAGCAGACCGCGATCGCCCGACGGCTGCTCAGGTCGCCGTACGTCGATCTGGTCTACGGCCACCACGCGCACGTGGTGCAGCCGTTCGACCGGGTGCGGGGCAAGTGGGTCGCCTACGGGCTGGGAAACATGGTCGCCCAGCAGCTGACCGAGATCACCGGCGTGTACGACGGGGTGACCGCGCGGTTCACCTTCGGCGAGCGCCGCGGCGGTGGTTTCCGGGCGACGCGGGCCGAGTTCATCCCGACGTACATCACCCCGTTGACCACCGAGCAGCCGCGGATGCGCCTGCTGCGGATCACCGATGCGCTGCGCGACGACAGCGAGGCGGCCAGCGGCGCCGAGCTGCGGGCGGCGCTGCGCCGGGTGCGGGGGGCGGTCGACCTCTTGGGTGCCCGCGAGGGCGGCCTGCGGCTGCTCCGTCGGTAGGTGTGCCGGGATGGTTACTCCGGCCAAGGATGTGGCCGCTCTGGCCGCGCTCTTCGCCACCTCCGGTGCGCTGCACCTGGTGCGGCCCGAGCGGTTCGAACGCATCGTGCCGAAGTCGCTGCCGGCCAGGCGCGTGCTGGTCCATGCCTCCGGGATCGTGGAGCTGGCCTGCGCCGCTGGGTTGCTGCACCCGAGGACCCGCCGCGCCGCCGGGTGGACGAGTGCCGGGCTTCTGGTCGCCGTGTTCCCGGCCAACATCTCGATGGCCCTGCAGGCGCGACGCAGCGGCTCCCCGTCGTACCGGCTCGCCACGATCGCCCGGCTGCCGCTGCAGTTTCCGATGATCCGGGCCGCGCTGAAGGTGGCCCACGGCCGACAACTCAGGTGAGACGGCGGGGTCGCGACCGGTAGTCTCGACCGGTCCAGACCACCGCACGCCGCGCGAGGAGAGCCAGTGGCCCAGCAGCAGGCTCAACAGCAGTCCAAGCCGAAGACGCAGCAGAGAGCGCTGCGGATGTCGACGCTGTTCGTGCGGACGCTGCGCGAGGACCCGGTGGACGCCGAGGTCCCGAGCCACCGGCTGCTGGTGCGGGCCGGCTACATCCGCCGGGCCGCTCCCGGCATCTACTCCTGGCTGCCGCTGGGCTACCGGGTGCTGCGCAACATCGAGCGGGTCGTCCGCGAGGAGATGGACGCGATGGGGGCGCAGGAGGTGCACTTCCCCGCGCTGCTGCCTCGCGAGCCGTACGAAGCGAGCAACCGGTGGACCGAGTATGGCCCCAGCATCTTCCGGCTCAAGGACCGCAAGGGTGCCGACTACCTGCTCGGGCCGACCCACGAGGAGATGTTCACGCTGCTGGTGAAGGACCTGTATTCCTCCTACAAGGACCTGCCGCTGTCGCTGTACCAGATCCAGACGAAGTACCGCGACGAGGCGCGGCCCCGGGCCGGCATCTTGCGCGGCCGCGAGTTCGTGATGAAGGACTCCTACTCCTTCGACGTCAGCGACGAGGCGTTCCTGGCTTCCTATCAGGCCCACCGTGACGCCTACATCCGCATCTTCGACCGGCTCGGGCTCGACTACGTGGTCGTAGCGGCGATGTCGGGGGCGATGGGCGGCTCGGCCTCGGAGGAGTTCTTGGCGATCGCCGCGAACGGCGAGGACACCTATGTCCGGTGCACCTCGTGCGACTACGCCGCCAACGTCGAGGCGGTGCGGGTGCCTGTGCCGGAGCCCGTGCCGTACGGCGATGCGCCCCCCGCCCACGTGGAGGACACGCCGGACACACCCACCATCGACACGCTCGTGGACCACCTGAACGCGAAGTTCCCCCGCGACGACCGCGCCTGGACGGCAGCGGACACGCTCAAGAACGTCGTCGTACTGCTCGCGCATCCCGACGGCCGGCGGGAGCCGCTCGCGATCGGTCTGCCGGGTGACCGTGACCTCGACCTGAAGCGGCTGCAGGCGCAGATCGAGCCGGCCGAGGTGGAGGCGTTCACCGAGGCCGACTTCGCCGGGTATCCGTCTCTCGTCAAGGGCTACCTCGGCCCCGGCGCGTTGGGGGAGGACAGTATGGAGCCGGGCAGCAGCGGGGTCAAGTACCTGCTCGACCCGCGGGTGGTCGAGGGCACCCGCTGGGTGACCGGCGCCAACCAGACCGGCCGGCACGTGCTCGACCTGGTGGCAGGTCGCGACTTCACCTCCGACGGCACCATCGAGGCCGCGGACATCCGCGACGGTGACCCCTGTCCCTCCTGTGGCGCTCCGCTGGAGTCCGCCCGCGGAATCGAGATGGGCCACATCTTCCAGCTCGGCCGCTTGTACGCCGCGGCGCTCGGTCTGCAGGTGCTCGACCAGCACGGCAGGCTGGTCACGGTGACGATGGGCTCCTACGGGATCGGCGTCTCGCGCGCGGTGGGGGCGATCGCGGAGAACTCCCATGACGACCTCGGCCTGATCTGGCCCCGCGAGGTCTCGCCGGCCGACGTGCACGTGGTCGCTGCCGGAAACGACGACGCGGTGCACGCTGTCGCCGAGCAGCTGGTGACCGAACTGGAGACGGCCGGGGTCTCGGTGTTGTTCGACGACCGGCGCGGTGTGTCAGCCGGGGTGAAGTTCAAGGACTCCGAGCTGCTCGGCGTACCCATGATCGTGGTGGTCGGTCGGGGACTTGCCGACGGCGTGGTCGAGGTCAAGGACCGTGCCACCGGTGAGCGGGAGAACGTCGAGGTCGCCTCGCTGGTGAGCCACCTGGTCGAGGTCGCGCGCGGCGGCTCGCTGGCGCTGACCGCCGGTGCTCTTCCCACCAGGCCTGGCACTCGCTAGCCTGCCTTGGCGGTCGACGATCGCCGACACCACATCCTTCGGGAGGCTCGATGCGGTCCACCTCCACCCGTCCGGTCCGCACACTGGGTCTGGCCGCGCGTTCAGCTTCGCCCTCGCCGGCACCCAGCGGCACCAGAACGACAACTGGTTCAACAACGTCGACGATCCCGCGGTCGAGCGCGCGATGAAGTCGTCGACCCGGTCCGGTGGCGCCGGCACGCTC
>JALZMX010000053.1 GCA_030857985.1 Actinomycetota bacterium | reverse complement strand
GGTCGAGGCGCTGCCGGGTGAGTCGGAACTGGCAGTGCTGGGAGACCGCCGGTCGCCGCGCTCGGGAGGGCGTTCGGTACGACGACGGCTGGTCGGACGGGCGCGGGCACCTGCGGCTGCACGCGCGGCTGCCTGGGCCTCGCGCTCCGCCCGGGTGCCGGCAACCTCGCCCTTGTAGATCCACACCTTCACGCCGATGCGACCGAACGTGGTGCGGGCCTCGTAGAAGCCGTAGTCGATGTCCGCCCGCAGCGTGTGCAACGGGACGCGCCCCTCGCGGTAGAACTCGGTTCGCGACATCTCCGCGCCGTTGAGCCGACCGGAGCACTGCACTCGGATGCCCTTGGCACCGGAGCGCATGGCGGTCTGGATCGCCTTGCGCATCGCGCGCCGGAAGGCAACCCGGCCCGAGAGCTGGTCGGCAACGCCCTGGGCCACGAGCTGCGCGTCGACCTCCGGGTTCTTCACCTCGAGGATGTTCAGCTGCACCTGCTTGCCGCTGAGCTTCTCCAGACTGCCCCGGATGCGGTCGGCCTCGGTGCCACGGCGACCGATGACGATGCCCGGCCGCGCGGTGTGGATGTCGACCCTGACCCGGTCACGGGTGCGTTCGATCTCGACGCGGGAGATGCCGGCGCGGTCCATGCCCTTGCCGAGGAACCTACGGATCTCCACGTCCTCGCGGACGTAGTCCTTGTAGAGCTTGTCGGCGTACCAGCGGCTCTTGTGGTCGACGGAGATGCCGAGGCGGAACCCGTTCGGGTTGATCTTCTGACCCATCAGCGAGCCCTGCCCTTCCTGTTGCTCCCATTGCCCGGCCGGTTGCCCTGACCCGATCCAGACGGCGACGTCACGTCGCGCGGCTGCACCACGATCGTGATGTGGCTGGTCCGCTTGTTGATCGGCGAAGCGCGACCCTGTGCCCGCGGTCGCCAGCGCTTCATCGTCGGGCCCTCGTCGACAAGGACCTTGGACACGACTAGCGAGTCGCGGTCGAGAGACTCAGTGACCTCGGCGTTCGACACTGCGCTCTGCAGAACCTTCCGGACGGACTCGCTTGCCGCCTGCGGGGCAAAGTGCAGCAGTGCCGACGCCTCATCTACCCCGAGTCCGCGCACGAGGTCGACGACACGACGCGCCTTCATCGGCGTCACCCGGACGAAGCGTCCGACCGCAAAGGCGCCGGGCTCGTCCCCCAACAGGGTCTCGCGACGGGCACTCACGCCCCTACGCTCCATAACGCTCATCTCTTCGAACTCTCTCGTCGATGCCTCGTGCTCGTACAGATCTGTCGGCAGCCGCGCATCCGGTCACCGCCGCCGGCTCTTGCGGTCGTCCTTGTCGTGACCGCGGAAGGTGCGTGTCGGGGCGAACTCGCCGAGCTTGTGCCCGACCATCGCGTCCTGGACGAACACCGGGACGTGCTTGCGCCCGTCGTGCACCGCGATCGTGTGACCGATCATGGACGGCACGATCATCGAACGCCGCGACCAGGTCTTGATGACGTTGTGCGAACCCTTTTCGTTCTGCTCGTCGACCTTCTTCTGCAGGTGACCGTCGACGAACGGGCCCTTCTTCAAGCTTCGTGGCATGTGTCAGGCCCCTTCTCAGCGCTTGCCGGTCTTGCGACGGCGGACTATCAGCTGGTCACTGGACTTGCGCTTGCGCGTCCGGCCTTCTGGTTGCCCCCACGGCGACACCGGGTGCCGGCCGCCGGACGTCTTGCCCTCGCCACCACCGTGCGGGTGGTCGACCGGGTTCATCGCGACGCCGCGCACGGTCGGACGCTTGCCTTTCCAACGCATCCGACCAGCCTTGCCCCAGTTGATGTTCGACTGCTCGGCGTTGCCGACCTCACCGACGGTGCCGCGGCAGCGGACATCGACGTAACGCATCTCCCCCGACGGCATCCGCAGCTGCGCGCGGCTGCCTTCCTTGGCCACCAGTTGGACGCTGGCACCGGCCGAACGGGCAATCTTCGCGCCGCCACCTGGGCGTAGTTCGATCGCGTGCACCGTGGTGCCGACCGGGATGTTGCGCAGCGGCAGGTTGTTGCCCGGCTTGATGTCGGCACCGACGCCCGCCTCGACCGACATACCCTGCCTGAGGTCCCTCGGCGCGACGATGTAGCGCTTCTCGCCGTCGGCGTAGTGCAGCAGCGCGATCCGAGCGGTGCGGTTCGGGTCGTACTCGATCTCGGCAACCTTGGCCGGGACACCGTCCTTGTCGTAACGACGGAAGTCGATGATGCGGTAGGCGCGCTTGTGGCCGCCCCCCTGGTGGCGGGTGGTGATACGTCCCTGATTGTTGCGACCGCCCTTCTTGGGCAGCGGCTTGACCAGGGATTTCTCCGGAGTGGAACGTGTCACTTCGACGAAGTCGGCGACGCTCGACCCTCGACGGCTCGGCGTCGTCGGCTTGTACTTGCGAATGCCCATGGGGTCTCAGTCCTCGTCTCGTCCGGGCTCAGCCGACGCGGCCGGAGAAGATGTCGATCCGCTGGCCCGAGGCGACGCTGACGATGGCACGCTTGGTGTCGGCCCGCTGGCCCGAACCGGTACGCAGCTGTCGGCGCTTGCCCTGGCGGTTGATCGTGTTGACCGCGGTGACCTTGACGTTGAAGATCTTCTCGACCGCGATCTTGATCTCGGTCTTGTTGGCCTGCGGGTGCACCAGAAAGGTGTACTTGTTCTCGTCGAGCAGGCCGTAGCTCTTCTCACTGACGACCGGCGCGAGCAGGATGTCGCGGTGGTCCCGGTGGATCTTGCTGTGCATGGTGCTCACTGGGCATCCTCCTCGTCCTTGCTCATGCTCGGGCCGCGGCGCTGACCGGCAACCAACGCGTCGAATGCCGACCGGGTGAAGATCACGTCGTCACTGACCAGGACGTCGTAGGTGTTGAGCTGGTCGACCGCGAGCAGGTGCACGCCCTCGTGGTTGCGCAGGCTCAGCCAGCTGACTTCGTCGCCCCGTGCCAGCACGACCAGAATCCGCGGCCGCTGGGTCACCCGGGCGAGCATTGTGGCGGCCTGCCTGGTCGAGGGCAGGTCACCCTCGACGAAGGAGTCGAGGACGTGCACCCGGCCACCGCGAGCCCGGTCCGAGAGGGCACCGCGCAGAGCGGCGGCCTTCATCTTCTTGGGGGTGCGCTGGGAGTAGTCGCGTGGGGTCGGGCCGTGCACCACACCACCACCGGCAAACTGAGGCGCCCGGATCGAGCCCTGCCGAGCCCGCCCGGTGCCCTTCTGGCGGTACGGCTTGGCACCGCCGCCGGACACCTCGCCACGGCTCAAAGTGTTGGCACTGCCCTGCCGGGCCGCAGCCTGCTGGGCGACGACCACCTGGTGGATCAACGCGATGTTGACCTGGGTGTCGAAGATCTCTGCCGGCAGCTCGACGCTGCCGGAGGTGGCGCCACTGGCGTCGAGCACGTCGACGCTGCTTGCGCTGGTCACTGCTGCGCCCCCTTCGCCTTGGCGGCGCTACGGATGATGACGAGGCTGCCGCGTGGTCCGGGGACCGCGCCCTTCACGAGGATCAGGCCGCGCTCGACGTCCACCGCGTGCACGGTGAGGTTCTGTGTGGTGACGTGTTCGCCGCCCATGCGCCCCGCCATCCGGACCCCTTTGAAGACGCGACCAGGCGTGGCGCAGCCACCGATGGAACCCGGCGAGCGGTGCTTGCGGTGCACGCCGTGGCTGGCGCGCAGACCGGAGAAGCCGTGCCGCTTCATGACGCCCGCGAAGCCCTTGCCCTTGCTGGTGCCGGTCACGTCGATCCGTTCTCCGGCGGCGAAGAGGTCTGGTGCCAGCTCCTGACCCAAGTTGTACGACGTGGCGTCTGCGGTGCGGATCTCCACCAGATGACGGCGCGGCGTCACGCCTGCCTTGTCGAAGTGGCCTCGAAGCGGCTTGACCACCTTGCGGCTGTCCACGGCACCGAAGCCGATCTGCACGGCGGCGTAGCCATCGGTCTCGGCAGAGCGGACCTGCGTGACCACGTTGGACCCCGCCTCGATCACGGTGACGGGCACGACGCGATTGTTGGCGTCCCAGGTCTGGGTCATGCCGAGCTTGGCGCCCAGCAACCCGCGTACGTTCTTTTCGCTGCTCATTGGTCCGTATCCCTCAGAGCTTGATCTCGATGTCGACGCCGGCTGGCAGCTCGAGTCGCATCAGCGAGTCGACGGTCTTCGGTGTGGGGTCGATGATGTCGATGAGCCGCTTGTGCGTGCGCATCTCGAAGTGCTCACGGCTGTCCTTGTACTTGTGCGGCGAACGGATGACGCAGTACACGTTCTTCTCGGTCGGCAACGGCACAGGGCCAGCGACCGTGGCGCCGGTGCGGGTGACCGTGTCGACGATCTTGCGCGCCGAGCTGTCGATCACCTCATGGTCGTAGGCCTTGAGCCTGATGCGGATCTTCTGTCCCGCCATAGCTCTCAGTCCATCCTTCTACTCGTACCGCTGCGGTTTCGTCACGCCCCTGGTGGTGCGCGTCGCCTGTTCGTGTCGCCGACCCCCGAGGTCGGGTGTGTCGGACCAGGTCCGGCACAGGCACACTCGACACCATCGTTGGGGGCTGGAGTGACGCACCGGCGCCAGCCGGGGTGGGGATCTCCTGGTTCGGCGGGGACCACAGCAGTTGCCACCGTGTGATCACGATGCACATGCTCTGCACGCCCGCCCCGGCGACCCGCCGGAACAACTGGGCCAGTATGCCAGAGGTGACGCGGGGCTGGCCAATCGAGGGACGTCCCCGCGCCCGCCGGGCGGCGGGCGCGGGAGCGGCCTCTACTTGTTGATCTTGGTGACGCGACCCGCGCCCACGGTGCGGCCACCCTCGCGGATGGCGAAGCGCAGCCCCTCCTCCATCGCGATCGGCTGGATCAGCTCGACCACCATCTCGGTGTTGTCGCCGGGCATCACCATCTCGGTGCCCTCGGGCAACGTAACGACTCCGGTGACGTCGGTGGTACGGAAGTAGAACTGCGGGCGGTAGTTGTTGAAGAACGGGGTGTGCCGGCCACCCTCCTCCTTGGACAGGATGTAGACCTGCGCCTCGAAGTTCGTGTGCGGAGTCGTCGTGCCGGGCTTGATCACGACCATGCCGCGCTCGACGTCCTCACGCTTGGTGCCCCGCAGCAGCAGACCGACGTTCTCACCGGCCTCGCCGGTGTCGAGCAGCTTGCGGAACATCTCGATGCCGGTGACCGTGGTGGTCTGCTTGGCCTCGCGGATACCGATCAGGTCGACGGTCTCGTTGATCTTCACCACGCCGCGCTCGATCCGCCCGGTGATGACGGTGCCACGACCGGTGATCGTGAACACGTCCTCGACGGGCATCAGGAACGGCTTCTCGGTCTCGCGCACCGGCTGCGGGATGTGCTCGTCCACCGCCGACATCAGCTCGACAATCGACTCGCCCCACTTCTCGTCGCCGTTCAGCGCCGGCGCGGCCGCCACCCGCACGACCGGGGTGTCGTCACCGGGGTACTCGTACTCGCTGAGCAGCTCACGCACCTCGAGCTCGACCAGCTCCAGGATCTCCTCGTCGTCGACCATGTCGCACTTGTTGAGGGCGACCACGATCGCCGGCACACCCACCTGACGCGCCAGCAGCACGTGCTCGCGGGTCTGCGGCATCGGCCCGTCGGTCGCGGCGACGACGAGGATCGCGCCGTCCATCTGCGCGGCGCCGGTGATCATGTTCTTGATGTAGTCGGCGTGCCCGGGGCAGTCGACGTGGGCGTAGTGCCGCGAGTCGGTCTGGTACTCGACGTGCGCGATGGCGATGGTGATCCCGCGCTGACGTTCCTCCGGAGCCTTGTCGATCTCGTCGAACGGCGTGAAGGGATTCAGGGTCGGGAACTTGTCGTGCAGCACCTTGGTGATCGCCGCGGTCAGAGTGGTCTTCCCGTGGTCGATGTGGCCGATGGTGCCGATGTTGACGTGCGGCTTGGTCCGCTCGAACTTGGCCTTCGCCACTTGGACTCCTCCTAGACTGGTCTGGATCGTGGTACGTCGTAACTGGCTGTCGTGCTGTGCCGGTGCGCTTGCGCCGGCGGTGCGGAACCCTACTCCCCCCGGACCTTCGCGATGATCTCGTCGGCGACGCTTCGCGGGACCTCGGCGTAGGAGTCGAACTGCATCGAGTACATGGCGCGCCCCTGGGTCTTCGAGCGCAGGTCTCCGACGTAGCCGAACATCTCCGACAGCGGGACGAGCGCCTTGACCACACGGGTGCCGCCGTGGCCCTCGTCCATGGCCTGGATCTGACCGCGTCGAGAGTTGAGGTCCCCGATGACGTCACCCATGTTGACGTCGGGTGTGGTCACCTCGACGGCCATCATCGGCTCGAGCAGGACCGGGTCGGCGCGCCGAGCCGCCTCCTTGAGGACCATCCGGCCGGCCATCTTGAACGCCATCTCCGAGGAGTCGACCTCGTGGTAGGCGCCGTCTCGCAGGGTGAGCTTGACGTCGACCATGGGGTAGCCGGCGAGTACGCCGAACTCCATCGCCTCCTGCACGCCCTCATCGACCGCAGGGATGAACTCACGCGGGATGCGACCACCGGTCACGGCATTGACGAACTCATAGCCGCCGTCGCCCTGGCCACCGGTCGGCTCGATGTCGACGACGACCTTGGCGAACTGCCCGGAACCGCCCGTCTGCTTCTTGTGCACGTAGTCGATCTTCTGCATCGCCCGGCGGATGGTCTCGCGGTAAGCGACCTGGGGCTTGCCGACGTTGGCCTCGACGCGGAACTCGCGCTTCATCCGGTCTACCAGCACCTCCAGGTGCAGCTCACCCATGCCGGCGATGATGGTCTGGCCGGTGTCCTCGTCGGTGCGAACCTGGAACGTCGGGTCCTCCTCGGACAGTCGCTGGATCGCGGTGCCGAGCTTCTCCTGGTCGCCCTTGGACCTGGGCTCGATGGCGACCGAGATCACCGGCGCCGGGAAGGTCATGGACTCGAGCACGACCGGCTGGGCCTGGTCGCACAGCGTCTCACCGGTGGTGGTGTCTTTCAGCCCCATGACCGCGACGATGTGGCCGGCTCCGACGCTGGCGATCTCCTCGCGCTTGTTGGCGTGCATGCGGTAGATCTTGCCGATGCGCTCCTTGCGGCCCTTGGTCGGGTTGAGCACCGCGGTCCCGGAGTCGAGGCGCCCTGAGTAGATCCGCAGATAGGTCAACTTGCCCAGGTGCGGATCGGCCATGATCTTGAACGCCAACGCGGAGAACGGCTCCTCCTCGGTCGGCTGGCGCTTCAGCGAGGCCTCCTCGTCACCGACCTCGTGGCCCTCGATGGCCGCGATGTCGACCGGGGACGGGAGGTAGGCCACGACCGCGTCCAGCAGCGGCTGTACGCCCTTGTTCTTGAATGCGGTCCCGCACAGCACCGGGGTCAGCTTGTCGGCGACGGTCGCACGCCGGATCGCTGCCTGCAGCATCTCCTGCGAGGGCTCCTCGCCCTCAAGGTACAGCTCCATCATCTCGTCGTCGGCCTCGGCGATCGTCTCGAGCAGCCGGTCGCGCCACTCGCGCGCGGCCTCGGTGTGGGTCGCGGGGATGTCCTCGACCGCATACTCCTCGCCCTTGTCGGTCTCACCGCGCCAGGTGAGCGCGCGCATGGTCACCAGGTCGACGACGCCGATGAAGTCGGCCTCGGCGCCGATCGGGATCTGCAGCACCAGGGGCGTGGCGGCGAGTCGGTTCTCGATCATGTCGACACAACGGTGGAACTCGGCACCGGTGCGGTCCAGCTTGTTGACGAAGCACAGTCGCGGCACGCGGTAACGGTCGGCCTGCCGCCACACGGTTTCCGACTGCGGTTCGACCCCCGCCACCCCGTCGAAGATCGCGACGGCGCCGTCGAGCACGCGCAGCGAACGCTCCACCTCGACGGTGAAGTCGACGTGTCCCGGCGTGTCGATGATATTGATCGTGTGGTTCTTCCAGGCACATGTGGTCGCGGCGGAAGTGATCGTGATACCGCGCTCCTGCTCCTGCTCCATCCAGTCCATCGTGGCAGCGCCCTCGTGGACCTCACCGATCTTGTAGTTGATACCGGTGTAGTAGAGGATTCGTTCGGTCGTGGTGGTCTTGCCCGCGTCGATGTGAGCCATGATCCCGATGTTGCGGACCCGACCCAGATCGGTGCTGATGTCAACTGCCACCTTGGCGATTCCTTCGTTGTCGGAGGTCTGAAGAGGGAGTGCGGAGCGCCCAAATCGATGCCAGAGCCGGCCGGACGGCCGACGGCGTACGACCGCTCACCAGCGGTAGTGGGCGAATGCCTTGTTGGACTCGGCCATCTTGTGGGTGTCCTCGCGTCGCTTCACACTGGCTCCGAGGCCGTTGGAGGCGTCGAGCAGCTCGTTCATCAGCCGCTGTGCCATGGCCTTCTCGCGCCGGGCCTGGGAGTACTGCACCAGCCAGCGCAGCGCCAGCGTCGTGGAGCGCCCGGCGCGCACCTCGATCGGCACCTGGTAGGTCGCGCCACCGACCCGGCGGCTGCGCACCTCCAGCGTCGGCTTGATGTTGTCGAGTGCACGCTTGAGCGTGACCACCGGGTCGGTCCCGGTCTTGTCGCGACATCCCTCGAGCGCGGTGTAGACGATGCGCTCGGCAACCTGCTTCTTGCCGTCGACGAGCACCTTGTTGATCAGCTGCGTGACCAGCGTGTTGCCATAGACGGGGTCGGACTCGACCGGTCGCTTGGTGGCGGGACCCTTGCGCGGCATCAGCTCTTCTCCTTCTTCGCGCCGTAGCGACTGCGCGCCTGCTTGCGGTTCTTGACGCCCTGGGTGTCGAGCGAGCCGCGGATGATCTTGTACCGCACACCCGGCAAGTCCTTCACCCGACCACCGCGCACGAGCACGATCGAGTGCTCCTGCAGGTTGTGGCCGACCCCGGGGATGTAGGCGGTGACCTCGATGCCGCTGGTGAGGCGGACACGGGCCACCTTGCGCAGCGCGGAGTTCGGCTTCTTCGGCGTGGTGGTGTAGACGCGCGTGCAGACCCCGCGCCGCTGAGGCGAACCCTTCAGGGCGGGGGTGTTGTTCTTCGACACCTTGTCCTTGCGGCCCTTGCGGACCAGCTGCTGGATGGTGGGCACCGCGTCGTTCTCTTTTCTGTCCGGGTATGAGTTCCTGTGCGCAGGACGCCGAGGGTCGGGTCACTGCCACGACTCCCTGCGACCCCCGGGGTCGGGTGTGTCGCCCGAACTCGGTCACGTCGCCAGCGTGGTCGGTGGCTCGCTCGGTGGGAGTCCACGTCTGCCGGCCTGCTGGATGCCGGAGGCGATTGGCACACTGCATTGCTGACACACATCACGGCCTGGGCAAGCCAGGCACGCTGACAAAGATTACCGGAGCGCGCTACCAGGGTCAAAACAGCGGAGCGCCCGGCCTGGAGCGGACCGCCGGTCTCCCGGCCAGCCCGCCCCGCCCACGTCGTACCCGCTCGACCTCAGTTGCGGTAGGAACCGAAGTCGAAGTCGTCCAGTGACACCGCCTGGCTCGCCGCCGGGCCGAAGTCGTAGTCGTAGGACTCGTAGCCGCCGATGGCGTAGGCCTGCGCGCGCGCCTCCTCGGTCGGCTCGACCCGGATGTCGCGGTAGCGCTCCAGCCCGGTGCCGGCCGGGATCAGCTTGCCGATGATGACGTTCTCCTTCAAGCCCAGCAGCGCATCCGAGCGACCACCGATGGCGGCGTCGGTGAGCACCTTGGTGGTCTCCTGGAACGATGCCGCCGACAGCCACGACTCGGTGGCCAGCGACGCCTTGGTGATGCCCATGAGGACCGGCCGGCCCGAGGCCGGCGTACCCCCCTCGGAGACGACGCGGCGGTTCTCCTCCTCGAAACGCACCCGGTCGGCGAGCTCGCCAGGAAGCAGCTTGGAGTCACCGGACTCGATCACCGTCACCCGGCGCAGCATCTGCCGGATGATGATCTCGATGTGCTTGTCGTGGATCGCCACGCCCTGCGCGCGGTAGACCTCCTGGACCTCGCTGACGAGGTGCTCCTGAGCCTTGCGGACGCCGAGCACCCGCAGCACGTCCTGCGGGTCGGGAGTGCCGGCAGTCAGCTGCTGGCCCACCTCGACGTGGTCGCCGTCGGACACCAGCAGACGGGAGCGCTTGGAGACCGGGTGTGCCTCCTCCTCCGCGCCGTCATCTGGTACGACGATGATCTTGCGGGTCTTGTCGGTCTCGTCGACCTGCACCCGACCGGTGGACTCGGAGATCGGCGCCTTGCCCTTGGGCTGACGGGCCTCGAAGAGCTCGACCACCCGGGGCAGACCCTGGGTGATGTCATCGGCCGAGGCCACCCCACCGGTGTGGAAGGTGCGCATCGTCAACTGCGTCCCCGGCTCACCGATCGACTGCGCCGCGATGATACCGACCGCCTCGCCGATGTCGACAAGCTTGCCGGTCGCCAGCGAACGGCCGTAGCACTTGGCACATGCGCCGGTCTTGGCATCGCAGGTGAGGACGGAGCGAACCCGGACCTCCTCGACTCCGGCCCGAAGGAGCTCAGCGATCTTGACGTCGCCCAGGTCACCGCCGGCCTCGACCAGGACGGCCCCGGTCTCGGGGTGCGTGACCTCGGTGGCGGCCGCTCGTGCGTAGGCCGCGGTCTCGGCGTTCTCGGACTTGACCACCCGCCCGCTCTCGCCCTTGACGCCGATCCGCTTGATCAGCCCACGCTCGGTGCTGCAGTCGTCCTCACGAATGATGACGTCCTGCGACACGTCGACCAGGCGACGGGTGAGATAGCCGGAGTCGGCGGTACGCAAGGCCGTGTCGGCCAGACCCTTGCGGGCTCCGTGGGTGGAGATGAAGTACTCCAGCACCGACAGGCCCTCGCGGAAGTTGGACTTGATCGGCCGAGGGATGATGTCGCCCCGCGGGTTCGCCACCAGGCCACGCATTCCTGCGATCTGCCGGATCTGCGTCATGTTCCCGCGGGCACCGGAGTGCACCATCATGAAGATCGGGTTGGTCTTGTCGAACGCCGCCTCCATGTCACGTGCTACCTCGTGCGTGGCCTGCGTCCAGATCTCGATGAGCTCCTGACGCCGCTCGTCGTCAGTGATCAGGCCGCGTTCGAACTGCTTCTGGACCTTCTCGGCCTGACCCTCGTAGTTGTCCAGGATCGCCTGCTTGCCGGCGGGGGCGATCACGTCGTCGATCGAGATCGTGACACCCGACCGCGTCGCCCAGCCGTACCCGATGTCCTTGAGCGCGTCGAGCGCGTGCGCGACGTCGACCTTGGCATACCGCTCCGCCAGATCGTTGACGATCTGACCGAGCTGCTTCTTGCCCACCTCGTAGTCGGCGAAGGCGTAGTCGGCCGGTAGCGCCTCGTTGAACAGCGCCCGTCCGAGCGTGGTCTCGAACAGCAGCGGCTGACCTGACTCCCAGCCCTCGGGGACCGCGAAGCCGGGCGGCAGCGCGACATCGCTGAGCCGCAGCTTGATCTTGCTCTGCAGCGCGATCTCGGACCGGTCGAGGGCCATCAGCGCCTCCGCCACCGAGCCGAACGCGCGGCCCTCACCGGGCAGCCCGTCGCGCTCCATGGTCAAGAAGAAGATGCCGATGATCATGTCCTGCGTCGGCATCGTCACCGGACGTCCGTCGGACGGCTTCAAGATGTTGTTGGTCGACAGCATCAGGATCCGCGCCTCGGCCTGAGCCTCCGCGGACAGCGGCAGGTGCACGGCCATCTGGTCGCCGTCGAAGTCGGCGTTGAATGCCGTGCACACCAGCGGGTGGATCTGGATGGCCTTGCCCTCGATCAGCTGCGGCTCGAAGGCCTGGATCCCGAGCCGGTGCAGCGTCGGTGCGCGGTTCAGCAGCACCGGGTGCTCGGTGATCACCTCTTCGAGCACGTCCCACACGACCGGGCGAGCCCGCTCGACCATGCGCTTCGCGCTCTTGATGTTCTGAGCATGGTCGAGGTCGACCAGCCGCTTCATCACGAACGGCTTGAACAGCTCGAGCGCCATCTGCTTGGGCAGGCCGCATTGGTGCAGCTTGAGCTGCGGACCGACGACGATGACCGATCGAGCAGAGTAGTCGACGCGCTTGCCGAGCAGGTTCTGCCGGAAGCGGCCCTGCTTGCCCTTGAGCATGTCCGACAGCGACTTCAGCGGGCGGTTTCCGGGGCCGGTGACTGGACGACCACGACGGCCGTTGTCGAACAGCGAGTCGACCGCCTCCTGCAGCATCCGCTTCTCGTTGTTGACGATGATCTCGGGCGCCCCGAGGTCCAGCAGCCGCTTGAGCCGGTTGTTGCGGTTGATCACCCGGCGGTACAGGTCGTTGAGGTCCGAGGTCGCGAACCGCCCGCCGTCGAGCTGCACCATCGGGCGCAGGTCCGGCGGGATCACCGGGACGCAGTCGAGCACCATGCCCTTCGGGCTGTTGGTGGTGGTGAGGAACGCCGACACGACCTTGAGCCGCTTCAGCGCCCGGGTCTTGCGTTGACCCTTGCCGGTACGAATCGTCTCGCGCAGCGAGGCCGCCTCGGCGTCGAGGTCGAACGTCTCCAAGCGCTTCTGGATCGCGGTCGCGCCCATGAAACCTTGGAAGTACTTGCCGAACCGGAACCGCATGTCGCGGTAGAGGATCTCGTCACCCTCGAGGTCCTGGACCTTGAGGGTGCGGAACCGGGTCCACACCTCCTCGAGCCGGTCGAGCTCGCGCTGCGCGCGATCACGCAACTGCTTCATCTCGCGCTCGGCGGACTCCTTGACCTTGCGCCGGGCGTCGGCCTTGGCGCCCTCGGACTCCAGGATCTGGAGGTCTTGTTCCAACTTCTTGATGCGGGTCTCGACGTCGCCGTCGCGACGCTGCTCGAGCTGTTTGCGCTCGACGTCGATCTTCGCCTCGATCGAGGGCAGGTCGCGGTGACGCGCCTCCTCGTCGACCTCGGTGATCATGTACGCCGCGAAGTAGATGACCTTCTCGAGGTCCTTCGGCGCCAGGTCGAGCAGGTACCCGAGCCGGCTGGGAACACCCTTGAAGTACCAGATGTGGGTGACCGGGGCGGCGAGCTCGATGTGGCCCATCCGCTCACGTCGGACCTTCGACCGGGTCACCTCGACGCCACAGCGTTCACAGATGATCCCCTTGAACCTGACCCGCTTGTACTTGCCGCAGTAGCACTCCCAGTCGCGGGTGGGGCCGAAGATCTTCTCGCAGAAGAGCCCGTCCCGCTCCGGCTTGAGCGTGCGGTAGTTGATGGTCTCCGGCTTCTTCACTTCACCGTGGGACCACTGACGAATGTCATCGGCGGTTGCCAGGCCGATGCGCAGCTCGTCGAAATAGTTCACGTCGAGCACGATGGCTTCCTTCTGCTAGACAGCGGTCGGTCTGAGGGACGTCGTACGGGACTGACCGCTCAGACCTCCTCGACACTGCTGGGCTCGCGGCGGGACAGGTCGATGCCGAGCTCCTCAGCGGCACGGAACACGTCTTCCTCGGTATCGCGCATCTCCACGGGGGTGCCGTCGCTCGAGAGCACCTCGACGTTGAGACACAGAGACTGCATCTCCTTGACCAGGACCTTGAACGACTCCGGGATGCCGGGTTCGGGGATGTTCTCCCCCTTGACGATCGCCTCGTAGACCTTGACCCGACCGAGCACGTCGTCGGACTTGATCGTCAACAGCTCCTGAAGTGCGTATGCGGCGCCGTAGGCCTCGAGTGCCCACACCTCCATCTCACCGAACCGCTGGCCACCGAACTGTGCCTTACCACCGAGCGGCTGCTGGGTGATCATGGAGTAGGGGCCGGTCGAGCGAGCGTGGATCTTGTCGTCCACGAGGTGGTGGAGCTTGAGGATGTACATGTAGCCCACCGACACCGGGTCGGGGAACGGCTCGCCGGAGCGACCGTCGAAGAGCCGGGCCTTGCCGGTGTCGGCGACGAGCCGCTCACCATCACGGGTCGGCAGCGTGCAGCCGAGCAGGCCCTGGATCTCGTCCTCGCGGGCTCCGTCGAAAACCGGTGTCGCGACCTTGGTGTCGGGAACCGCCTGGTCGGCGCCGATCGAGCGCAGTCGTGCCTTCCACGACTCGCCGTCGACGTCGGCGCCCTCGATCCGCCAGCCGTTCTTGGCCAGCCACCCGAGGTGGATCTCCAGCACCTGACCGACGTTCATCCGGCCCGGGACGCCGAGTGGGTTGAGCACGATGTCCACCGGCGTGCCGTCCTCGAGGAACGGCATGTCCTCGATCGGCAGGATCTTCGAGATCACGCCCTTGTTGCCGTGCCGACCGGCCAGCTTGTCGCCGTCGGAGATCTTTCGCTTCTGCGCGACGTGGACGCGCACCAGCTGGTTGACCCCCGGTGGCAGCTCGTCACCCTCGTCACGGTCGAAGACACGGACACCGATCACGGTGCCGCTCTCGCCGTGCGGCACCTTCAGCGAGGTGTCTCGCACCTCGCGTGCCTTCTCGCCGAAGATCGCGCGGAGCAGGCGCTCCTCGGGGGTGAGCTCGGTCTCGCCCTTCGGCGTCACCTTGCCGACGAGGATGTCACCGGTCGTGACCTCGGCGCCCAGGCGGATGATGCCACGGTCGTCGAGGTCGGCGAGCATCTCGTCCGACACGTTGGGGATGTCTCGGGTGATCTCTTCCGCACCCAACTTGGTGTCGCGGGCGTCCACCTCGTGCTCCTCGATGTGGATCGAGGTGAGGACGTCCTCCTGCACCAGCCGCTGGGACAAGATGATCGCGTCTTCGTAGTTGTAGCCCTGCCAAGGCATGAACGCGACGAGCAGGTTGGCGCCCAGCGCCATCTCACCCTCGTCGGTGCACGGTCCGTCGGCGATCGGCGTACCGACCTCGAGCCGCTGGCCTTCCTCCACCAGCGGGCGCTGGTTGATGCAGGTCGTCTGGTTGGAACGACGGAACTTCGCCAGCCGATAGCTCTGGTCGGTGCCGTCGTCGTTCGTCACCTCGACGAGCTCGGCGCTCACCTCGGTGACGACTCCTGCCTTCTCCGCAGTGACGACGTCCCCGGCGTCGACGGCTGCGCGGTACTCCATGCCGGTGCCGACCAACGGTGCGTGACTGCGGATGAGCGGCACCGCCTGTCGCTGCATGTTGGCCCCCATCAGGGCACGGTTGGCGTCGTCGTGCTCGAGGAAGGGGATCATCGAGGTGGCGACGGAGACCATCTGGCGCGGCGAGACGTCCATGTAGTCCACGTCGGCGGCCGGCACGAAGTCGACCTCACCGTGGCGCTGACGCACCAGTACGCGCTCCTCGGCGAAGGTCCCCTTGTCGGTCAGCGCGGCGTTGGCCTGCGCGATGACGAAACGGTCCTCCTCGTCGGCGGTGAGGTAGTCGACCTGGGTGGTGACCCGGCCCTTCTGGACCTTGCGGTACGGAGTCTCGACAAAACCGAACGGGTTGACCCGAGCGTAGGTCGACAGCGACCCCATCAGGCCGATGTTTGGACCTTCGGGCGTCTCGATCGGGCACATGCGGCCGTAGTGCGACGGATGCACGTCGCGGACCTCGAAGCCGGCCCGCTCTCTCGACAAGCCGCCGGGGCCGAGCGCGGAGAGCCGGCGCTTGTGGGTCAGTCCGGCGATCGGATTCGTCTGGTCCATGAACTGGCTGAGCTGGGACGTGCCGAAGAACTCCTTCAGCGCCGCCACGACCGGCCGGATGTTGATCAGCGTCTGCGGCGTGATCGCCTCGACGTCCTGGGTGGTCATCCGCTCACGCACGACCCGCTCCATCCGGGCCAGGCCGGTGCGAAGCTGGTTCTGGATGAGCTCGCCGACGGTTCGCAGCCGGCGGTTGCCGAAGTGGTCGATGTCGTCCGCCTCTACCACCAGGCTGCCGCGCGGCGACTCGAGCTCGGTGCGACCGTCGTGCAGGGCCACCAGGAACCGGATCGCCGCGATGATGTCGACGTCGGTCAGGGTCTTCTGGTTGAAGGCCTGCTCGAGGCCGAGCTTCTTGTTGATCTTGTAGCGACCGACCTTGGCCAGGTCGTAACGCTTGCTGTTGAAGTAGTAGTTGTTCAGCAGCGTCTGCGCAGCCTCCCGGGTCGGCGGCTCACCGGGGCGCAGCTTGCGGTAGATGTCGAGCAGCGCGTCGTCCTGACCGGACGTGTGGTCCTTCTCCAGGGTGAGCCGCATCGACTCGTACTCACCGAACTCCTCGAGGATCTTCGCGTCGGACCAGCCCAGTGCCTTGAGCAGCACGGTGACGTTCTGCTTGCGTTTGCGGTCCAGGCGTACGCCGACGGTGTCGCGCTTGTCGACCTCGAACTCGAGCCAGGCGCCCCGGGACGGAATCATCTTCGCGGTGAAGACGTCCTTGTCACTCGCCTTGTCCGTCGAGCGCTCGAAGTAGACACCAGGGGAGCGTACGAGCTGCGACACGACGACGCGTTCCGTGCCGTTGATGACGAAGGTGCCTTTGCCGGTCATCAACGGGAAGTCGCCCATGAAGACCGTCTGGCTCTTGATCTCGCCGGTCTCGTTGTTCATGAACTCGGCGGTCACGAAGAGCGGTGCGGCGTAGGTGACGTCGCGCTCCTTGCACTCCTCGACGGTGTTCTTCGGAGGCTCGAAACGGTGGTCCCGAAACGACAGCGACATCGTGCCGGAGAAGTCCTCGATCGGAGAGATCTCCTCGAAGATCTCCTCGAGTCCGGACTTGGCCGAGACGCCGTCTCGTCGCTGTGACTCGGCGTCTGCGATCCGGTCCTGCCAGGCTTGGTTGCCAACCAGCCAATCGAAACTTTCGGCTTGGACGGCGAGGAGATCTGGGACCTCGAGCGGCTCGTCGATCTTCGCGAACGAGATCCGACGACGGTGCGTGGTGCTGGGGGTGTTACCAGTGGTGGTGGCGTTGTTCGTGGCGGTGCGCGAGGCGGCCAAGAGGCATCCTTCCAAGGGCTCGCGGGCTCATCCCATCGCATACCTGGACCGTCCTGCAGAGGGCAGGACGGTCCGAAGGCAGCACAAAGAACGAGTCTAGCCCCATGGCATACTTGCTGTCGAGCCGCACACACGAGTCCTCGGTCACATCTGAGCGACCGAGGTGCCGTCCCGCTCGGGCAGCATGACCCGTGCTCGGCCGACGCGTCAAGGGGTTCGCGCGCCGGTTCCAGCCTGCGTCAGCGCAGCGAGACGGTGGCGCCGGCGGCTTCGAGAGACTCCTTGGCCTTGTCCGCAGCGTCCTTGGCGACCTTCTCCAGGACCGGCTTGGGTGCCCCCTCCACCAGCTCCTTGGCCTCTTTCAGACCAAGGCTCGTGAGGCTGCGCACCTCCTTGATGACCTGGATCTTCTTGTCGCCGGTCGCCTCGAGGACGACGTCGAACTCGTCCTGCTCCTCGACTGCGGCAGCCTCACCAGTGCCACCACCTGCAGCCGGAGCGGCGGACACGGCCACCGGGGCGGCGGCGGTGACGCCGAAGGTGTCCTCGAACTGCTTGACGAACTCGCTGAGCTCGAGGAGCGTCATCTCCTTGAATGCGTCGAGCAGCTCGTCTGTGCTGAGCTTCGCCATGGTCGGCGGTCCTTCCCTGATGTCGTTGCGACCGGCCCGCAGGCCCGGTCAGGTCGGTGGTCGAGAGAGTCTCGGCCTCGCTCTAGCCGCTGTTTCCTTCGGCACGGGGTGGCCCCGTGCCGATAGGTACGTCATGGGGCCACCCCGTGTCGATCCGGCTTCGCTCGAGGGCACCGGCGAGCCGGGCCGTCTGCGCGAGCGGGGCGTTGAACAGGCTGGCGGCGCCCTGCAGCGAAGCGAGCAGCGCACCCGCGAGCTTGGCGAGAAGGACCTCGCGCGACTCGAGGTCGGCGATCTTCGCGATCTCGGCCGGCGTCAGCGCCAAGCCGTCGAGGATGCCGCCCTTGATGACGAGCGGCGAGTTGACCCTGGCGAAGTCACGCAGCCCTTTGGTCGCCTCCACCGGGTCGCCCTTGATGAAGGCGATTGCGGACGGTCCGGTGAGCAAGGCGTCGAAGCTGTCGACGCCCGCCTCCTTCGCGGCGATCCTGGTCAGCGTGTTCTTCACCACGGCGTAGCTGGCGTTCTCACCGAGGGAGCGCCGCAGTTCCTGCAGCTGCTTCACGGTCAGGCCGCGGTACTCGGTCAGCACAGCCCCGGCCGAGCTGCGGAACTCCTCCGTCAACTCTGCTACGGCTGCTGCCTTGTCCGGCCGCGCCATAGGTCTCCTTCCGCGCTCGCTCGATGTGGTTGCCCGATCCGGTACCCGGGTGCGGTGGACCGTGATCGTCAGCGAAGACCCACGCAACGACAAAGCGCCCTCATGCAGGGGCACGGGGCGCGGACAGCGTCGCAGAGCGACTGCTTGGGACGTCTCGTTCCACCTGCGCGGGCCGCCCGACTGTGCGGGACCTTCAGTCGCCCGTGCTTGCGCACGAGCGACGACCAACGGTCTTCGGCTTCGTCAAGGGTACGGCGGCCCAGGCGCCTGACACAAATCCGTGCTCTAGGCACGCGCGGGACCGCCGCGCCCGTCGAGCCGAGGACGTGGAGCTCAGCCCGGCGCTTGCGGGAACGCAGTGATCTGGCTACGCGGAGGCGCCGCGATCTGGACCGGCTCGCCCCAGTCGCTGAACGTCATCTCGATGACGGCGCCCTGCTGCTCGAAGACGAACTTGCGCAGCAGGTTGTCGTCGTCGACCCAGACGGTGTAGTCGAGTTGGTCGGGCAGCGGCCCGGGAGGAGCCTCGATGCCCTGAGCCGCGAAGGCCTTCTCGGTGTCCACGCTGACGGCGTACTTGGTCGTCTCGACGCCGCCCACGCTCTCCTGGCCGACAGCCTTCAGCGTGGTGATCGCCTCGAAACCCGCCAGCGTGCGGCTGGGGTCGATCGAGTTGAGCAGGTCACCGAAGGACTGCGCCATCGGGTTGCTGCGGTCCGTGGGGTCGATCTCCAAGAACTTGTCACCGAGCCCGGTGGCCTCGAACTTCAGGTACAACACCTTGTCGACGAGCAGGAATCGCCCGCCCCCGCCGAGTCCGGCACCGGAGATCGTCATGTCCAAGGCGACGTCACCCGGAGTGACGCTCATGTCGCCGGACATCTCGACGGTCTGACCGGCGGCGTCGATGTCCGCCTCCATGTGCACCGACCCTGCCTCGAGCTGCGCCTCGATCAGATCAGTGCCGAACGTGGCCGCTGCGACGTCGGATCCCTCGGAGGGTGGGGCCGATGGTTCCTCGGTCGGTTCCTCGGTTGGCTCCCCGGTCGGCGTCTCCGTCGGCGTCTCGGTGGGCGACGCCGAGTCGCTCGGCGTACCCTCCGCCGACGACGTGTCGTCGCCACTGTCCGAGGCGTTGCTCGGGTCGTCCCCGCCGCACGCGGCCGCCAACAGCGAGAGTGCCGCCAGCGCCGTACCGAGTCGTCTGCGTCTCATCCGGATGCCCCCACGCTCGATGTCATGTCGCTGGTCAGCCTAGCCGGGCCCGGCAACTGTCGCGGCCTGTTGCGGTTGTGCGCCTCAGCCCTCGGCGTTCTCGTCGACCGCGACGTTACGGGTGCGGTTGGGATCGACGGGGATTCCCGGCCCCATGGTGGCGGAGATGGTGACCTTGCGCAGGTAGCGACCCTTGGCGCTCGACGGCTTGAGCCGCAGCACCTCCTCGAGCGCGGCACCGTAGTTCTCGGCGAGCTGGGTTTCGCTGAACGACGCCTTGCCGATGATGAAATGCAGATTGGCGTGGCGGTCGACGCGGAACTCGATCTTGCCGCCCTTGATGTCGCCGACGGCCTTGCTGACGTTGGTGGTCACGGTGCCGGTCTTCGGATTGGGCATCAGCCCTCGGGGCCCGAGCACGCGCCCGAGGCGACCGACCTTGCCCATCATGTCCGGGGTGGCCACGACCGCGTCGAAGTCGAGCCAGCCGCCGTTGATCTTCTCGATCAGGTCGTCGCTGCCGATGAAGTCCGCGCCCGCGGCGCGGGCCTCCTCGGCCTTGTCGCCGCTGGCGAAGACGAGGACCCTCGCGGTCTTGCCGGTGCCGTGCGGGAGGTTGACGGTGCCGCGGACCATCTGGTCGGCCTTGCGCGGATCGACGCCCAGACGCATGGAGACATCCAGGGTCTGGTCGAACTTGGCCGAGGTCGCTCCCGACCTCGCCAGCGTGACCGCCTCGAGAGGGGTGTGGAGCTTGTCCTCGGCGACGGCGGCTGCCGCGGCCTTGTAGGTCTTGCTGCGCTGCATGAGCTGGTCTGCCTCTCAAGTCGGAACCAGGCGTGGTCGTCGGGCTGCGCTGCCCTGCCACAGGTGCTGGGGTGAACCAGGTGTCGGATGGCTGGAGGTGGGGTCAGTCGGTGGTGACACCCATCGAGCGGGCGGTTCCCTCCACGATCTTCATCGCCGCGTCCACGTTGTTGGCGTTCAGGTCGGGCAGCTTGGTCTCGGCGATCTCGCGAACCTGCGTCTTGCTCAGCCGGCCGACCTTGTCCTTCTGGGGTACGCCGGAGCCCTTGCTGAGGCCGGCGGCCTTCTTGATCAGTTCGGCGGCCGGCGGCGTCTTGGTGACAAAGGCGAACGACCGGTCCTCATAGATCGTGATCTCGACCGGTACGACGTTGCCTCGCATCGGCTCGGTCGCGGCGTTGTACGCCTTGCAGAACTCCATGATGTTGACGCCGTGGGGACCCAGCGCCGTGCCGACCGGTGGTGCCGGGGTGGCCGCACCGGCCTGCAGCTGCACCTTGACCAGTGCCGCGATCTTCTTCTTCTTCTTGGGAGGCATCCTTGTGATCCTTGGGGTTGTGGCTGGCTGCTGGTGGAGGTGGCGAGGAGTCCTCAGACCCTCTGGATCTGGCTGAAACTTAGCTCGACCGGGGTCTCACGGCCGAAGATCTCGACCAGTGCCTTGACCCTCTGGGCGTCGGTGTTGAGCTCGGTGATCGTGGCGTGCAGGGTCGCGAACGGGCCCTCGACCACCATGACCGAGTCACCCTCGGCGAAGTCGGCAACCTCGACCGCCTTGCGAGCCTTGGGCTGCTGTGGGTGGCCCTTGGCAGCCGCGGCCGCGGCGATCTCCTCCTCGAAGGCCGGGGCGAGCATGTTCTCGACCTCGTCGAAGGTGAGCGGTACCGGCTGGTGGCTGTGACCGACGAAGCCGGTCACCGAGGGCGTGTGGCGGACGGTCGACCACGACTCGTCGGTCAGGTCCATCCGGACGAGGACGTAGCCGGGCAGTACGGTGCGCCGGACCAGGCGGCGCTGCCCGTTCTTGATCTCGGGCACCTCCTCCTGCGGCACGATCACCTCGTGGATGAAGTCCTCCATGTTGAGCGAGCTGATGCGGTTCTCGAGGTTGGCCTTGACCCGGTTCTCCATGCCCGAGTAGGTGTGCACGACGAACCAGTCTCCCGGCTTCGCGCGCAGCGTGTCGCGGAACTCCTGCAACGGGTCGGCCACGGGCGCGTCGATGTCGTCCACGGCATCCGCGGGTACGCCGGCCTCGACCGGCACCTCATCCGGGACCCGGTCCTCGGTAACCTCGTTGAACGGCTGTGCCACGGTTCGATCCGCCACCTTCACTCGATCATCTGACCCGACCACCATGCGATCAGGCGAACACCTCGAACATCAACAAGCCGAACCCGTAGTCGAGTGCGGAGATGATCCCGATCATCACCAGGACGAAGACCAGAACCACCACGAAGTAGGTCAGCAGCTGCTGCCGCGTCGGCCAGACCACCTTGCGCAGCTCCGCGACGACCTGCCGGTAGAACATGGCCGGACCCGTACGCGGGCTGCCGCCGCGTTCCTGCGACGACCTGGTCGAGCGCGTCTCCGTCACGGCTACCACCTTCGAGCTCGGATCTGATGCTGCGGCGCTTTCTTACCTCGGTTGCGTGGGTCCCGGTCGACGACCGGTTGTCCGGCAGGGCAGGAGGGACTCGA
The DNA here is from genome assembly GCA_030857985.1 of Actinomycetota bacterium. Taxonomy (GTDB): domain Bacteria; phylum Actinomycetota; class Actinomycetes; order Propionibacteriales; family Nocardioidaceae; genus JALZMX01. The sequence continues at coordinate 3,573 of JALZMX010000053.1, read as the reverse complement.
ACCCCCAGCCTTCGGTTTTGGAGACCGATGCTCTGCCAGTTGAGCTACTGCCCTCGGCGTCGCCCGTACCGTGTGCACACGCCGCACAGGAAGCGGGCATGCCGACCAACGGTGCAGAAGCCACCAAGAGGACGAGTGTACGGGCTGGACGTGACCAGGTCGAACCCGAGCCGACGGGCCGGTGGCCTCGTGGCCGTGCCGCCGCAGCGGTGACAGCATGGCGGGCATGACTGAGCGCGCGCGCATCTCGCACCGGATCAGCAGCATCGCCGAGTCGGCCACGCTAGCTGTCGACGCCAGGGCCAAGGCGCTCAAGGCCGCCGGCCGGCCGGTGATCGGGTTCGGCGCGGGGGAGCCGGACTTCGCCACTCCGGACTACATCGTGGAGGCGGCCGTGCAGGCGGCGCGCGACCCGCGCAACCACCGCTACTCCCCAGCCGGCGGGCTGCCGGAGCTGAAGCAGGCGATCGCGGACAAGACCCGGCGCGACTCCGGTCTGGACGTCGATCCGGTGCAGGTGCTCGTCACCAACGGTGGGAAGCAGGCCGTCTACGAGGCGTTCGCGACGCTGCTGGACCCCGGCGACGAGGTGCTGCTCCCCACGCCGTACTGGACCACCTATCCGGAGGTGATTCGGCTCGCCGGTGGAACGCCGGTCGAGATCGTCACCGACGAGGCCCAGGGCTACCTCGCCACCCTCGACCAGCTGGAGGCGGCCTACAGCGAGCGCACGAAGGTGCTCCTGTTCTGTTCCCCGTCGAACCCGACCGGCGCCGTCTACTCCCCCGAGCAGGTGCGAGCCGTCGGCGAGTGGGCGCTCGAGCGCGGCGTCTGGGTCGTCACCGACGAGATCTACGAGCACCTCACCTACGGCGACGCGCGGTTCGCGTCGATCCTGGCCGAGGTGCCGGCGCTCGGCGACACGTGCGTCGTCCTCAACGGCGTCGCGAAGACGTACGCGATGACCGGCTGGCGGGTCGGCTGGCTGATCGGGCCGCGTGACGTCGTCAGGGCCGCGACCAACCTGCAGTCGCACGCCACCTCCAACGTCTGCAACGTCGCCCAGCGCGCTGCCTTCGCTGCCGTGACCGGTGACCTGTCCGCGGTCGAGCGCATGCGGGAGGCGTTCGACCGGCGCAGGCGCACCATGCTGAAGATGCTGGCCGAGATCGAGGGCGTGGTGTGCCCGGAGCCCAAGGGCGCCTTCTATGTCTACCCGTCGGTGCAGGGTGTGCTGGGGAGTGAGGTCGGCGGGGTGACGCCGTCGACGTCGGCGCAGCTGGCCGAGGTGATCCTCGAGCAGGCGGAGGTCGCGGTGGTCCCCGGCGAGGCGTTCGGTACGCCGGGCTATCTGCGGCTCTCCTATGCGCTCGGCGACGACGACCTGGCCGAAGGCGTGGGCCGCATCCAGCGGCTGCTCAACGGCTGACCCAGGTGCACGGACCGAGTCGGCGCCTAGAGGACCTGCCCAAGGCCCACCTGCACCTGCACTTCACCGGCTCGATGCGGCACTCGACCCTGATCGAGCTCGCCCGCCGCGACGGCATCCACCTGCCCGAGGCGCTCCTCGCCGAGTGGCCACCGCGGCTCTCGGCCACCGACGAGCGGGGCTGGTTCCGCTTCCAGCGCCTGTACGACCTCGCCCGGACGTTGCTGCGGACCGAGGACGACGTACGCCGGTTGCTCCGAGAGGCGGCGCAGGACGACGCCGCGGAAGGCTCGCGCTGGCTGGAGATCCAGGTCGACCCGTCGGGGTACGCCGCCCGCTTCGACGGGGTCACGACGTTCACCGAGCTCGTGCTCGATGCGGCCCGCGAGGCGGGCGACCAGGCCGGGATCGGCGTCGGCGTGATCATCGCCGCCAACCGCACTCGACACCCGCTCGATGCCCGCACGCTGGCCCGCCTGGCGGTCCGGTACGCCGACCATGGAGTGGTCGGCTTCGGCCTCTCGAACGACGAGCGCCGCGGCCGCACTGAGGAGTTCGCGGCGGCGTTCCGGATCACCCGCCGAGCCGGGCTCGCGGCGGTTCCGCACGGTGGTGAGCTGTGCGGTGCCGACAGCGTGCGCGCGTGCCTGGAGCTGCTCGGCGCGAGTCGGGTGGGCCATGGCGTGCGCAGTGTCGAGGACGTCGAGGTGCTGCGGCGGGTGGTCGACACAGGCGTCGCCCTCGAGGTCTGTCCGACGTCGAACGTGGCGCTGGGAGTGTACGGCGACGCGTCCCGGGTGCCGCTGCCGTCCCTGCTCACGGCTGGCGCCCAGGTGGCGCTCGGCGCGGACGACCCGCTGCTCTTCGGCTCCCGGCTGACCGCACAGTACGCCGTGGCGCGCGAGGTGCATGGCCTCGACGACGCGGCGCTGGCCGAGCTGGCCGGGATGTCCCTGCGCGCCTCCCGTGCCCCCGCCTCGCTGGTGGCCGAGGCGTTGGCCGGGGTCGACTCGTGGATCGCCGGATCCCCGCCTCGCTCTAGAGCTGGCAGCCCACGGTCACCGGCTCGTTGACCAAGGCGACGCCGAACTCTCGCTGCACGCCGTCGCGGATCTCCCGGGCAAGCTCCAGCAGCTCCTCGGTGCTGGCGCCACCGCGGTTGGTCAGCGCCAGCGTGTGCTTGGTCGACACGGCGACCCGGCCTCGTCCGTACCCCTTGCCGAACCCGGCCGTACCGATCAGCCAGGCGGCACTGATCTTCACCCGTCCGTCCGGTTGCGGCCATCTCGGTGCGGCCTCGGGCAGCTGTGCTGCTTGTTGGTTCGAGAGCAGCGGATTGGTGAAGAACGACCCCGCGCTCCAGGTGTCGGGGTCCTCGTCGTCGAGCACCATCCCCTTGCTGCGACGCAGCCGCAGCACTGCCTCGCGGACATCCTTCGCGGGCAGCCGCTGCCCCAGTTCTGCTCCCAGTGCCCGGGCGAGTTCGGCGTACTGGATCGGCTCTGCGAGCTCGCCGAGGCGGAACCGGAACGTGACAGACAGGACGACGAAGCGCTCGGGTTCGACCTTGAACCTGCTGCTGCGGTAGCCGAACCCGCAGTCGCCGGCGGTGAGGGACCGGTGGCAGCGCTCCCGGCGGTCCCACAGCTGGACGGTGGCGATGCTGTCGGCCACCTCCTGGCCGTAGGCACCGACGTTCTGGATCGGCACCGCGCCGACGCGGCCGGGTATCCCGGACAGCGCCTCGACGCCGATCCAGCCGTGGTCGACGGCGCGGGCGACGAGGCCGTCCCAGTTCTCCCCGGAGGCGACCCGAACGGTGGCTTCGCCGCCCGCGCCGACGTCCAGCTCGATGCCGCGGGTGGCGACCTCGAGGACGGTGCCGGGGAAACCCTCGTCGGCGACGACCAGGTTGCTGCCCCCGCCGAGGACCAGCACCGGCTCACCCGTGTCGTCGGCGGCAGCCACCACGGACACGACTTCGTCACCGGTGACGGCTTCGACGAGCCGACGCGCCGGGCCGCCGAGGCGCAACGTGGTCCGCTCGGCCAGCGAGTCGGCGGTGGACGTCCGCATCAGGGGCCGAGACGTACGACGGCACGCGCCATGCCGAGGACCTTCTGACCGGCGCAGGTGCAGGTGAC
>JALZMX010000047.1 GCA_030857985.1 Actinomycetota bacterium | reverse complement strand
ACCCGGCCGACGACGTCGTCGACCGGGATGAATCCGCCGCCGGGGTCACCCAGGTGGGCCCGTGAGTCGGCTGAGGCGGAGCGGTTGTCGCCCATCATCCACAGCCGGTCCTCGGGCACCTCGACGTCGAAGCTCTGCAGGGAGGGCTTGGTCCCCGGCGGCAAGTACGCCGACTCGTCCAGCGGCGTGCCGTTGACCAGGATCCGACCCTCGCCGTCGCAGCACCGGACCCGGTCGCCCTCGACCCCGATCACCCGCTTCACCAGGTGGTTGCCGGCGGGGTAGAGGCCGAAGAACTCCAGCCCGCGCTGGACGGCGTTGCTCTGCGGAATGGCGTTGAGCCAACCCCCGGGGTCGGCGAACACCACGACGTCACCGCGCTCGGGGCCGTCGAACCAGTACGACGGCTTCTCGACCAGGATGCGGTCGTTCTTGATCAGCGTGTCGTTCATCGACGCCGACGGGATGTAGAACGCCTGCACGAACAGCGACTTGAGCAGGATCGCCAGCCCCAGCGCGATCGCCAGCAGGACGAAGACCTCCTGCCACAGGGGCAGCTGGCGCTTGGACCGGTGGCCGGCCCGGTGACCCTTCTGGGCAGCCGGTCGTGCGTCCACCTTCGGGTCGCGTCCGTGCTCCGCGGGCATCACAGAGGACCGCGATCCGTCCGTCGCGTCAGGGGCGGCGCGGTGGGTGGAGTCGCGATCGGCAGTCACGCGGGGAGCCTACCCGGGCGCTGGCAGCCGGGTCCGGCTCTCGGCCCGACTCACCTGCCAGTCTCAGCGGCCCGGCGTCGTTGGCCGGCGCCGTCTACCGCTTCTCCTTGATCTTGGCGGCCTTGCCGCGAAGGTCACGCAGGTAGTACAGCTTTGCCCGGCGTACGTCGCCACGGGTCACGACCTCGATCCGGTCGATGATCGGGGTGTGCAGCGGGAAGGTGCGCTCGACACCGACGGCGAAGCTGACCTTGCGGACCGTGAAGGTGCGGCGGATGCCGGAACCCTGCAGCCGGATGCAGACACCCTGGAAGACCTGGATGCGGGAGCGGGTGCCTTCCACGACCTTGACGTGCACCCTGAGCGTGTCGCCGGCGCGAAACGCGGGTACGTCGTCGCGGGCAACGGCCGCGTCGATGGCATCGATTGCGTTGGCCATGCTGATCTGCCTCCTCGCAGGTGCCATGGGTCAGCCACGGATGTGGGGGTGGTCTCGGCAAGCGCGTCGAGGTCGATGCTCCCCCCATGGCAGGAGGACCGCGGCCCACCGAGGCGCATGGGCCGGACGCGCAGCGCCGACGTACCAGTCTGCCACAGCGCCGTCGTCGCGCCGAAATCAGTCCTCAGTCGTCGGCGAGCTCGTCCAGGACGGCACGGTCCTGCGCGCTCCAGCCGTCGCGGCCCTGGCCGGAAATGAGGTCCGGGCGCCGGCTCGCGGTACGGCGCAACGCCTGGTCCCGCCTCCAGCGCGACACGTTGGCGTGGTGACCCGACAACAGCACCTCCGGCACCTCGAGGCCACGCCAGACCGCCGGCTTGGTGTAGACCGGATACTCGAGCAGGCCACCCTCGGCGCCGGTGCCGTGCGACTCCTCGTGCAGCGACGCCGGGTTGCCCAGGAAGCCGGCCAACAACCGGGTGATCGCTTCGACCACGACCAGCGCAGCCACCTCACCGCCGTTGAGCACGTAGTCACCGATGCTGAGCTCGTCGACCCGCATCCGGGTCACTGCGTGGTCGACGACGCGCTGGTCGATTCCCTCGTAGCGCCCGCAGGCCAGCAACAGCCAGGGCTCTGCCGCCAGCTCCTCGGCGAGCCCCTGGTCGAAGAGCCGCCCGGACGGGGTCGGGACCAGCAACCTCGGCTGCTCCGGCGCATCGGCAGGCGCGATCGCGTCGAGAGCCTCACCCCAGGGCTCGGGCCGCATCACCAAGCCCGCGCCGCCGCCGTAGGGCGTGTCGTCCACGGTGTGGTGCCGGTCGTGCGTCCAGTGCCGCAGCTCGTACACGCGTACGTCGAGCAGACCTTTCGCGCGCGCCTTGCCGACCAGCGAGAGGTCGAGCGGAGCGAAGTAGTCGGGGAAGATCGTGACGACGTCGATGCGCACGCCGCTCACCCGAGCGACTCGGGATCGAGCAGACCGGGCCGGTCGGCGACCGTGATGCGGCCGGCCGTGAGGTCGACGGTGGGTACGAGTGCGGTGACGAACGGCACCAGCACCTCCACGCCGTCGAACCGGCGTACGACCAGCAGGTCGTGCGCCGGCGCGTGCTCCACTCGCACGACCTCGCCCACCGCGGCATCGTCCTCTGTGTGGACAGCCAGGCCGACGAGCTGGTGGTCGAAGAACTCGTCGGGGCACTGCGGCCGGCTGGCGTCGTCGATCGAGGCGCTGAGCAGGATGCCGCGCAACATCTCGGCGGCGCCCCGGTCCGCCACCTCGTCGAAGCGGACAAGCAGCCGTCGACCGTGCTGTCGACTCGACCGCACGGTCAGCGGCCCGGCCGCAGCCGGCTCGGTGGTCAGCGTGGCGCCGACGGCGAACCGCCGGTCGGGCTCGTCGGTGCGCACCTCGACCGAGACCTCGCCACCGATTCCGTGGGCACGACCGACCCGGCCCACCACGACGTCCATGGAGGCACCGTCAGCTGCGCCGGTCGACGTCGACGAAGTCGACGCGGACACCACCCTTGCCGGCCAGGGCACCCAGGACGGTGCGCAGCGCGGTCGCGGTGCGACCGGAGCGTCCGATCACCTTGCCGAGGTCGTCCGGGTTGACCCGCACCTCGAGCAGACCACCTCGACGCGTCTCTCGCTCGCGCACGGTGACCTCGTCGGGGTTGTCGACGATCCCGCGGACCAGATGCTCCAGCGCCTCGGCCAGCACGGATCAGGCCTCGTTCTTCGGCTGGTCGGCCGGGGCTGCGCTCGGCTCGGCCGGGTCGCTCAGCTCGGCCGGGTCGCTCAGCTCGGCCGGTGTGTCGCCCGCGGGCTCCTCTGGCTTGGGCTCCTCCGGCTGCTCCGGCTTGGGCTCCTCGGCAGCCGGGACCTGCTCGGCGGGCGCCGCGTCGGCGACGACCTCGTCGGCGGCCCTGGGCTTTCGGGTCGACCGCTTCTTGGTCACGGCGCCGCTCTTGGGCTCGTTCTGCGAATCCTTGAGCGCTTCGTTGAAGATGTCGCTCTTGTCGCGCCTCGGCTCAGCGACCAACATCTCGGCTGGGGCGGACTCGCCCCGGAACTTCTGCCAGTCACCGGTGAGCTTCAGCAGCACCGCGACCGGCTCGCTCGGCTGCGCCCCGACACCCAGCCAGTACTGGGCGCGCTCGGAGTCGACCGAGATGACCGAGGGGTCTGCCTTGGGGTTGTAGGTCCCGATCTCCTCGATCACCCGCCCATCGCGCTTCGTACGCGAGTCGGCGACGACAATGCGGTAGAACGGCGTACGGATCTTGCCCATCCGCTTCAAGCGAATTTTGACGGCCACGGGTGTGGTGTCTCCCTAACATCTGAAATCGGTGGAACCAGCTGCTCCGGGTGGGGACACGGACGGCTGAGAACCGGTGGATCCAGTGGGCTCGGCTGAGAGGGTCCGAGCACACAGGACTCGGTGAACAGTCTGCCAGATCGGTCCCGGCGTTCCCCAATCGCGGCTGCAAACCGGATTCGTCTGCGGGCACTCCGAGAATTCCCGCCGAGTCACCGCAGACGAATCCCGCGGCTGCCGGAGGACGTTCCGCGCCAACATGCGCACGGTCGCGGCCGCGCTCGCGAAGGGCGGCGGCGAGGCGGTGGGCGACGGAAGGCCGTGACTGCGGGTCAGGCCACGATCCGCCCGCGTAGGACGATCCGGCGCGGTGCCGCCAGCACGGCCAGGTCGTCCAGTGGATTCGCGTCGTACACGACG
>JALZMX010000036.1 GCA_030857985.1 Actinomycetota bacterium | reverse complement strand
CGTCGTAGAACCCGGTCTCGGTGACGGCGGTGTCCAGCGCGGCGTAGCCGCTGTCGCGCCCCGGCCGCCAGACTTTCAGCCCTTCGAGGTCCAGCAACGGGCGGACCTGCGGATCGGCGTACGACATGGACAGCAGCAGCTCGACGAACTGGTCGGCCAGCTCCTCCGGGGCGGTGTCGACCAGCGTCATGTTGCAGTGGTCGTACGGCTCGGTCTGCGCCAGGACGCGGGTGGCGCCCGGAGGAAGCGTCCCTTCCTGGGAGAACAGCAGATGGTTACCGTCGATCATGCACGCGGCCTCGACCTCGCCGGCCACCAGCGCGCGGGCGGCGTCCCGCTCACCGCCGATGTGGTCGCCGTGCAGTCCGACCCCGATGTCGAAACGGTGCACGACGACGTCCTCGTCGGGTCGAAGACCGGTCGCCCGAAGGTGGGCGAGCGGGATCAGCGTGGCCTGCGGCGAGTCGACGGCGCCGACCGCCACCGCCTGGCCCTGCAGGTCGGCCAGGGTGGTGTAGCTCGAGTCGGCGCGGACCACGACGACCGAGGTCAGGTCCTGGTCGGTGTCGCGCATGACGGTGGAGCGGACCGTCCGGCCCTGGGCGGCGGCGAGGCGCTGTGCTCGCAGCCAGGCCAGCGGTGAGTTCCACGCCGCGTCGATCCGGCCGTCGACCAGATCCTCGACCTGCCGCTCGTAGTGCGAGTAGAGGACGAAGTCGAACGGCAGCCCCTTGCCCATCAGGTAGTGGCGGAAGCCGTCCCAGATGGTGACGACCTTGGGGTCGTAGGCGACGGCCCCCATGAGCAGCGTCTGCCCGGGCATCAGGCCGACACCTCGTCGAACAGCGGCTGGCCCAGGCTCGCGCGGCCGACGAAGTCCCGCAGCGCGCCGGTCGTCGGCGCCATCACCCGGGCGGCCAGCGAGTCACGGAAGCGACGCTCCACCCCGAGCTCCTTGCGAAACGCTGCCCCACCGCACAGCCGCAGCACCCCGTCCGCCACCTCGGTCGAGGCCTCCGCGGCGACCGCCTTGACCTGGAGCACCCGCAGCGTGGCGTCGGCGCGCCCGGAGCCCACCGCCAGCAGGGTGTCCGCGAGGAAGGCCCGCGCTTCGTCGGAGCGGGTACGCAGCCGAGCGAACTCGGCCCGGCTGACCGGCTGCTCGGCCAGCGACGAGTCGAGGTGCGTCAGCCGCGTACGGGTCAGATGTGCCGCGGCCTCGGCCACCATCGCCCCCATCAGCCCGATCGAGAAGGCTGCGTTGCCGACGAGGAACGTGGGCAACGAGGTGGCCAGGGCGATGTCCAGGCCCACCCCGTCGTCGCCGAGCCGCGCCGACTCGGGCACCAGCACGCCCTCCCCGGTCACGGGCTTGGAGCCGTTGCCGCGCAGCCCCACCCCGTCGAAGCCGCCGGCGACTCGCAGTCCCGGCGCATCCGCCGGGACGAGCCACAGCGTCATGGGGCCGGCGGCGCTCACCGGTGTGCTGGACCAGACGTAGCTGTCGGCTTCACCGGCCGAGGTGACCCAGCTCTTCTCGGCGTCGAGCTGGAAGCTGTCGCCGGCCTGCGCGGCGGGGCTCATGGGTGCCCAGAAGTGGCTGCGGGATCCGGCTTCGGACAGGGCCAGCGTGGTCACGTGTTCGCCTCGCGCAATCGCCTCCCGGACGTCGCGCGGACCGTGCGCCTCGATCGCCGCTGTCGCGGCGAAGTGCATGAGCACGACCATGGCGGTCGAGCCGCAGACTGCGGCGATGGCCTCGACCACCTCGGCGACGTCGGCGAGCGATCCGCCGCCACCGCCGACCTCGGTGGCGCTGAGGACGCTGAGGACGCCGGCCTCGCGAAGCGAATCGAGGGCTGCGCGTGGGTAGGCGCCGGTGCGGTCTATCTCCTCGGCGGCGGGCGCGATCGTTTGCTCGACGATCGCGGCCAGGGCGATGCGGTAGTCGGGCACGGTGGTGCTGTTCGGGGCATTCATGAACTGTCTCCTCAGAGGGATCGACGTGATGGCATCAACGTGATCGCGAGAGGTGCGCCCGATTGGCTCAGCCGACGTTCGACACCGCTCTCGCGAGGGGGAAAGTCCACCCGGACCGGGCGGATGACGGGGTGGCTCAACGGCGTGTAGGCATGTCCCCCCTCGCACAGCGGCTGTGGACTGGAAACGTATCAACAAGGCTGCCGGCCCGACAGGA
>JALZMX010000011.1 GCA_030857985.1 Actinomycetota bacterium | reverse complement strand
GTCACCTTCGCCGACCTCGACAGGCACGGACTCGCCGGTGAGCATGGAGGCGTCGACCGCGGAGCTGCCGGAGACGACGACACCGTCGGTGGCGATCTTCTCGCCGGGACGGACCACGAACTCGTCGCCCTCGGTGAGCTCGGAGGTAGGGATGCGGACCTCGACGCCGTTACGCATCACGGCGACGTCCTTGGCGCCGAGCTCGAGCAGCGCCCGTAGCGCGGCTCCGGCCTGCCGCTTGGACCGCTTCTCGAAGTAGCGACCGGCGAGCAGGAACATGGTGACGCCGGCAGCGACCTCGAGGTAGATGTTCGCGGCGCCGTCGGTGGGTTCGACGGTGAGTTCGAATGGGTGGGTCATTCCGGGGGTGCCGGCGGTGCCGAGGAACAGCGCGTACAGCGACCACAGCAGTGCCGAAAGGGTGCCGAGCGAAACGAGCGTGTCCATGGTCGCGGCGCCGTGACGCAGGTTGGTCCACGCGGCTCTGTGGAAGGGCCAGGCCGCCCAGAGCACCACCGGTGCTGCGAGCGTCAGGGACGCCCACTGCCAGTAGTCGAACTGGAAAGCGGGGATCATCGACAAGGCGATGACCGGCACCGCGAGGGCGACTGAACCGATGACTCGCTGTCGCAGGACGATGAGCTCGGTGTCGGGCTGGTCCTCCTCGGACGCGGCGCCGGTGGCGGTGCTGTCCTTACTGCGAGGCAGCGAGGCGGTATAGCCCGCCTTGGCCACCTCGGCGATGAGCGCCTCGGTGTCCACCCCCTCGAGGGCCCGGACCTGTGCCTTCTCGGTGGCGTAGTTGACGGTGGCGGTGACGCCGTCGAGTCTGTTGAGCTTCTTCTCGATCCGCATTGCACACGAGGCGCAGGTCATCCCGCCGATCTCGAGCTCGATGCTGGGGCCCAGGGTGGGGGCCGGGGATGTAGTCATGGGTTCCTCCTTCGGTGTGCGATGTGGATTAGTGGTCGTGGCCGTCGCCGGACTCGGTGCTTGAGTCGGGCTCGGGGTCGGGCTCGGCTTCGGCCGGGGCTTCGGTGTCCGCGTGCGTGGAGTCGGAATGGCTGCCCTCGGCGGGTCCTGTGCCGGTGGTGTCGACGACGAACGGGGCGCTGTGGACCTTGCCGTCGACCTGGAAGTCCAGGTACAGCAGGTAGCCGCCAGGGGTGGGCAACTCGGCGGCGAATCCGATCTCGGGCCCGGACACCTCGCCCGCGGCCGGCTCGTCACCTTCGGGGTGGACGTGGAGGAAGGCCAGGTCGCCTTCGCGCAGCGCGACGAGGTGGCCGAACGCCCCCAGATAGGGCTGCAGGTTGGTGACCGGCTTCCCGTCCTTGGACACGGCCAAGGTCAGCTCGGAGCTGGACCCGGCGGTCACCTCACCGGTGAGGTCCACGGTGTACCCGTCCACGTTCGCGGTGTTCGTCAGTTGCGGGGCCGTGGGGGTGAACTGACCGGCTACCTCGACCGTGCGGGTCAGCGTGGTGGGCTCGGCTGCTCCATCGGTTTCGGGGACGAAGTCGGTGTAGACGCGGTAGGTGCCGGCGGCGACCCAGCTCCAAGGCAGTGACCACATGCCGTCGGCGTCCATCGTGGGGTGCACATGGCGGAACTGAGTGCCGTCGGTGCGGACAACGATCAGGTGAAGCTGCCTCTCGTGCGAGGTGGCAAAGCGCGTCACGGCCTCGCCGTCCGCGGCGAGGATCCGGAACGACAGGGTCCCGGTCCGGTCGACCGCGCCAGGAACAGCGACGCGGGAGAGCCGATAGCCGCCCTGTGCGCTAGTGACTCCAGGGACGGCGGCGCTGGCCTGGGACGATCCGCTCGGACCGTGCCCGCTGTGACTTCCGGTGGAGCTGTTCATGTTGTGTCCTTTGGCTTCATTGGTCCAGTTGCTGACGGTGCTCGCGGGGACGACGGCGCCCGCAGCGACGAACGCGCCACCGAAGACGACGGCCAGTCCTGCGCCGTACGCCCCGAGGCGGGTTGCGGTGTTCACGACGCACGCACCGCCGCATAACCCGCCTCGTCGACGGCGGTGATGACTGCGGCGTCGTCGACCACTTCGGTGGAGGTAATGACCAACTTCCCGGTCCGGGCACTGACTTGGATCTCCTGCACGCCGGGCACGGTGCTGACCTCCTCGCGGATCGACATCTCGCAGTGGCCGCACGTCATGTCGGTGACCTGGTACTCGCTGGTGTTCATCGCTGGCTCCTGACTAGTAGGGTGGTGGATACCCCTATGGGGTATCGAGATTGGCAACCGCATGCCCCCCCGGGGTATTCCGCAAGCCGTCGACACCATCCGTCAAGTGCGGATCTGCGGTGTCTCCGGTTGCTGCCCGTCTCGAACTCGATGAGCCGTGATGTAGCCATGGTGTCCACTGCTTCCGCTGTCGGTGCCGAGCTTGGAGATCGTCAATTGGGGTATGACCTCGACTCTCGGCCGCTGGGGTTGCCGGTCACTGTCCAGCCGCTGTCCATGTGGGCTTGGGGCCTGCTCATGGCTGTAGTGCCTTCAAATTTGGAGCCGTGCCTGTCCAAGCGCGGTCCGGCGCAGTGGGGCGCGCTTGAGGTGGGCGGTCCGGTTCAGAGTGAGTCCGTCGCGGACGAGATCAACGCTGCCAGGCCAGTGGTGCCATCCGCTGTGGGAATCGCGGTGGAGCAGCGCTGGGCAAGCCGGCGGCGGTGCGCCGGGCTGTCCTGGGAGTGGAGAAGTCGCCTGCGTAGTAGCCGTTGTGGGGGTGCATCCGGTGCGTATCGGTGCCGGACTCCTGCTCGATGATGATTGAAGCGGCCATCTCTTGTTGACGTCCTCAGGTCGGTCCGGGTCGGCGGACCCGGTGCCGTTGGTCGGTGTCACGACGACTCTGGGCCCCCGAGGTTGCCGTCCCCTGTCGGGACGCTGTCCGGGCGGCGCTGACGTCGACAGTGGTCAGGCCGGCCGTGGCGCTCGTGGCGCGTGGTGGGGGAGCAGCGTCGTTGTCTGGCCAACCGCCTTCTCACCACCCGCAGACAGCCGTCGGACAGGGCACATGCGCACGCTTTCCGAAGCAACCCAATGCGAAGGAGAGCCCAGATGCGGACGATAGGCCTCGTGGTCGTTGGCATGGCCTGCCGACGATGCGTCCGGGAGGTCACCGCGCGCCTACGCGACCTCCCTGGCGTCGACACCGTGATGGCCGATGCCGGGAGTTCCGTGGTCCGCTTGGCGGGCACGATGACCGTGGACGACGTTCTCGAGGCGTTGCGAGGACTCAACTATCCGGTGGAGCTTCTTGATGAGTCAGGCGACGGCGCCGACACCTGATCGCACACGCCGACAGACACGAGACAGCGAGAAGACAGCAGCCCTCATCAGGCTTCTGACGTCAGCCGATGTCGGCTGATCCGTCAGGAGCGGAGGGCACACCGTGTCCTCCACCTTCTCGCCCGCCGAGGCCGGCGAAGCGCCGCGTGCGGCTGACGCGAACGACAACAGCAACCCACTCACCAGCCAATACAGGAGAACGACATGTCGAGCGAAAACCTCCCCACCGGAACCCCGATCCTGATCGCATACGACGGATCGGACGATGCACGGGCCGCCATCGTCCACGTCGCCGGGCTGCTGCCCGGCGCCGCTGCCGTAGTCCTCTACGCACGCCATCCGCTCGAGAGTGTCGCCGCACACCTGGAGGGCCACCCGGCCTTGGAGGAGCTCAAGAATCTCGATGCTGCGACGTACGACGCGTCCGCACAGGTCGCGGCCGACGGCGCCAAGTACGCCGCCGACGCCGGTCTCGCCGCCGAGCCGCGAGTGTCCTCAACCATGGCCACAGCGTCTGAGGCCATCGTTGCGGCAGCCGAAGAGCTCGATGCGTCCCTGATCGTCATCGGCTCCCGAGGACGACGGGGGCTGCGGGCCACCCTGCTGGGCAGCACCTCGACCAACGTGCTTCACCACACGAGCCGTCCGACCCTGGTCATCCCGTCGATCGAGGTCGCCCGCGCCCGCCGCCAGCACCCCGCGGCCCGGTAACCCGGGCAATCAGACAACAGAACCAGAAAGGATCCCTCGACATGAACCGACTCGGACCGCTCACCCCCGAGACCGCCAAGGGCACCGCCCGCGACCTCTTGGCCGATCTCATCGAACGACACGGCTCCGTTGGGCTCATGGTCCGCACCATGGCTCACTCGCCGGCCGTCCTCGGTGGATACCTCCAGCTCAGCCGAGCTATGAAGCGCGCCAAACTGCCTCGCGAGGTTGCCGAACGCATCTCCCTGGCGGTTCAAGACCACCAAGACTGCGCACTCTGCCTGGCCTCCCACACCGACGTGGCGCGTGGCCTGGGCATCAACGACGACGAGATCGCGATGGCCCGCCAGGGAACCTCGGCAGATCCCAAAATCGCCGCCATGGTCAGTTACGGGCTACGAGTTCACACCGCACCGGCCACCATCACCGACGACCAGATCGCCGAACTCACCAGGTACGGCTACAGCGACCGAGAGATCGCCGACGTTGTCGGCATAGTGGCCCTCAACGTTCTCACCGGCGCCTTCAACCTCGTCGCCGGACTGCATCCAGAGCCAACCGTGGCCAGGTAGGCCGGCCCGACGCGTCCCCAACAGTGCCAGCGTCCCATGGTCGCAAA
>JALZMX010000316.1 GCA_030857985.1 Actinomycetota bacterium | reverse complement strand
CGGACGCCCAGCTGGTGCTCGTCGACACCCCGGGTCTGCACAAGCCACGCACCCTGCTCGGTTCGCGGCTCAACGACATCGTGCGCGAGACCTACGCGAGCGTCGACGTCATCTGCTTCTGCGTGACCGCGGACGACAAGATCGGTCCCGGTGACCGCTTCATCGCCGCCGAACTGGCGCAGGTGACGACCCCGGTCGTCGCCGTCGTCACCAAGACCGACAAGGTGAGCAGCAGGCAGGCGGTCGGTGAGCAGCTGCTCGCGGTGTCCAAGCTTGCCGACTGGGCGGAGGTCGTCCCGGTCAGCGCCGTGTCGGACTTCCAGGTCGGGCTGCTCACCGACCTGCTCGTCGCGCGGCTGCCAGAGGGCCCGGCGCTCTATCCCGAGGGCGACCTGACCGACGAGCCGGAGCAGGTGCTCATCGGCGAATTCATCCGGGAGGCCGCTCTGGAGGGTGTTCGCGACGAGCTGCCGCACTCGATCGCCGTCACCGTCGACGAGATGAACCTGCGCGAGGACCGGCCCGACGACAAGCCGCTGCTGGACGTGTTCGCCACCCTCTACGTCGAGCGCGACAGCCAGAAGGCCATCATCCTCGGCACCAGCGGCGCCCGGCTCAAAGGGGTCGGCACCACCGCCCGGCACCAGATCGAGTCGTTGCTGGGCATGCGGGTGTTTCTCAACCTGCACGTGTCGGTCGCGAAGGACTGGCAGAAGGACCCGAAGCAGCTGCGCAAGCTGGGTTTCTGAGACAGCGGCTCGGCGACTGGCTGCCGTCCCCCGACTGTTCACCGCGTGATGGCCGTGGCTTCACCCGCGCGCGCTGGGATGGCTGCGCGGCGGCACGAGCTTCGTCGCCCGCCCGGAAACGCCGGGCGGTCATCACGGACGTGAGGAAGCAGCGCATGCCTGAACTGACCACTCCCCCCTTCGGCCAGTCTGTGTCCCGACGTCAGCTGCTGCTCGGCGGCGCTGCCGGGGCGGCCACACTCGGTGCCTCGACCCTGTTCGGGCCGGCAGCGTGGGCGGTCCCGGCAAACCGGGGACCGGTCCGAGCGCCGTTCACGCTGGGCGTCGCCTCGGGTGACCCGCTGCCGGGCGGCGTCGTCCTGTGGACCCGGCTGGCCCCCGACCCGCTGGCTGCGGACGGTCGAGGTGGGATGCCCGACCGGCCGGCGCCGGTCCAGTGGCAGGTGGCGACGGACGAGCGCTTCTCGCAGGTGGTCGCGAGGGGCACCGAGCTGGCGCGGCCCGAGCTCGCGCACTCGGTGCACGCCGAGGTGACCGGGCTGCGCCCGGGGGCCGAGTACTTCTACCGCTTCAAGGCCGGACCGGAGCTCAGCCCGGTGGGCCGGACCAAGACCGCGCCCGACCCGCGCGCGCGGCTGGACCAGCTGGCGTTCGCGTTCACCTCCTGCCAGAGCTATGCCAGCGGCTTCTACACCGCTCTCGGGCACATGGCCGACGAGGACCTCGACCTGGTGGTCCAGCTCGGCGACTACATCTACGAGGGAGGACCGAGCACGACCCAGCCCCGCTTGCACGAGGGCGACGGGGAGCCGACCACCCTGGACGACTACCGCCGCCGGCACGCCCAGTACAAGACCGACATCGACCTGCAGAGCGCCCACGGCGCCTTCCCCTGGGTCGTGGTGTTCGACGACCACGAGGTGGACAACAACTGGGCCGACGAGATCCCGCAGGACCCCGAGCTGCAGAGTCGTGAGGCGTTCCTGGCCCGCCGGGCCGCAGCCTTCCAGGGCTACTACGAGCACATGCCGCTGCGCCGGTCCTCGCTGCCCCGCGGCATCGACATCCAGCTCTACCGCCGGCTCGCCTTCGGTGACCTGGTCGACTTCCACGTCCTCGACACCCGTCAGTACCGCAGCGACCAGGTGCCGAACGACCAGCGGACTGAGCCCAGCCGGACGATCCTCGGCGACGAACAGGAGAGCTGGCTGCGCGCCGCGGTCGCGGGACCGACCGCGCGGTGGAACGTGCTGGCACAGCAGGTGTTCTTCTCCCAGCGTGACTTCGCGGCGGGGCCGCCGACCCGCTTCAGCACCGACGCATGGGACAACTACGTCGTCGAGCGTGACAGCCTCCGCGACCACCTCGTCGCCGTCGGTACCTCCAACCCGGTGGTGCTCACCGGTGACGTGCACGCCAATTACGTCTGCGACGTCAAGGCCGACTTCAACGACCCCGACTCAGCCACAGTGGCGACCGAGCTGGTCGGCACGTCGATCTCCACCGGCGGCGACGGCGCGGACATGGGCGGCGGCGATCCCCTCCAGCTGGCCGAGAACCCGCACATCAAGTTCATCAATCGCAACCGCGGCTACGTCCGCAACACCGTCACGGCCAACGAGTGGACGGCCGACTTCCGGGTCGTCGACTTCGTCACGACGCCGGGCGCTCCGGTCCGGACCAGGGCCAGCTACGTGATCGAGGACGGTCGCCCTGGAGCCCAGCCGGCCTGATCGCGCCGCGTCACGGCGGCTCGGCGCGCGGCGATCTCCCGTCGCCCGGACTACGTTTCAGGGGTGAGCCTCTACCGCGACGAGGGCGTCGTCCTGCGGGTGCAGAAGCTCGGTGAGGCCGACCGCATCATCACCGTGCTGACGCGCCGGCACGGCCGGGTGCGCGCTGTTGCGAAGGGCGTGCGGCGCACTCGGTCGAAGTTCGGCGCGACGGTGGAGCCGTTCAGCCACGTGGACCTGCAGCTCTACGAGGGGCGCAACCTGGACATCGTCGTGCAGGCCGACAGCCTTACCGCGTACGGCGAATCCCTGGTCACCGACTACCGCCGATACACGGCCGGGACGGCGGTGCTGGAGACCGCAGAGCGGCTGACCGCAGAGGAGCGGGAGCCCTCGCTCCGACTGTTCCTGCTCGTCGTCGGCGCGCTGCGCGCGCTCGGCGAACGCGACCCGACCCTGGTGCTGGACGCCTTCCTGCTGCGCGCCATGTCG
Organism: Actinomycetota bacterium; assembly: GCA_030857985.1. Taxonomy (GTDB): domain Bacteria; phylum Actinomycetota; class Actinomycetes; order Propionibacteriales; family Nocardioidaceae; genus JALZMX01. The sequence goes on along the minus strand of JALZMX010000316.1, from coordinate 949 downwards.
GTGGCCGGCTACGCGCCGGCGCTGTCGGACTGCGCTCGCTGCGGCGCGCCCGGGCCGCATCGCGCCTTTTCCATCCCTGCAGGCGGCACCGTCTGCGCCCTCTGCCGGCCGGCCGGCACGGCGTCTCCGGCGCCAGCGGCCCTGTCGTTGATGGTCGACCTGCTCACCGGGGACTGGACGGCGGCCGAGCTCGCCGACCGGCGCACCCGCAACGAGGCGAGCGGGCTCGTGTCGGCGCACCTGCAGTGGCACCTCGAGCGGGGGTTGCGGAGCCTGCCTCTGGTGGAGCGCCTGTGAGACGTCGCCCGTCGCCGGCGCGCGCGGCGGTGCGCCTCCCGACGCCGCACCCCTCAGGTGTGCGGCCGCCTGCGTTGGCTCCCGAACTCGTTCCGCGACACGTGGCGATCGTCATGGACGGCAATGGGCGCTGGGCGAAGGACCGTGGCCTGCCGCGCACCGCAGGACACGAGGCCGGCGAGTCGTCGCTGTTCGACGTTGTCGAGGGCGCCATCGAGATCGGCGTGGGATGGGTTTCTGCGTACGCGTTCTCGACTGAGAACTGGAAGCGCTCACCCGACGAGGTCCGCTTCCTGATGGGCTTCAACCGCGACGTCATCCGCCGGCGACGCGACGAGATGCATGAGCTGGGCGTGCGCGTGCGCTGGGCCGGTCGGCGCCCGAAGCTCTGGCGTTCGGTCATCCGGGAGCTCGAGGAGGCCGAGGAGCTGACGCGCGACAACGACGTCTGCACCCTGACCATGTGCGTCAACTACGGCGGTCGGGCCGAGATCGGCGACGCCGCGCGGCTTCTCGCACACGACGTGGCTGCGGGGCGCCTCGATCCGGCGAAGGTCGACGACCGGGTCCTCGCCCGATATCTCGACGAGCCGGACATGCCGGACGTCGACCTGTTCCTGCGCACCTCGGGTGAGCAGCGCACGTCGAACTT
>JALZMX010000307.1 GCA_030857985.1 Actinomycetota bacterium | reverse complement strand
GCATGCCGCCGACACCACCAACGTGAGATCGCGGACGACGCTGCCGGGCAGCAGGTCGCCCAGCACCAGCGGTCGAGGGGCAGCGGCGCGAGCGTCGGTCATGGTTCGGTCTCCTTGAACTCACTCGGTCAGGCTTGTGTATCAGATCGGCGTCCACGAGTAGAGTCGGTCTCATGGGCGACCGCGCTGCACTTGTCGAGCAGATCAGGGACAAGGCCGTCGTGCGCGGCACGGTCACACTCTCGTCGGGGCGCGAGGCCGACGACTACGTGGACCTACGGCGCATCACCCTGGACGCCGGGGCCAGCCCGCTGGTCGGCCGAGTCATGCGGGAGCTCACCGCCGATCTGGAGTACGACGCCGTCGGTGGGCCCACCCTCGGTGCCGACCCCGTGGCCATGTCGATGCTGCACGCCGCAGACGCGGCCGGTCAGCGGCTCGATGCCTTCGTCGTACGCAAGGAGGGCAAGGCGCACGGCCTGCAGCGGCGCATCGAAGGCCCGGGCGTGACCGGCCGACGGGTGCTGGCGGTGGAGGACACGTCGACCACCGGAGGCTCCGTACTGGCCGCGGTGGCCGCGCTGCGTGAGGCCGGTGCCGAGGTGGTAGCGGTCGCCGTGATCGTCGACCGCGACACGGGGGCGCGGGAGAAGGTCGAGGCCGAGGGGCTGGAGTACCGGTACGCGATCGGTTCGGCCGAGCTCGGCCTCTGATCCCCTCCCGGGGCGTGGGAACGGGGCAGATGCGCAACCTCGGCGCGAAGGGTGACGCGGTCAGTCGCCGGGACCGCTGATGTCCTCGCGAATGACGCGGTCGCGCTCGTGCGGCTCGTCGTACCGCTGGTCGCGCCCCTGCGCCCGCGCCCGCCACAGCTCGAAGCCGATCGGCAGCACCGACACCAGCACGATCAGCAGCAGCATCACCTCGATGTTGTCGCGGACGAACTCGATCCGGCCAAGGAAGTAGCCGAGCACGGTCACCCCGGTCCCCCACAGGATCCCACCGATCGTGCTGTAGAGCGCGTAGCGCCGGAAGTCCATCTTGCCGACGCCGGCGAGCACGGTGATGAATGTCCGCACGATCGGCACGAAGCGGGCGAGCACGATCGCCCGGTTGCCGTAGCGGTCGAAGAAGCCGAACGTCTTGTCGACATACTCCTGCTTGAACAAGCGCGAGTCCGGCCGGTTGAAGACCGACGGCCCGGCCGTGCGGCCGATCCAGTAGCCGCACAGGTTGCCGGCGACGGCTGCGATCGTGATCACTGCGCAGGCCAACCACAGCGGCGTGCCGATGATGTCCTGTGCGATCAGCAGCCCGGCGGTGAACAGCAGGCTGTCACCGGGCAAGAAGAATCCGATCAGCAGCCCGCACTCGGCGAAGACGATGAAGAGCACGCCCCACAGCGCGTAGTCGCCGAACGCCTCGATCAGCCACTGCGGATCGAGGAAGTCCAGGCCCAGCAGGTACGGCGCAAGCACGGGCCGAGCCTAGCCCGGGCGACCAGGTGCAGGCGGTGCACGACCTAGCCTTGCCGCCATGGAGCCGTCCGAGGGGTACGTCGTTGCCGGCACCGAGCCGGTGGGTCTCGGGCCGTGGACCGGACCCTGGCCGGACGACGACCGGCTCGACCCGCAGCTGCTGCGCGACGGCGACCGGCGCAACGTCGCCGACCGCTATCGCTACTGGCGGCTGGACGCGATCGTGGCCGACCTCGACCGCCGCCGGCACCCGTTCCACGTGGCGATCGAGAACTGGCAGCACGACTTCAACATCGGTTCGATCGTGCGCACCGCCAACGCGTTCCTCGCCGCCGAGGTGCACATCGTGGGTCGGCGGCGCTGGAACCGGCGTGGTGCGATGGTGACCGACCGCTACCAGCACATCCGACACCATGCCGACGTACCCGCGCTGCTGACCTGGGCGGACGACGCCGGGCTCCCGCTGATCGGCGTCGACAACCTGCCGGGAGCACAGCCGCTGGAGACGTTCGCGCTGCCGCGCAGCTGCCTGTTGGTGCTCGGTCAGGAGGGCCCGGGACTGTCCGAGCAGGCTCGGGCAGCCTGCGCGGTCACGCTGTCGATCGCGCAGTTCGGCTCGACCCGCTCGATCAATGCCTCCGCTGCCGCGGCGGTCGCCATGCACGCCTGGGTGCGCATGCACGCGTCGGCCACGGCCTAGGCTCACCCCATGACGAGGCGATTCGTGGTGATCGGAGGCGACGCCGCCGGGATGACGGCGGCGAGCCAGGCGAAGCGGATGGCCGGTGACGCCCTGGACGTGGTGGCGGTGGAGCGCGGCCGGTGGACGTCGTACTCCGCCTGCGGAATTCCGTACTGGATCGGCGGCGAGGTGGCACAGGTGCACGACCTGGTGGCGCGCTCCCCGCAGCAGCACCGCGCCAACGGCATCGACGTGCGGATGGGGGCCGAGGCGGTCGAGCTGGACGTCCCCGGCCAGTCGGTGACCGTCCGCGACGTGGAGTCCGGGTCGCGGACGACGCTCGAGTACGATGAGGTGCTCGTGGCCACAGGCGCGCGGCCGATCCGGCCAGACCTGCCGGGTATCGACGGCGCCGGCATCCTCGACGTACAGACGCTGGACGACGGGCGGCGCCTGCTCGATGCGCTGGCCTCCGGACGTCGGGTCCGCAACGCCGTGGTCGTCGGTGGAGGTTATATCGGGGTCGAGATGGCGGAGGCGCTGCTGCGCCGTGGGCTGAGGGTCACGCTGGTCGAGCAGGCCGAGGAGCCGTTGGCTCTGCTCGACGCCGACTTGGGGCGTCGCGTGCGTGACGGGATGGAGAAGGCCGGTGTCACTGTGCTGCGCGCGACCGCGGTGACCGGGTTCGAGGCGGGTGCCGACGGCTGGGTGCGCGCCGTCAGCACGACCGCAGGGCAGGTCGACGCCGACGTCGTGGTGCTCGGTCTCGGCGTGCAGCCGGAGGTGGCGCTGGCCGAGGCGGCGGGGTTGCCGATCGGGGACAACGACGGGCTGCGGACCGACCCCAGGATGTCGGTCGCCCCCGGGGTCTGGGCCGCGGGGGACTGCGTCGAGGTGCGGGACCGGGTGTTCGACCGGTGGGTACGGGTGGCTCTGGGCACGCACGCCAACAAGCAGGGCAGGGTCGTGGGGATCAACGTGGGCGGCGGCCAGTCGCAGTTCCCCGGCGTCATCGGCACCGCCATCACCCGTTTCTGCCATCTGGAGGCGGCCCGGACCGGGGCGATGGTCGCCGAGGCACGCGACGCCGGCCTCGACGTGGTGGTCGAGACGATCGAGACGACCACGCACGCGGGATATCTGCCCGACGCCGAGCCGATGACGGTGCGGATGCTCGCCGAGAAGGGAACCGGCCGCCTGCTCGGAGCGCAGATCGTGGGCGGACGAGGCGCCGCCAAGCGTATCGACGTGTGCGCACTCGCCTTGTGGGCCGAGATGTCGGTGGCGGACCTGGCAATGAGCGATCTGGCCTATGCACCGCCGTTCTCCAGCGTCTGGGACCCCGTGCAGGTCGCCGCGCGGGCGCTCTGCGCCGTGGTCTGAGCCCGGCACCCGCCCTGGCGTCGGGGTCCGGGCGCTACTGTCGGCACTGTCGAGACCTGCCCGCCCGTCGCTGTCCGAGGAGCCGTCCGATGCCCGTTGCCACCCCTGAGGTCTACGCCGAGATGCTGGACAAGGCGAAGCGGGAGTCCTTCGCCTACCCCGCGATCAACGTGACGTCCTCGCAGACGCTGCATGCCGCGCTGCGCGGCTTCTCCGACGCCCAGTCCGATGGCATCGTGCAGATCTCCACCGGCGGTGCGGACTACCTCTCCGGCTCCACGGTCAAGGACATGGTGGCCGGGTCGGTGGCGTTCGCCGCCTTCGCCCACGAGGCCGCCACGAACTATCCCGCCAACGTCGCCCTGCACACCGATCACTGCCCGCCGGACAAGCTGGACGGCTTCGTCAGGCCGCTGCTCGAGATCTCCGCGGAACGGGTACGCCGAGGCGAGGAACCCCTCTTCCAGTCACACATGTGGGACGGCAGCGCCGTACCGCTGGACGAGAACATGGCGATCGCCCGTGAGCTGCTCGCGAAGGCGGCCGCGGCCAGGATCGTGCTGGAGATCGAGGTCGGCGTCGTGGGCGGGGAGGAGGACGGCATCGTCGGCGCGCTCGACGACAAGCTCTACACCACCGCGGACGACGCGATCGCCACCGTCGACGCGCTCGGGCTCGGGGAGCAAGGCCGCTATCTGACCGCGTTGACGTTCGGCAACGTGCACGGTGTCTACAAGCCGGGCAACGTCAAGCTGCGCCCGGAGATCCTGCAGCAGGCGCAGCGGGCGGTGGCCGAGAAGCACGGCCTCGGTGCTGACGCCAGGCCGTTCGACCTGGTGTTCCACGGAGGGTCCGGCTCGCTGCTGGAGGAGATCCACGCGGCAGTCGACTACGGCGTGGTGAAGATGAACGTCGACACCGACACCCAGTACGCCTTCACCCGTGCGGTCGCCGCCCACATGTTCTCCAACTTCGACGGTGTGCTGAAGATCGACGGCGAGGTGGGGAGCAAGAAGGCCTACGATCCGCGCGCCTGGGGCAAGGTTGCCGAGGAGTCGATGGCCGCCCGGGTGGCGCACGCCTGCGAGAACCTGCACGCCGCCGGTACGTCGCTGGCCGCCTCGTGAGCAGTTTCGGCGACCTGCTCGGTGGCCCACCCGAAACGCTGCTGCCCCCAGACCCGGCACAGGCCCTGCTCGAGGTGGGTGAGCCGCTCGACAGCGTCGTACGACGCCACCCCGACTCGTCGCTGGTCTGGGCAACACTGGCCGAACAGTCCCTGGCCGCGGGAAGGGACGTCGAGGCCTATGCCTATTCCCGTACCGGCTACCACCGGGGGCTGGACGCGCTGCGGCGCAGCGGGTGGAAGGGCCACGGGCCGGTGCCGTGGGCACACGAGCCCAACCGGGGATTCCTGCGCGCGCTCGCTGCGTTGGCACAGGCCGCGGGGCGGATCGGCGAGCAGCCCGAACACGAACGGTGCGCGGTCTTCCTCGCCGACTCCAGCGACGAAGCCGCGCGCGTGCTGTTGGGCTGAACACAGCGAACGCGACGTCGAAATCGTCCCCTGCTGCGATTTCGATGTCGCGGTCGCCGCAGTCATTGTGGCATCCGGGTCACCGTCTCAGGTGTCCGCAAGATGCCATTTGCACTAACCTGCCGCAATGGTCTCCGTACCGGAGCCCGACGAGCCGCTGCAGAACTTGGGCCTCAGTGACCGGGCTGTCGAGCTCTACCGGGCCGTGCTACGCCACCCCGGCGAGTCCGCGGGGGCGCTCAGCGACCGGCTCGGTCGGGCGCCTGCGCAGCTTGCCCCCGACCTCGACGCCCTGATCGAGCTGCGGTTGATCCGGGTGAGCGAGGACGCCGTACAGGCCGAGCCTCCGGATCTCGCCCTCGGCCGACTGGTCGCCGAGCGCGACCGGCAGCTGCGGGATGAGGAGCAGCGCATCGCCGTGCTGCAGGCCGCCATCCCGGAGTTCGTGTCGGTGCACCGGGAGGGGCGGCACGGCAGATGGGAGCCCGTTGGCATCGAGGCAGTCAGCGTGCCCGACATCGTGGAGACGATGCGGATGCTGACGCGGAACAGCACCGGCGAGCTGTTGTTCTTGCGGCCGGACCAACACCTGCTGCCCAGCGGTCAGCTGATGGACTCCGTCGTGATCGACGCGCTCCGCAGCGGCAGGCGATCCCGTGCCATCTACCCGGCGTCGATCCGCGATGAGGCGACGCCGCTGGTGCACCAGCGGCTCGACGCGGGGGAGCAGGTGCGGCTGATGCCGCAGGTCCCGGTGCGGCTCGCGATCTTCGGCGAGGTCGCCGCGCTCGTACCCGAACACTGGTCGTCGACCGCCGGTCGTCGGCTGGTCGTGCGGCAGCCAGCACTGGTGCGGGCGCTCGTCGAGCTCTTCAACGGCTACTGGGGTCGGGCCGTGCCAATGACGGGAACGAACCTGTCTGTGGACCCGAGCGGACGTCGTCAGCTGCTCGAGCTGCTCGGGCACGGAGCCAAGGACGACCAGATTGCGCGCGCCATGGGCTTGTCCGTTCGGACCGTGCGGCGCAGGGTGGCCGGAATGCTCGGGCAGCTGGGGGTGGAGTCGAGGTTCCAGGCCGGGATGGAAGCCGTCCGTCGAGGCTGGATCTGACGCTGGCCCCGCACCGAGGTCGCAGTTGCCGGCTCAGCGGCGCAGGATCATCTGGAAGGCCTTCGGCTCGATCCGCCACTGCCGCCGGGTCTCGGGGCCGTAGACCTCGCCGTCGGCGTTGCAGTAGAACTTCTGTCCGGTGACGCGGACGGTCTGCGCCCGCGTCGCGCTCACGTCGTAGCGGTGGTGGTGCAGGCCGCGGCGCAGGTGCAGCATGTAGCCGATCTTGGCCCACGGACCGGTGGCGAACCACACGATGACGTTGGCGAAGCCGTCCTCGGGGCTGGCGTCGGGGGTCAGCTTGGTGCCACCGCCGACGTTGGGGCCGTTGCCGATGGCGACCTGGTGAACCGGCCGGTCGAGGTCGACGATGATCTCGTCGTCGACCTCGACGCACAGATGTATGCCACGGGCCTTGAACCCGGCCAGCAGCGCAGCGATCGGGTAGCCGATCCGGCCGAGCCAGCGCTTCCAGGTCGCGGAGTCACGGCCAGCGTCCGCGCCCACCCCGATGTGCACCCCGTTGACGACGATCTTCCCGGTGCAGTCGACGAGCAGGTCGACCGGGCGGATCTCTCCGGCCAGCAACGTGCGCGCCGCCTCCACCGGGTCGAGCGGCATGTCGGTGCCGCGGGCGAAGTCGTTGCCGGTGCCGAGCGGGATCAGGCCGAGCGTCGTGTCGGCCAGCTCGTTGCGCCGGTGCAGAGCGGCGACGACCGCGTGCAGGCTGCCGTCGCCGCCGACGACGACGACCAGCCGGCCACCGCGACGGTGCAGTACCCCGTCGAGCTCGCCTGCGTTGGAGGTCTTGGCCACCTCGACGTCGGTCGCCTGCCGCAGCACGGCCACCGCCGCCTCCAAGGCCTCCGGGTCGTTGCTGCCCGCGTCGGCGTTGGTGATGAGCAGGACCGGATCCACGCATCGACCCTACCTGCCGATGGGATCGGCTATCGTTTAGCCGCAGGAGCCCCGGATCGCTGTTGCGTGCCGGGGTTTTGTGTTCCTCCGCGAAAGGTGCGCCGCCATGCCCGCCATCGTTCTCGTCGGCGCCCAGTGGGGCGACGAGGGCAAGGGAAAGGCTACCGACGCGCTCGGGTCGCGGGTCGACTACGTGGTGAAGTTCAACGGAGGCAACAACGCTGGGCACACGGTCGTCGTGAACGGGGAGACCTACGCCCTCCATCTCCTGCCCTCGGGCATCCTCACCCCAGGTTGCACGCCGGTCATCGGCAACGGTGTCGTCGTCGACCTCGGCGTGCTCTTCGAGGAGATCGCTGAGCTGAGCGAGCGCGGCGTCGACTGCTCCCGGCTGCTCGTGTCCGCCAACGCGCACCTGATCGCGCCGTACCACCGCACCGTCGACAAGGTGACCGAGCGCTTCCTCGGCAGACGCCGCATCGGTACGACGGGCCGCGGCATCGGGCCGGCGTACGCGGACAAGATGAACCGCGTCGGCGTGCGCGTGCAGGACCTCTTCGACGCCGGCATCCTGCGGCAGAAGGTGGAGGGGGCGCTGGACCAGAAGAATCATCTGTTGACCAAGGTCTACAACCGTCGCGCGATCACCGTCGACGAGATCGTCGACGAGCTGCTGTCCTACTCCGACCGGATGCGACCGATGGTGCGGGACACGGGACTGGAGCTGGTGCGCGCGCTCGACGCCGGGCGGACCGTGCTGTTCGAGGCGGGGCAGGCGACGATGCTCGACGTCGATCACGGCACCTACCCGTTCGTGACGTCGTCGAACGCGACCGCTGCTGGTGCGTGCACTGGGTCCGGCGTTCCTCCGAACCGGATCGACCGCGTCATCGCAGTGGTCAAGGCCTACACGACACGGGTCGGTGAAGGACCGTTCCCCACCGAGCTGCTCGACGAGGATGGTGAGCGCCTGCGCGCCAGCGGCGGGGAGTTCGGTACGACGACGGGGCGGCCCCGCCGCTGCGGCTGGTACGACGCGCCGATCGCCCGTTACGCCGCCCGCATCAACGGGGTCACCGACCTCGTGCTCACCAAGCTCGACGTGCTCACCGGATGGGAGAAGGTCCCGGTCTGTGTGGCCTATGAGGTGGACGGTGAACGGGTGGAGGAGATGCCGATGACGCAGTCGGACTTCCATCACGCCCGGCCGGTGTATCAGTTCTTCGACGGCTGGGAGGACGACATCACCGGGTGTCGCAGTGTCGCGGAGCTGCCGGTGGCGGCGCAGGGTTACCTGCAGGCGCTCGAGGACCTCTCGGGGGCGCCGATCTCGGCGGTCGGGGTCGGCCCAGGCCGTGACCAGACCGTGGTAGTACGCGACCTGCTCTGACCCCGGCCGCGTCCCCGGCTTGTGCTAGCCCCGCCGTATCCCACCTGCCCGGGATCTCGGGCAGGTGGGATACAGCGGAAGGTGAGAACCCGGCTGAAGCGGAGTGGGCCGACTGCGGTCCACAGCCGGGTCGACGGCCGAGCTCATCCACAGGGAGGTCCGCCGGTGCCAGCCGCCGCCACCGGCACACCCGACGATGGCGGACATGGACACCGGAGCATGGTTCGGCTACGTGCTGCGCCTGGCGCGCCGCGAGACCGACCTCAGCCAACGACAGTTGGCGCGCTGGTCCGGCCTGGCCAAGTCGACGATCGCGGACGCCGAGATGGGCAGGGTGAACATCTCGTTGCAAACGGCACGCAGCCTACTCGCCACCATGGGCTTCGAGCTGCAGGTCCGCGCCCCGGACGGTGAGCTGATCGACGCGCTTCTGCTCGACCAGCGCCGCGACGCCGTGGGCCGGCGATTCCCCGCCCACCTCGACCTGGTGCCCAAGACCGAGGGCGAGGTGGAGAGGGAGGAGCGGTGGCGCCGCTTCGACTGGCCGGTCCGCCACCAGCCTCCTCCCTCGCACTACTTCTACCGCCTGGATCGGTTTCACCGTGACACCGCACGCGCCCACGGATACTACGGTGAGCTCGGTCGACTGCCACGGACACCTCCCGTCCCCGACCTGGTGATGACCGCCGCCTGGCGACATGTTCCGTGGATCACCCGGTTCGAGTACCCGCGGGAGGCGAGATCCGGCCAACTCCAGACCCTCGACGACATCGACCCGCGCCCCCGCGGCAGTCCCGGCTACCCTCAGAGCCCGTGAAGACGCTCGTGATCGGGGCCGGCGGCCGTGAGCACGCGATCGCCCTGTCCCTCTACCGCGACGACAACGTCGACGAAGTGCACGCCGCCCCGGGCAATCCCGGCATCGGTGCGTTCTCGAGCCTGCACGATGTCGACCCGCTGGACGGCAGCGCAGTGGCGGCACTGGCGCAGCGCCTCGCTGCCGATCTCGTCGTCATCGGCCCCGAGGCACCACTGGTCGCCGGGGTGGCTGATGCAGTACGGGACCGGGGCATCAGCTGCTTCGGCCCCTCGCGAGCGGCCGCCCGGCTGGAGGGCTCCAAGGCTTTCGCCAAGCAGGTGATGGCGGCGGCCGACGTTCCCACCGCCCTGAGCCGCGTCTGTGACACCGCCGAGCAGGTCGCTGACGCCTTGGACGCGTTCGGTGCGCCGTACGTCGTCAAGGATGACGGCCTCGCTGCCGGGAAGGGCGTCGTCGTCACCGACGACCGCGAGGCCGCCCTCGCCCACGCCCGCGCCTGCGAACGGGTGGTCGTCGAGGAGTACCTCGACGGTCCGGAGCTCTCGCTGTTCGCTGTCACCGACGGTCAGACGGTCGTCCCGCTGCTGCCGGTCCAGGACTTCAAGCGCGCTTACGACGGCGACGTCGGCCCGAACACCGGCGGCATGGGCGCCTACGCGCCGTTGGCCTGGGTCCCCCCCGGCTTGGTCGACCAGGTGCAGGCCCGGGTGCTGCAGCCGACGGTCGACGAGATGCTGCGGCGGGGTACGCCGTTCCAGGGGTTGCTCTACGCGGGTCTCGCGCTCACCTCACGGGGTGTGCGAGTCATCGAGTTCAACGCCCGCTTCGGCGACCCCGAGACGCAGCCGCTGCTGGCACTGCTCGGCTCGTCACTGGCCCAGCTGCTGCACGCGGCAGCGACCGGCTCCCTGCACATGGTGGAACCTCCGCGCTGGCGGGACGGCGCCGCCGTCACCGTCGTGGTCGCCGCCGCCGGCTATCCGCGCTCACCGCGCTCTGGTGACGTCATCGAAGGCGTCGCGGCCGCAGACGCCTTGGCCGGGATCGACGTGATCCATGCCGGCACGGCCGTCAGCGAGGGCGGTCTGCGCACCGCCGGCGGACGGGTGCTCGCCGTCACCGCCACCGGAACTGATCTCGATGCCGCCCGCGCCCGGGCTTATGCCGGTGTCGCCTGCATCCGGATCGCCGGCAGCCAGCACCGCGGCGACATCGCCGCCGCCGCGAGTCAGCGCCTGCCTTGACCGATGCCGTGCTGTGCTGCATGGGACGATGTCGCAGTGACCGCGATCCCCGACGTCCTCGCCGCCCGCTACGCCGCGGCCGACCTGGTGCACATCTGGACTCCGGCGCACAAAGTCGTCCTCGAGCGGCAGCTGTGGATCGCCGTGCTCGAGGCCCAGCGCGACCTCGGTGTCGACATCCCGGACGGCGTCGTCGAGGCGTACCTGAAGGTCGTCGACCAGGTCGACCTCGACTCGATTGCTGCCCGCGAGCGGGTGACCCGCCACGACGTGAAGGCGCGGATCGAGGAGTTCTGCGCGCTGGCCGGTCATGAGTACATCCACCAGGGGATGACCAGCCGCGATCTCACCGAGAACGTCGAGCAGCTGCAGGTTCGCGCTTCCCTGGCGCTGGTCCGTGACCGGATGGTCGCCACGCTCGCCCGGCTCGCCCGGCTGGCCGGCGAGCACGAGACGTTGGTAATGACCGGGCGCTCGCACAACGTCGCGGCGCAGGCGACGACGCTCGGCAAGCGGTTCGCGACGGTCGCCGACGAGATGCTGGTCGCGCTGGAGCGGCTGGAGAACCTGCTGTCTCGCTATCCCCTGCGGGGCATCAAGGGCCCGGTAGGAACTGCACAGGACCAGCTCGACGTACTGGAGCACGACCAGGCCAGGCTGGCCGAGCTCGAGCAGCGGGTGGCGCAGCACCTCGGCTTCGACCGGGTGCTGACCAGTGTCGGACAGGTCTATCCCCGCTCGCTCGACTTCGACGTGGTGTCGACGCTCGTGCAGGCGGTGGCCGGCCCGTCGAACCTGGCGACGTCGCTGCGGCTGATGGCCGGGCTGGAGCTCGTCACCGAGGGCTTCCGGCCGGGTCAGGTCGGCTCGAGTGCCATGCCGCACAAGATGAACACCCGGTCCTGCGAGCGGGTCAACGGCCTCGCTGCGGTGCTGCGCGGCTACCTGTCCATGGTCTCGGAGCTCGCCGGCCAGCAGTGGAACGAGGGCGACGTCTCCTGCTCAGTGGTACGCCGGGTCGCGCTACCCGATGCCTTCTTCGCCACCGACGGACTGTTCCAGACGTTCCTGACGGTGCTCGACGAGCTCGGCGTCTATCCCGCGCTGGTGCAGCGTGAGCTGGACCGCTACCTGCCTTTCCTCGCCACCACCAAGGTGCTGACGGCGGCGGTACGACGAGGTGTCGGGCGAGAGGCCGCGCACGCAGTGATCAAGGAGCACGCGGTGGCGGTGGCGCTGCAGATGCGCGCCGAGGCCACCGGCGGCAACGACCTCCTGGAGCGGCTGGCGCACGACCCGCGGCTCGGTCTGTCCCGCGGCGAACTCGACGATCTGCTCGCGGACCCCCTGACGTTCACCGGTGCGGCGGCGGTCCAGGTCCAGGAGGTCGTACGCCGGGTGGAGGCGGTCACCGCCCGCCATCCCGAGGCGGCGGCGTACACACCCGCCGCCATCCTGTGACCCTGCGAGCGGCCCTGGAGGTCCCGTCGTGGGACTACGTCGTCGCCGCCGCCTTCACCGTGATCGGGTCTGCCCCGGCGTCGCCGGGGCGGCGCAGGTCGGTCGGCCGCAGCGCTGGCACCGACAGGTTGCCGGAGAACCGGTAACGTCGAAGCCGCGGGTCAGGTCGTTGCCGTAACCGAAGAATGATCCGCTGCGGGTGATCCGGTTGGTCTTGAACGACCAGGTGTCGGCGTCGGGGAACACGTAGTGGCCGATCTCACGCATCCCCACGCCCCTGCCGATCGCCACGTTCTCTGCGGAGCCCTCGACGTCGGCCAGACCGGAGATGTCGAGGACCCGCACGCCCTGGCCGTACCAGGCGATCGTGAGCATCTCCTGGTCCGGGTAGATGCGCAGCACGTGCGAGGTGCAGGTGGTGCCGTCCTGCGGCTGGATCACCGGGATGAACCACGACCCCAGCTTCTTGGGGTCGCGCTGGTGCGGGCCGGTGACGTCGTACACGTGCAACCCGCCGCCGGGGCACTCGGCGGAGCCGACCGCGCCGGCCCGCTCGTCGGTGATGATCAGGACGTCACGTGCAGTGCCGTCGGCGCGCGTGAGCCGGATGGGGTCGGACTGGTGCACGACGTTGATGGCGGGGTCGACCATCTGGCCGATGATCCGCGGGCGGGCGGGGTCGGAGGTGTTCAGCACGAGCGTCTGTGGTCCCCGGCACTGTCATGGGCCAGGGCGGGCGTGCTGGGCACGAGGAGCAGCGCAACCGCCGCCGCGCCGACTCCGAGGGTTCGTCGCATCGCAGAAGTTCCTCCGTCGTGTCTGTGTCGACGCCTGGCCAGTGCTGGGGAAAACGATCCGAACCCGACAAGGTTGCGCCGGTGCGACCGGACTCTGCTTGGATCGAGGTTCATGAGCGATCCGATCCCGGGGGCGACGCACCTGCACTCGGGCAAGGTCCGGGACCTGTACGCGCTCGCCGACGGTCGGCTGCTCATGGTCGCCTCGGATCGAATCTCCGCCTACGACGTCGTGCTCACCCCCGACATCCCCGACAAGGGGCGGGTCCTCACGCAGCTGTCGCTGTGGTGGTTCGACCAGCTCGCGGATCTGGTACCGCACCACGTGCTGTCGTGCGACGTACCCGCGCAGGTCTCCGGTCGCGCGGTCGTCTGCGAACGGCTGCAGATGTTCCCGGTCGAGTGCGTCGCCCGTGGTTACCTCGCCGGGTCGGGGCTGGCGGACTACCGGCGTACCGGTGAGGTCTGTGGTGTCGCGCTGCCGGACGGGCTCGAGGACGGCTCCCGGCTGCCAGGGCCGATCTTCACCCCGGCGACGAAGGCGGCGCGCGGTGAACACGACCAGAACGTCGCGTACGACGCGGTGGTGGCCACCGTCGGCGCCGAGGTGGCGGACCGGCTGCGGCGGCTAACGCTGGCGGTCTACGCACGGGCCGAGGGGATCGCGCGGGAGCGCGGCCTGCTGCTGGCCGACACCAAGCTCGAGTTCGGCGCCCGGCCGGACGGCACGATCGTGCTCGCCGACGAGGTGCTGACACCGGACTCCTCACGGTTCTGGCCGGCCGTGTCCTGGCAGCCAGGGCGAGCCCAGCCGTCGTACGACAAGCAGTTCGTGCGCGACTGGCTCGCCTCGCCGGCCAGCGGCTGGAACCGCGAGTCCACCGATGCACCGCCGAGGCTGCCGGCCGACCTCGTCAAACGGACCCGCGCTCGCTACGTTGAGGCCTACCAGCGACTGACCGGCAGGATCTTTCCCGGTGGAGAGGCGGAGCAAGGTGCTCAATCTGGCGGTGCTGCTGGAGGACAGCGCACGCAGCGTCCCTGACCGTGACGCGGTGGTGCTGGGCGACGTGCGGATGCCCTACCGGGCGGTGGACGCCGCCGCCAGCCAGGTGGCGAACCTGCTCGACTCCCGCGGGATCGGACCGGGCGACAAGGTGGCGCTGACCTGCCCCAACCTGCCGTTCTTCCCGATCATCTACTACGGGATCCTCAAGGCCGGTGCCGTGGTCGTGCCGCTGAACGTGCTGCTGAAGTCTCGCGAGATCGCCTACCACCTCGCCGATGCCGACGCCGCGGCCTACTTCTGCTTCCAGGGCACGCCGGAGCTGCCGATGGGCGCGGACGGTTGGGCCGGGTTCAACGACTCGGCGGGCTGCGAGCACTTCTTCCTCGTCACCGCCGACCCCGCGGCCGCGTCCCCGATCGAGGGTGCTCAGACGCTCGGGGCCGCCCTCGAGCAGCAGGCGTCAACCTTCGAGACGGTGGTCACCGAGGCGACGGACACCGCGGTGATCCTCTACACCAGCGGTACGACGGGCCAGCCCAAGGGTGCGGAGCTCTCGCACGCCAACATGGTGCTGAACGCGCTCACCAGCAACCGGTTGTTCGGCGGCCGCCCCGACGATCCGGATGTGCACCTGGTCACGCTGCCGCTGTTCCACTCCTTCGGCCAGACCGTGCAGATGAACGCCGGGTTCGGCCTCGGGTCGACGCTGGTGCTGGCGCCGCGGTTCGAGGCCGAGACCGCGTTGGCGCTGCTGCAGAAGGAGGACGTCACGTTCTTCGCCGGGGTCCCGACGATGTACTGGGGCCTGCTCGGTGCCCTCGACGACACCGTCGACGTGAGCAGGATCGCGGCCAACCTGCGGACCGCCGTCGCCGGTGGGGCGTCGTTGCCGGTGGAGATCCTCGAGGAGGTGATGGCGCGCTTCCACGTGCAGATCCTCGAGGGCTACGGCCTGTCCGAGACCTCCCCGGTGGCGACGTTCAACCACCGCGACCGCGATCCCCGGCCCGGCTCGATCGGGACACCGATCTGGGGCGTCGAGGTGAAGCTGGTCGACCCCGCATGGGAGACCGTCGAGGGCTCGGACGAGGTGGGTGAGATCGCGATCCGCGGCCACAACGTCATGAAGGGCTACTACCAGCGGCCCGAGGCGACGGCCGAGGTGCTGCGCGACGGGTGGTTCAGGACCGGCGACCTGGCCCGCCGCGACGACGACGGCTACTACTTCATCGTCGACCGCGCCAAGGACATGATCATCCGGGGCGGCTTCAACGTCTATCCGCGCGAGGTCGAGGAAGTGCTGATGACCCATGAGGCGGTGTCGCTGGCCGCCGTGGTCGGCGTGCCGGACGAGCGGCACGGTGAGGAGGTCAAGGCATTCGTGATCCGCCAATCCGGTGCCGACATCGCCGAGGACGACCTGGTCGCCTGGTGCAGGGAGCAGATGGCCGGCTACAAGTACCCGCGGCTCGTCGAGTTCCGGGACGAGCTGCCGATGACCGCCACCGGCAAGATCCTCAAGCGCGAGCTTGCCTGACCACTGCACCGACGACGATGTCATCATGATGCGTCTGCTTGATGCTATGATGCAGCGCGTGCGTACCACCGTGAACATCGACCAGCACCTGCTCCGGCAGGCCAAGGAGCGCGCCGCCCGCTCGGGTCGGCCGCTCGGCGACGTGCTCGACGACGCCCTGAGACTGCTCCTTGCCGAGCGGCGTCTCCCCGACACTGGGGTCACCCGGCTTCCGGTGTACGGCGGGAGCGGTCTCCAGCCGGGGGTGGACCTGGAGGACAAGGAGTCGTTGGCGGCTCTGCTCGACGAGGACGAGATCAGCGGACGTGCTGCTCGCTGACGTCAACGTGTTCATCTACGCGCACCGGCCGGAGAGCCCGCGCGCCGACGAGCACCGTCAGTGGCTGGAGTCCGCGCTCGGCGGCTACGAGCCCTTCGGGGTCAGCGAGCTGGTGTTGTCGTCCTTCGTGCGCATCGTCACCAACCACCGCGTCTATCGCGACCCGACGCCACCCGTGCAGGCGCTGGCGTTCTGTGCCGCCGTGCTCGAGTCCTCCGCGGCGGTGCCGGCGCGGCCGGGTCCTCGGCACTGGCCGATCTTCACTGCCCTGTGCCAGACCGTGCTGGCCCGCGGCAACGTCGTACCCGACGCCTATCTCGCCGCGCTCGCGCTCGAGCACGGCGCGACCTGGGTGACGACCGACCGCGGTTTTGCCCGGTTTCCGCAGCTGCGATGGCAGACACCGCTGGACTTATGCGCGCGGGCGTCGCCGTAGACTGAGTTCACCCGCCGCCCGCCGTACCCACCTCGAGGAGTCCGCGTGGCCCGCGTCGCCATCGACGTCATGCTCAAGTCGGAGATACTCGACCCGCAGGGCAAGGCCGTGCACGGCGCCCTCGACCGGCTCGGCTACGCCGGGGTGGTCGACGTACGCCAGGGCAAGCGCTTCGAGATCGAGCTGGACGGTGTGCTCGACGACGCCCGGCTCGCCGACATCCACCGGCTGGCCGAGTCGCTGCTGTCCAATCCCGTGATCGAGGACTACCGCGTGCACGTCGAGACCGTGCATGTCGAGGATGGGGTCGACGCCTGATGCGCATCGGCGTGGTCACGTTCCCGGGCTCCCTCGACGACGGCGACGCCCGGCGCGCCGTCGAGGTCGCCGGCGGTGAGTCCGTCGCGCTGTGGCACGGCGACCACGACCTGCGCGGCGTCGACGCGGTCGTGCTCCCGGGCGGGTTCTCCTACGGCGACTACCTGCGCTGCGGAGCGATCGCCCGGTTCGCGCCGGTGATGGACGAGCTCGTGGACGCCGCGAGGGGCGGCCTGCCGGTCCTGGGCATCTGCAACGGGTTCCAGGTCCTGTGCGAGTCGCACCTGCTGCCCGGTGCGCTGATCCGCAACGCGGGGCGCAGGTTCGTCTGCCGGGACCAGATCCTGCGGATCGAGAACGCCGACACTGCATGGACCTCGTCCTACGCCGCTGCTCAGCACCTGACGATCCCGCTCAAGAACGGCGAGGGCGGCTACGTCGCCGACGAGGCGACGCTCGACCGGCTGGAGGGTGAGGGCAGGGTCGTCGCCCGCTACCTCGGTGGCAACCCCAACGGCTCCCTGCGCGACATCGCCGGCATCTGCAACGAGCGCGGCAACGTCGTCGGCCTGATGCCGCACCCGGAGCACGCCGTCGAGGCGCTGACCGGGCCTGGCACCGACGGGCTCGGCTTCTTCGCCTCGGTCCTCTCACCCGTGCCGGCCACGTGGTGATGCGCGGTCTCGACACCGTCGAGCAGGCGGTCGACACTCCGCACGCCGAACAGCCGTGGGCCGAGCTCGGGCTGAGGCCGGACGAGTACCAACGGGTCCGCGAGATCCTCGGCCGTCGCCCGACCTCGAGCGAGCTGGCGATGTACTCGGTGATGTGGAGCGAGCACTGCTCCTACAAGTCCTCCAAGGTGCACCTGCGTCAGTTCGGCGAGAAGGTCACCGATCAGATGAGGGCGCCGCTGATGGTCGGCATCGGGGAGAATGCCGGCGTCGTCGACATCGGTGCCGGTTATGCCGTGACCTTCAAGATCGAGTCGCACAACCATCCGTCGTACGTCGAGCCCTGTCAGGGCGCGGCCACCGGTGTTGGCGGGATCGTCCGCGACATCCTCTCGATGGGCGCCCGGCCGGTGGCGGTGCTGGACTCGCTGCGGTTCGGCCCGGCTGAGGCGCCGGACACCGCTCGGGTGCTGCCCGGGGTCGTCGCCGGCGTCGGCGGCTACGGCAACTGCCTCGGCCTGCCCAACATCGGCGGTGAGGTCGTCTTCGACGCGTCGTACCTCGGCAACCCGCTGGTCAACGCGCTGTGCGTCGGGGTGATGCGGCATGAGCAGCTGCACCTCGCCAGGGCGGCCGGCGCCGGCAACCAGGTGATCCTGTACGGCGCAAGCACCGGCGGCGACGGCATCGGCGGCGTCTCCGTGCTGGCCAGTGAGTCGTTCGACGAGACCGGTCACACGAAGAGACCCAGCGTGCAGGTCGGCGACCCGTTCCTGGAGAAGCTGCTGATCGAGTGCACGCTGGAGCTCTTCGCCGCCGACCTCGTCCTCGGTATCCAGGATCTCGGGGGCGCCGGCCTGTCCTGTGCCACCTCGGAGCTGTCGAGCGCGGGTGACGGCGGCATGCATGTCTGGCTGGACCGGGTGCCGCTGCGCGACTCCTCCCTGACGCCCGAGGAGATCCTGATGAGCGAGTCCCAGGAGCGGATGATGGCGGTGGTGCGCCCCGCCGACGTGCAGCGCTTCCTCGACATCTGCACGCGCTGGGACGTCGACGCGACCGTCATCGGCGAGGTGACCGGTAGCGGCCGGCTGGTGGTCGACTGGCGCGGCGAGACGGTCGTCGACGTCCCCCCACGCACGGTCGCGCACGAGGGACCGGTCTACCGGCGCCCGTCGGCTCGTCCGCACGGCCAGGACACGCTGCAAGCCGACGATGCGGCCCGGCTGCCGCGGCCCTGCGCCGGCGACGAGCTGCGGGCCACCCTGCTGCGCCTCGCCGCCTCCGCCAACCTCTGCGACCGGTCGTGGGTCACCAACCAGTACGACCGCTACGTACGGGGCAACACGGTGCTCGCCCAGCCCGAGGACGCCGCGATGGTTCGCGTCGACGAAGAGAGCGGGTTGGGGGTCGCCGTCTCCACCGACTGCAACGGCCGCTTCGCCAGGCTCGACCCCTATGCCGGCGCCCAGCTGGCCCTGGCCGAGTCCTACCGCAACGTCGCCACCAGCGGAGCCCGGCCGATCGCGGTGACGAACTGTCTCAACTTCGGCGACCCGGAAGACCCGGCCGTGATGTGGCAGTTCGCCGAGGCGACGAGAGGGCTCGCCGACGGGTGCCAGGCGCTCGGCATCCCGGTCACCGGCGGCAACGTGAGCTTCTACAACCAGACCGGTCAGACGGCGATCCTGCCGACCCCGGTGGTGGGGGTGCTCGGCGTGATCGACGACGTCTCCCGGCGCACCCGGGCGGGTTGGCGCGAAGCCGGACAGCAGATCTACCTGATCGGCAGCACCCGCGACGAGCTCTCGGGGTCGGAGTGGGCCCATGTCGTGCACGGACATCTGGGTGGTCGGCCGCCGATCGCGGACCTCGCCGCCGAGCGACAGCTGGCCGGGCTGCTCGTCGCCGCCGCCCGCGACGGGCTCGTGGACGCGGCGCACGACCTGTCCGACGGCGGTCTGGCGCAGGCGTTGGTCGAGTGCTGCCTGCGGCACGGCGTCGGCTGCCGAGTTCGGCTGCCGGACGGCCTCGATCCGTTCGTCGCCTTGTTCAGCGAGTCCACCGCCCGCGCGGTGGTGGCGGTCCCGTGCGGCAAGGAGACGGGCTTCGCCGACATGTGTAAGGCGCACAGTGCTCCGCACACCCCGATCGGGGTGGTCGGCGGCGCCCGTATCGACGTTCAAGGTCGGTTCGAGCTGCCGTTGACCGAGTTGCGCTCCGCCTGGTCGGCGACCCTGCCGGCCCTCTTCGAGCACTGACACCTCATCGGGTGGCGCGTTTGGGGGGCCCTGCTGCCCGATGTGTCTCCCCAGAACGCGCCACCCGACGCTGCTCGCCGGCCCCCGAGCCCGGCGAGACGACGGGCGGGGCGCGTCACCCCGCGGACGCGCCCGGCCTGTTACCCATCAGACGCGGGAGGCACCGCGTCTGGTTGCACCGGCACCGGTGTTGTTGCCGGACCGTTATGGTGAGCCGGGTGCCGGCCCGTCTGCGCCCTGCGTCCGCCGCCGACGTCGACGGCGCCTGGCAGGCCGTCTCGCGCACACCGGCGGGAGACCCACCGCCCGGTCCGGCGCTGCGGCTGCTGACCAAGCACTACCTCGCCGTCCTGGCCGAGCAGGCACCGGGCAACAGCGTGGAGGTGCGGGTCCCGCCGTACGCGGCCGTGCAATGCGTCTGTGGCACCCGGCACACCCGGGGCACGCCGCCCGCGGTCGTCGAGACCGATCCCCGGACCTGGCTGGCACTGGCGACAGGACGGCGGGAGTGGCATGCGGCGGTGGCCGCCGGGGACGTCAGGGCCTCGGGCGAACGATCCGACCTGAGCCCGTGGCTGCCCCTGGATCCCCAACCGTCGCGAGGGTGACCCAGCGATTGCGACCGCCTGCACTGAGTAGACCAGGCACCGAACGCACGCTCGGACCGCACCGCGCACGCTCGGACCGCACCGCGTACGCTCGGACCGCAACCCACGAAAGGACCGCACCATGTCGACAACCGGGGATTCTGGACGGCACGAGGCGCCGCGCGACGACACGCGCACGCAGCGTGGGGACACGCAGAAGGTGCGGCACGACGCCACCCGTGAGCATGGGCACACGCACGGCGAGCATGCGCACGCGGACCGAGAGCCGGTGAGTCGCCGTGAGACGGCGGCCGGCAGCGGCGACCGTCAACGCGAGCGCTACGGCGGTTTCAACTTCGGCGCGGCGTTCTTCGGTTGGCTGGTGGCGATCGCCCTGACCGTGCTGCTCGGCGCCGTGATCGGTGCGATTGCGGCCGCGGTGGGCGAGTCCATCAACCTCCAGCTCCAGGACATTCGCGACTCCGGGGACTCCGCCGCCATCATCAGCGCCGTGGTCCTCCTCGTCCTGCTGGCCATCGCCTACTTCGCCGGTGGGTACGTTGCCGGCCGGATGTCCCGGTTCGACGGTGGACGTCAGGGGTTCGGCGTCTGGCTGCTGGCGCTGATCGTCTCGGCTCTGCTCGTGCTCGCCGGCTTCCTCTTCGGCTCGGAGTACAACCTGCTGCAGCAGATCCCCAACATCCCGACGGTTCCGGTCGACACCGATGCGTTGACGCTGGCCGGGGTCATCGCCCTTGTCGTGGTTCTCCTGGTCACGTTGCTCGCCGCCGTACTCGGCGGCAAGGCTGGGCAGCGCTACCACACCAAGGTGGACCGCGCCGCCCGCGCGTGACGCCGCCCGGGGGCGACAGTGCCACCGGCCCCTACCATGGCGGCCATGTCCGCTACCGACGACCTGCGCGCCGCGGTCGAGCGCGTCCTGCCCGGTGTCCGCGCCGACCTGGAGGCGTTGGTGCGCATCGCGTCGGTGAGCGCCGATCCCGCTCGTGCCGACGACGTACGCCGGTCGGCCGATGCCACCGCCCGGCTGTGGCGGGACGCCGGCTTCCCCGACGTGCGGATCCTCACCGCGGCCGGCGGCCAGCCCGCGGTGGTGGCGCGACGACCGGCGCCCGACGGCGCGCCTACCGTGCTGCTCTACGCGCACCATGACGTGCAGCCGGAAGGCGCGCACGAGACCTGGGACTCGCCGCCGTTCGAGCCCACCGAGCGCGACGGACGGCTGTTCGCGCGCGGCGCCGCTGACGACAAGGCCGGCATCGCCGCCCATCTCGCCGCGGTGCGCGCGCACGCGGGGGAGCCGCCGGTCGGCGTCACGGTCTTCGTGGAGGGCGAGGAGGAGATCGGGTCGCCGACGCTGGGCCAGTTCCTGTCCGAGCACCATGAGCTGCTTGCTGCCGACGTCATCGTGATCGCCGACTCCGCCAACTGGGACATCGGCTCACCCGCACTCACCACCTCGCTGCGCGGCCTGGCCGACTGCGAGGTCGAGGTGCGCACGCTCAGGCACGCGGTCCACTCCGGCATGTACGGCGGACCGGCCCCGGACGCGCTCACCGTGCTGTGCCGGCTGCTGGCCACCTTGCACGACGACCACGGCGACGTGGCCGTGCCGGGCCTGCAATCGGGACGAGCCGGTGACCTCGACTACCCCGTCGATCGCTTCCGCGCCGAGTCGGGGCTGGTCGACGGGGTCGAGCTGATCGGCTCGGGCTCACTCGTGGACCGGCTCTGGACCCGGCCGGCAGTGAGCGTCCTGGCGATCGACGCGCCCCGCGTCGCCGAGGCGTCGAACACGCTGGTGCCGGTCGCCCGCGCGAAGGTGTCGTTGAGGGTGGCACCGGGTGGCGATGCCGAGGCGGCGCTCGACGCGTTGACCGGGCACCTCGAGCGGCAGGTCTGCTGGGGCGCGCAGGTGCGGGTGTTACCGGGTGAGACCGGCCAGCCGTACGTCGTGCAGGCGCAGGGGCCGGCGTACGACGCGGCCCGGGCTGCGTTCGCCGAAGCCTGGGACGGCACTGCGCCGGTCGACGTCGGCGTCGGCGGTTCGATCCCGTTCATAGCGGCGTTCGCCGAGACCTTCCCGAATGCGGCCATCCTGGTCACCGGGGTGGAGGATCCGGACACCCGGGCTCACGGCGCCAACGAGAGCCTGCACCTGGCCGAGTTCCACCGGGTCTGCCTGGCCGAGGCGCTGCTGCTCCAGCGGCTCGCCGACGTAGACTGAGCCGGTGACCCGCGGAGACGGTCGGCTCAACCACGACCTCGACCCCAAGGATCGGGGCCCGCAGGACGCCTGCGGGGTCTTCGGGGTCTGGGCTCCCGGCGACGACGTCGCCAAGCTGGCCTACTTCGGCATCTACGCCCTGCAGCATCGCGGGCAGGAGTCGGCCGGGATCGCGGTCGGCAACGGCCGCCAGATCCTGGTCTACAAGGACATGGGGCTGGTCTCGCAGGTCTTCGACGAGCCGACCCTGGCGTCGCTGCAAGGCCATGTTGCGGTGAGCCACACGCGCTACTCCACCACCGGGGCGAGCACCTGGAACAACGCGCAGCCGACCTTCCGGTCCACCGCCACCGGTGCCATCGCGCTCGGTCACAACGGCAACCTGACCAACACCGGAGACCTGGCCAAGGAGGTTGCCGAGCTGGTCTCCCGCAACGGACAGCTCGACCTCCTCCAGCAGCCGGTCGACGCGGCCACCACAGACACCAACCTGGTGGCGGCGCTGCTCGCCGGCTACCCCGACCTCAGCATGGAGGCGGCGGCGCTGGAAGTGCTGCCGAAACTGCGCGGTGCGTTCAGCATCGTCTTCATGGACGAGGGCACGCTGTATGCCGCTCGCGACCCGCAAGGGATCCGGCCTCTCGTGCTGGGCCGCCTGGAGCGGGGCTGGGTGGTGGCCAGCGAGACCGCGGCACTCGACATCGTCGGTGCGTCGTACATCCGCGAGGTCGAGCCGGGCGAGTTCATCGCGGTCGACGAGCACGGCCTGCGAACGCAGCGCTTCGCCGAGGCCGCGCCCAAGGGCTGCCTGTTCGAGTTCGTCTACCTGGCCCGGCCGGACACGCTGATCAGCAACCGGCGGGTGCACTCGGTGCGGGTCGAGACCGGACGCCGGTTGGCGCGGGAGTATCCCGCCGACGCCGACCTGGTCATCCCCGTTCCAGAGTCGGGCACTCCGGCCGCGATCGGCTACGCCGAGGAGAGCGGCATTCCCTACGGTGCCGGCCTGGTCAAGAACTCCTACGTCGGACGCACCTTCATCCAGCCCAGCCAGACGATCCGCCAGCTCGGCATCCGGCTCAAGCTCAACCCGTTGCGCGACGTCATCGACGGCAAGCGCCTGGTGGTGGTGGACGACTCCATCGTCCGTGGCAACACCCAGCGGGCACTCGTACGGATGTTGCGCGAAGCAGGCGCCCGTGAGGTGCACGTGCGGATCTCCAGTCCACCGGTCACGTGGCCGTGCTTCTACGGCATCGACTTCGCCACCCACGCCGAACTGATCGCGAACGGCTTGTCCGTCGACGAGATCTGCCGCTCCATCGACGCCGACTCCCTCGCCTACGTGTCACTCGAGGAGCTGGTAGCCGCCACCGAGGTGCCCAAGGACGATCTGTGCCGGGCCTGCTTCGACGGCGTCTACCCGGTCCAGCTGCCCGAGCCGGAGCTGCTCGGCAAGCATCTGCTGGAGATGGCCGACACCGACGCGCTCTCCCGTCCCTAGGGGGTTTCGCGGTCATGAGCAGCTCCTCGACCTACTCCGGTGCCGGTGTCTCGCTGGAGGCCGGTGACCGGGCGGTCCAGCTGATGCGGGCCTGGGTCGACAAGGCTCGCCGACCGGAGATGCTCGGCGGGATCGGCGGATTCGCGGGTCTCTTCGACGCGTCCGCACTCACGGCGTACACCAAACCGCTGCTGGCCACCTCGACCGACGGTGTGGGCACCAAGGTCGTGATCGCGCAGCGGATGGACCGGCACGACACGATCGGCTTCGACCTGGTCGGGATGCTCGTCGACGACCTGGTGGTCTGTGGTGCCGAGCCGCTGTTCCTCACCGACTACATCGCCTGCGGACAGGTCGTTCCGGAGCGCATCGCCGCGATCGTCAAGGGGGTCGCCGAGGCGTGCATCGTCGCCGGCTGCGCGCTCATCGGTGGCGAGACCGCCGAGCACCCGGGCTTGCTCGAGCCGGACGAGTACGACGTGGCAGGCGCCACGACGGGGGTCGTGGAGGCGGCGGCTCTGCTCGGCCCGGGACTGGTCCAGGCCGGCGACGCCGTCATCGCGATGCGGTCGAGTGGGCTGCACTCCAATGGCTATTCGCTGGTCCGGCACGTCGTGTTCGACCGGGCCGGGTGGCAGCTCGACCGCGACGTACCCGAGCTGGGCCGCACGCTCGGGGAGGAGCTGCTGGAGCCGACCCGGATCTACGCCAAGGGTTGTCTGGCGCTGGCGCGGCAGACCGCGACCCGGGTGCTTGCCCACGTCACCGGCGGAGGACTCGCCGCCAACCTGGGCCGGGTGTTGCCCGAGCAGCTGAGCGCTCAGATCGACCGGGCGACCTGGACCCCGCACCCGGTCTTCTCCCTGCTGGCCGACCTGGGGGGTATCGAGCAGGTGGAGTTGGAGAGGACCCTGAACATGGGGGTCGGGATGCTGGCGCTGGTCGCCGCCGAGGAGGCAGACCAAGCGCTCGCGGTGCTCGATGATGCCGCGATCGACGCCTGGATCTGTGGCGAGGTGCGGTCGGGCGACGGCAGCGTGGTCCTGCACGGCGACCACCCCTGAGCATCCAACCCGATTCGTCTGCGGAAGCTCCGAGACTTCGCGCCGAGCCATCGCAGACGAATCCCAGGGGGGCGGGGGGTCGATGCCGGGAATACCGACACGCCGGGTACCGTTGGGAGCACGACAAGACGACAGTTATCCAGCCCGGGCCCCTCACAGGAGCCGGTCCCGGCCCAGTGTGCGAGGGGGTCGACCCATGGGGCGCGGCCGTGCGAAGGCCAAGCAGACGAAGGTCGCCCGTGACCTGAAGTACCGCACGTACGAGACGGACTTCAGCCAGCTCCAACGCGAGCTGCACGGCGACGGCTCTGCGATGACCGGTTCACCCGCCGAGGACGGCGAGAGCAGCGTCGACGGCGCCGGGGACCACTCCGACGACGGGGAACTACGGCCCTACTGACCCGGCCGAGCTGACCCGGTCGACTGAGCAGCCGCGGCGACATCGCCTCAGTCGCGCACCCACAGGCCGCGCAGCCGTCCCACCTCGTTCATCCGGCGCTCGGCGAGCCGGTCCGCGGCGAGGGCCGGCGACACGCCTTCGGCGTCCGCGAGGGCAAGCACCCGCTTCGTCGTCTCGAAGATCCCCGTCGCCCGTTCCCTGGCGCGCTCGAACGAGAAGCCCTCGAGCTCGTCGGCCACCTGCATCAGGCCACCGGCGTTGACGCAGTAGTCGGGCGCGTAGAGCACCCCGCGCTGTTCGAGCACCTTCTCGATGCCCTCGTGCGCGAGCTGGTTGTTGGCGGCACCGCAGATGATGCTGGCCCGCAGCACTTCCACGACCTCGTCCGAGATCGCGCCACCGAGCGCGCAGGGGGCGTAGACGTCGAGGTCGCTACGAACCATCTCGTCGGAGTCTGCGACCACGGACACCTGCGGGTAGTCGCTGGTCAGCCGGGCGACCGCCTGCTCGTCGACGTCGGTGACGACGACCGATGCGCCGTCGTCGAGCAGCTGCTCGACGAGGTGGCGCCCGACCTTGCCGACACCGGCCACGCCGACGCGCCGACCCGCGAGGCTGGTGGTCGACCAGGCGACCTCGGCTGTCGCCCGCATCCCCTGGAACACGCCGTACGCCGTGAGCACCGACGAGTCACCCGCGCCGCCGTGCGCAACCGTGCGCCCGGTGACGTAGCGGCACTCGCGCGCGACCTGGTCCATGTCCTCGGAACAGGTCCCTACGTCGCAGGCGGTGTAGTAGCGACCGCCCAACGACTGCACGAAGCGGCCGTACGCACGCAGCAGTGCCTCGGACTTGTCCTGTCGTGGGTCGCCGAGGATCACCGCCTTGCCGCCACCGAGGTCGAGCCCGGCGAGCGCGGCCTTGTAGGCCATCCCCTTGGAGAGGGCGAGTACGTCGTCCAGTGCGGCGTGCTCATCGGCGTACGGGTAGAAGCGCGTCCCGCCCAGAGCAGGGCCGAGAACGGTGGAGTAGATGCCGATGATGGCGCGTAGGCCGGAGGCGTCGTCAGAGCAGAAGACGACCTGCTCATGGCCGGAGCGCCGGCCGAAAACGCCGGTCCTGTCGGGCGCCGCTCCTGCGCGGGAGGAGGCCTCGTCTGGTCCGGTCACGATGGTGACCCTTCCTGTCGCGTGGACGGCGACGCCGACGTCGCCCGGGTGATCCGCCCAGGTGGTCAGCACGGTGCGCCGATCAGCCGGGTGCTCCACTTTAGGACCCGAGCGATTAGCCTCGGACCCGTGGTTCCGTATGTCGCCTACCTGCGGGTGTACGAGCCGTTGTGCGCCTTCGACGAGACCGAGGTCGCCCGGTGGTCGCCGTACACGAACAGCACCGATGGCAGCAACACGCTCACCATGCTGCGTGCGGAGCAGCTGGACGCGCTCACCGCCACCCTCGGGGCCCCCGCCATTGCTCCGCCGGTCGGCGAGGAGGGCGTCTATGTCCTGCGCGACGGTGACGACGTCTTCGCCTGCCCGGTCGACCTGCGGCTGCGTTCGTGGCTGGCGATGGCCTCGCTGATCGAAGAGCTCGGCGACAACCAGCTCAGGCTGCTCACCCCGGGCAGCATCGAGCACGTCAGCCCGGAGTTCCTGCGATGGCGTGCCGCGCACCCGGACTCCGTCCCGCACATCCGCCAGAGCACCTGGCAGGTCCCGCCTGCCTGGTTCCTGCTGGTGGAGGACGCAGAGCGGGAGGTCTACCAGCTCGACCGAACGGTCGAGACGGCACAGGACGGTCCGGCCAGCGTCCGATACCGGTTGCCGATCGTGCGGGCGCGGCGCCGCTGCGGGCGGGCCTTCGCGGCCGTACGCAATGCCTTCGACGACGACCCGGTCGTGGCGACCGTGCGCGAACTGGGGAGCTGGCTCGAGGAGTTCCATCCGCACTCACGCGTCGAGCTGGACTACGCCGGTGTCGGTCGGTTGCTGCAGCAGCGTTGCGACACCGACCCGGCCACCGACACCTCGGCACGCGATGTTGCCCGAGCCGT
>JALZMX010000301.1 GCA_030857985.1 Actinomycetota bacterium | reverse complement strand
CGAGGTCGGGGACTGGACCCGGTTCAGCGGCGCCACGATCGGGGCCTACCTCGGGCTGGTCCCGACAGAGAGCTCCAGCGGCCAGGGCCGCCAGCAAGGCTCGATCACCAAGACGGGCAACACCCATGCCCGCCGCTTGCTG
The DNA here is from genome assembly GCA_030857985.1 of Actinomycetota bacterium. Taxonomy (GTDB): domain Bacteria; phylum Actinomycetota; class Actinomycetes; order Propionibacteriales; family Nocardioidaceae; genus JALZMX01. Next base: position 2,528 of record JALZMX010000301.1, on the reverse strand, counting down.
GTCGAGGCCGCCTGGCACCACCGCCGGCCCTACCGGCCGACCAAGACGATGCGCGACCGCTGGGACCTGGCTCCCGCGGCCGCCCGGGCCCGAGGCCATGCCGGCAACCAGCGTCTGCATGACCGCTGGATCGCGTTCAACGGGCGCAAGAAGCGGACCGTCATCGCGAACGTCGCCGTCGCCCGCGAACTCGCCGGCTGGTGCTGGTCGCTGGCGACGCTGACCGAGGACGCGCAGCCGGCCCGCAGCACCCGGGGCGGGCGGCGATGAGCACCCAGATCACCCTGCCGGCGGTCTACGAGTGCGCTGAGTGCGGGGAGCGGATGCTCGAGCGCCGCTGCCCGGACTGCCATCTGTTCACCCGGCGGCTGGGCCACGGCGGCCCGTGCCCGCACTGTGACGAGCCTGTCCTGTGGGACGAGCTGATCGACAGCAGCTGACAGGCAAGCACCTGCTGCACAGGCGAAATGGGCCGTGCAAGCACCCCCGAGCCGGCTGGCCGGGATCAGGACGGCGGCAGCGCGTGGAGTGACCCGCGATCTAGCTATGAGCCGCCTGCGAAACCCTCGGGTTTCGTGGGCCACGCTCGACCTCTAGACCAGCGGACGCTCCAGCCGAACAGCCCGTCCTGCGGTACCCAACCCGCGCATATCAGTCTGACCGCGCGTCGCCCTGACACGCACGCCAGCCTGATCCCGGTCAGCCATCACATTCTGCGTCCCTCGACGAAGACCACTGTCGGCGGGACGATCTCAGGATGCCACTTGACAAGACCGACCTCCATATCAGTTAGAGCTGGCCCAGGAGCGAGAAAACCGGACGCTGCGTCGTCCGCCGCGCGTAGCCGGCGCAAGAAGCTGTGCGGCGTTCCCGCGGGAACACGTTATCCACACCCAGCGATGAGGACCGTGCTGCTGGGCGCGCAATCGAGATTAGCTCGTCGACTTCGGACTCAGTTCTGAGGAGCTCAAGATCTTCGAAACGTCCCCAACATCGGGCTCCGGGGGATCATTCGCAGATCTTGATCAACGGTAGGATGTGAACTATTCGGTTGACAGGTCCAACCAAGCCAACTCATCACGGCACCTGGTTGCCAAGCCGAACAGCGGTAGGCGCGCCAGCAGTGAAGGTCTTCGGCATGTCGGAGGTGTGATGCTCAGCGAGGGAGGACATCAGCGGCTGGCGCGGGCGCGACGGGCGCTGGTGCTGCTGGCCGTGCTGGGAGTGCTCAGCAGCTGCGCTGGCGGGGAAGCGCAAGAGATAGCGGCGTGACCGCCCCCGCTCCGGGCGTCATCGACTTCCAGGGTGATGATGTCGCACGACTTCAGCCAGGCGACCGTCCGGTGCGCTTCCGGCTGGACACCTCCGTGTCGGCGGAGACCACGCAGTTCGTCGTGGAGAGCCTGCAGATGGCACACACCGACCTTGGCGACAGCGGTCCGTTGACTGTCCACGTCTACGGCGACGAGCGCCGTTTCGTTGCGGCCTACACCGAGGACTTCGGCATCTCGGCGGTGGAAGCACGAGAGGAGCTTGCCGGAGGGCTCTTCGCCTTCGCCAGTGAAGGGGGCCACATCTGGCTCTACCTGCCGAACTACAACGACGCGCCCACAGGATTCCGCCGGGTGACTCTCTTCCACGAGTATGAGCACACCAAGCAGGGCTGGCAGGCCGAGGTCCGCTTTCAGAGCGAGGAGCCGCGGGAGCGCTCGTTCATCCCTCGATGGCTCGTGGAGGGGTGCGCCGCGTACATCGCCGTCAAGGCGGCTTGGGAGCGCGGCTTCGTCGTTGAGGCAGAGGCGAGAGCCGGCGTCCTGTCAGAGGCGCTGGCCATCGCCGAGCCGCTGCGCGGCTTCGAGACGGGTGGCGAGGCCGACTTCGTTGACGGCGGCGAGGCAGGGGCCTACACGGTCGGCTGGCTGGCCTGCGAGCGGTTGGCGCTGGTCCACGGCGCCGACTCGGTCCTCCACTCGTTCTGGTTGTCCATGGCGGACACGCGGAATTGGCAGCAGTCGTTCATCGCGACGTTCGATGTCACGCCCGAGGCGTTCTACGCCGACTTCGAGCGCTACCGAACCTCGTTGGACGCGGTCAGCTGAAGGCTTCGGCCGGGGCGACGGTTGCGGCGATGCCGGCAAGGTGGGCCAGGCGCAGGACCTCCGAGTCGCGAAAGCGCGGGCCACCGGTCCGGCCGACCAGCACTGCGCGATCGGGTGAGCCGACCGGGGCGGCAACCAGCTCCGTACCGATGGTGCGCCAGCGCTCGGGCACCCAGAGCTCGTCGACGTCCAGCCGGCGACTCGCCCCCAGCGGGAGCCATGGCAACGTCAGATCGTCGAAACCTGGGGCGCCAGGGCTGGACTCCAACACCGTCGGGCCTTCTGTCAGCAGCACCGCCCAGGCCGGCCCGGAAGACACCGGGCAGGCCGTGCACGAGCAACTCCAACCCCGCGTCGGGTCTGGCCGCGAGTGCCTCCACCAGCTCGAGGTCGCGGTGCACTGTCAGGGGCGCGGGGAGCCATCGCTTT
>JALZMX010000088.1 GCA_030857985.1 Actinomycetota bacterium | reverse complement strand
AACCGTGAGCACACCGTCGTGCGTCCGGAGCAGCGCCTGGTCGCTGCCCGCACCGGTGAAGACGGCCCACTTCTCGCCGGCGATCCGGGTCGAGCCGGCACGTTGCAGCCCGTCGAGGTGCTGGTCGGTGAGCACATCGGCGTCGCCGTCGAACTGCTCCAGCCCGACGTACTCGTCCTCTGGGGTGAGGAACCCGAGGTGCCACTGCACCGAGCGCCCGGTTTCCTGCAGCTCCACGCTGGTGGCGCGCCATCCCGCGTCGAGCCCGGCGGGGGCGAGCACGTCGTACGACGCCAGGTCGCGTGCCGCACTCAGCTGGCCGCTGTAGTCGACGTTGCGGACCGGGGTCGCGCTCTCCTCGTTGAAGAACTGCCCGACCCACCAGATCGTGGCGACGATCACCAGCAGGAGCACGACCGACCGAAGCATGTCACCGAAGCTCTGGCTCCGGACCCCTCGTGGTCGCGCCGGCGAAGTGCTCTGCTCGCTCACCGTGCCATTCTGTCTCACCGGTACTGCGTCGCACCGGCTCCCGGTGTGACGGCGCGCTCAGGCGGGGTAGGCGTGCACTTCGGTGGCCTTGACCGCGGCCCAGACCTCGGCCCCCGGCACCAACGACAGGTCGGCGACGGCGCCCGCGGTCACGTCGGCCAGCACCGGCGCCGGTCCCTGCAGCCGGACCCGGACGGTGTGTCCGTGCTGCTCGACGCCGTCGACCCGCCCGGGCCAGCAGTTGCGGGGCGAACCCTCTGGCCGCCGGCGGTACAACGCCACCGCCGACGGGGAGAACGCCACGAATGCCGGTCCCTCGACGATGTCCGCAGTGGCGATTCGGCCGCCTGCGGGCAGCGTGACGCTCATGCCGGTCGACGTGCCGCGGTAGAGGTTCAGCCCGACCAGGCGGGCGACGTACTCGGTGCGCGGCGCCCGTGCCACCTCCGCTGTTGCACCCTCCTGGACCAGCCGCCCCGACTCGATCACGACGAGCCGATCGGCGAGGACCATCGCGTCCAACGGGTCGTGGGTGACCACCAGCGCGCATCCGGCGTAGGCATCGAGGTGCTTGCGCAGGTCTGCCCGGACCTGCGCCCGTGTCCCGGCGTCGAGGGCGGCCAGCGGTTCGTCGAGCAGCAGCAGCCGGGGCTCGGTGGCCAGCGCCCGGGCCAGGGCAACCCGCTGCGCCTGTCCACCCGACAGCGCCCGTGGCTTGGCGTCGACCTGCGCACCGAGGCCGACCCGGTCGAGCCAGGCGTGCGCACGCGCGGTCGCTTCCTTCCGGGGTACGCCGCGGGCGCGCAGCCCGAACGCCACGTTGTCGGCGGCGCTCAGATGTGGGAACAGCAGGTAGTCCTGGAACACCATCCCGACCCTGCGCTCGGCGGCGTGGACGAACCGGGCGCACACCGGGTCGTCGAGCAGCTCACCGGCCAGCTCGACGCGTCCGTCGGTGAGCGCCAGGAGTCCGGCCAGCACCTGCAATGTGGTGGTCTTGCCGGCACCGTTGGGTCCGAGCAACGCGACCGTCTCACCCGGCACGAGCCGCAGACCGAGGTCCAGGCGGAAACCGGACCGGTTCACGCCCAGCCGGGCCAGCAGTCCCTCTGCTGCGCTCACCGCCGAAGGGTGCGCTGGCGTCATCTCGTCGCTGCCCCGCTGAGCCAGCGCTCACGCAGCCCGGCCAGCACCAGCACCGACACTGTCAGCAGCACCACCGACAGCACCACGGCGGTCTCCGGCGTGGTCTGCGAAGCGAGGTAGATCTCGATCGGCATCGTGCGGGTCACGCCGGGGAAGCTGCCGGCGAAGGTGACGGTCGCACCGAACTCCCCGAGCGCGCGGGCGAAGCACAGCACCGCACCAGCCGTGACACCAGGCGCCAGCAACGGCAGCGTCACCCGGCGAAAGGCGTAGAGCCTGGAGGCACCCAGCGTCGTGGCCGCGTCCTCGAGCCGCACGTCGGCGCTGCGTAGCGCACCCTCGACCGTGAGCACGAGGAACGGCATCGCCACGAACGCCTCGGCGATCACCACCGCCGCCGTGCTGTACGGGAGGGTGATCCCGAACCAGAGGTCTAACCGCTCACCCAGCAGCCCCCGGCGCCCGAGCAGCAACAGCAGGGCCAGCCCACCGACCACCGGCGGCAGCACCAGCGGTACCGTCACCAAGGCACGCACCACGGGGCGCCCGGGGATCTGCGTGCGGGCGAGCACCCAGGCGAGGGGCACACCGAGCAGCAGGCACAGCGCCGTCGCCAGCGTCGCCGACAGCAACGACAGCCGTAGGGCGTCGACGACCTGCGGCCTGGCCAGCTGCGCAGGCAGCCCGGACCACGGGGTCCGCACCAGCAGTGCCAGCAGCGGCAGCACCAGGTAGAGCAGGCCCAGCACCGCCGGCACCAGCAGGGCCGCGGGCATCCTGCTGGCGGTACGCCGGGACCGGGTCCGCGCCCTGGCCCGGGCAGCGTGCCCGGCCTCAGGGGCGCTCGAAGCCGGCATCAGCGAGCGTCTCCTGCCCCTGGTCCGACGAGACGCAGTCGACGAACGCCACAGCAAGATCGGGGTCGTCAGCGTCGGCCAGCGCGGCGATGAGGTAGTCGCTGACGGTGTCGTCGGCCACCGGCAGGCGGACTCCCTCGACGGCAGCCCCGGCGGCCAGCACGTCGGTGCGATAGACCAGCCCAGCATCGACCTCGCCGAGCTCGATCTTGGTGAGCACGGCCCTGACGTCCTGCTCCAAGGTGTCCGGCCGCGCCTGCACTCCTGCCGCGGCAAGCGCGGTCTCGGCAGCCGCACCGCACGGCACCTCCGGCGCGCACAGCGCGACGAGCAGGTCGGGGTCGGCCAGGTCGGCCAGTCCGCCGACGTCAGCCGGGTTTCCGGCGGGCACCGCGATCTGCAGCCGGTTGCGCGCGAACACGGCCGGCGCGCCACTCACCGCGCCGGCCTCGACGACCAGCCGCATGGTGTCGGGGCTGGCCGCCGCGAACACGTCCGCAGGTGCACCGGCCACGATCTGCGGCCCGAGCGTCGAGCTGCCACCGAACCCCAGCGTCACGTCGGTCCCCGGATGGGCAGCCTCGAAGTCCGCGGCGATCTGCGTGAACGCCTCGGTCAGCGATGCCGCCGCGAGCACGACGATCTCACTGCTCGGCTGCCCGGGGCTCCCGGAGGTCCCTCCGCCGGCGCAGCCGGTCACCGCCACCGCCAGTACCACCCAGCCGGCCCACCAACGTGGCGGATGTCCGACACGGCGGTGGCCGGGGCAGCCGCACGGTCGGATTGCCGACGGACCGCGACGCGAGGGCCGGCTCATCGCTGCCCGGGCAGCTCGACGACGACGCTGGTGGACTTGACCGACGCCACCGCGAGCGCGCCCGGCTCGAGCCGCAGCTCGTCGGCCGCCTCGCGGCTCATCAGCGAGACAACCCGGAACGGTCCGGCCTGCATCTCCACCTGGGCCATCACGGTGTCCTTGGTGACCTTGGTGACGATGCCGCGGAACCGGTTGCGCGCCGACCGGTTGACCACCACCCCGGGCTCCGGTGTGTCGGCCTGCTGGGTGGCGAACGCCGCCAGCTCGGCCCCCTCGACGGCGAGACGCCCGGAGCTGGTGGTGACGAGGGGCAACCGGCCCTGGTCCGCCCAGCGGCGCACCGTGTCGTCGCTGACCCCGAGCAGGTCGGCCGCTTCGCTGATCCGAAACTGCGGCATGCGGGCCAGCATAGCTCCGTGAACGCGGATCGGACACTGGTGAAGCTCCGCATCTGCCCCGGCGCGATGGAGCCTGGGCACGCCGCTCAGCGCCGCACCGATAGCATCCGGGCATCCGCGTCGACGAAGGGGTTGCCATGAACGAGAGGGCTGAGCTGTCCCATGAGCTGACTGTCGCCGAGCAGGCCCCCGACCGGAACCTCGCGATGGAGCTGGTCCGGGTGACCGAGGCAGCCGCGATGGCAGCAGGTCGCTGGGTGGGGCGCGGCGACAAGTTCGGCGCCGACGGTGCGGCCGTCAACGCGATGCGCGCCCTCATCGGCACCGTCGGGATGAAGGGCGTCGTCGTCATCGGCGAAGGCGAGAAGGACAATGCGCCGATGCTCTTCAACGGTGAGCACGTCGGTGATGGAAACGGGCCGGAGTGCGACGTCGCGGTGGACCCGATCGACGGTACGACGCTGGCTGCCAAGGGCATGAACAACGCGATCGCGGTGATGGCGGTCGCGCCGCGCGGGAGCATGTACGACCCGTCCGCCGTGTTCTACATGGAGAAGCTCGTCGCCGGCGCCGAGGCGGCTGAGGTCGTCGACATCAGGCTGCCGGTCGCCGAGAACATCCGTCGTACCGCAAAGGCCAAGGGCAACAGCAACAGTGACGTCACGGTCGTGCTGCTCGACCGGCCGCGGCACGAGAAGATCGTCGACGAGATCCGTGCCACCGGAGCGCGGATCAAGTTCATCAGCGACGGCGACGTCGCCGGCGCGATCATGGCCGCACGCCAGGACACCGGCATCGACCTACTCGTCGGCATCGGCGGCACCCCCGAAGGCATCCTCACGGCCTGCGCGATGAAGGCGCTCGGAGGTGTGATCCAGGGACGGCTCTGGCCGCAGGACGACGACGAGCGCCAGAAGGCGATCGACGCCGGCCACCAGCTCGACGCGGTGCTCACCACCGACGAGCTGGTCTCGGCCGATGACGTGTTCTTCGTCGCGACCGGGATCACCGACGGTGAGCTGATGCGCGGCGTGCACTACCGCGGTGGTGGCGCGACGACACACTCGCTGGTGATGCGCTCACGCAGCGGCACGATCCGCTCGATCCAGAGCGAGCACCGGTTGTCCAAGCTGCGCGCCTACTCCGCGATCGACTTCGAGCAGGCGACCTGAGGTCCGCCGCCGACCATCCGCCGTGACCAGGACGCAGTCGAGCAGGATGCAGCGAGGCCACGTCCTTGTCGTGGGCGAGTCGCTGGTCGACGTGGTCGTCGGGCCGGACGGGTCGGTGCTGCGGCAGACCCCGGGTGGCGCCCCGCTCAACGTCGCGGTGGGGCTGGCCCGGCTGGACGTGTCGACCCAGCTGCTCAGCTGGTACGCCGATGACGGGTACGGCGCCATGGTTGCCGCCCACCTCGCGGAAGCCGGTGTCGTGGTCCGGGCCGGCTCGAACGCAGCCGCGGCCACGCCGGTGGCCCGCATCCACCTCGACGCCGAGCGCAACGCGGCCTACGAGTTCGACCTGACCTGGGACCCACCGCGCGTTCCTCTGGATGGCTGCACGAGCATGCATGTGGGCTCGCTGGGCACGGTGGTCGCGCCCGGCGCCGACACGGTCCGGACGCTGGCGCTGGAGGCGATCGATGCCGGTCTTCTCGTCAGCTACGACCCCAACGTGCGGCCCGCCCTCTCCCCCGGCCCGGTCGCGGCCTGGCAGTCGGTACGTCGGGACGCGGCGCTCGCCGGGTTGGTGAAGCTGAGCAACGACGATGCTGCTTACCTGCTGCCAGGCCAGCCGCCGGACACCGTGTTGGACACGCTGCTGGCCGCGGAACGCACCCGGCTCGCGATCATCACGCGTGCCGCGGCCGGTGCACGGCTGGCCACTCGACGCCACCGCGTAGACGTGGGCGTCCCACCGGTGGCAGTGCTCGACACAGTGGGAGCGGGTGACTCCTACATGGCGGGCCTGCTCGCCGCCCTGCACGAGCGCGCATGTCTGTCCGGCGTACGCCTGGACGACCTGACACCTGACCAGCTGTGCGAGGTCGGCACCGCGGCGGCGGCAGCTGCGGCGATCACCTGCTCGCGACCCGGCGCCGACCCGCCACGCCGCGAGGAGCTGGCGGATCCCGCCCGGCCCTGAGCACTCATCCCATCACTTCGCATCGACATTGCGGATCAGCTCCGCTTCCGGCGGGTGGACGGTGCTGTCGCGCAACTTCGGCGCGAGGGGACGGTGCTGTCGCGCAACCTCGGCGCGGCGGGACGGGCCGGGGCTACGTAGACTGAGGGACGCCCCCAAGTGCCCCTCGCCTACGCGTGCTGGAGACCGCCGATGACCGTGCCCGCGGATGCTGGCGTCGCCTCGTTGCCCACCGGTGTCGAACTGGCGTTCGAGACCTACGGCGAGCCCTCCGGGCGGCCGTTGCTGCTGATCATGGGACTCGGTGGGCCTGGTCTGTGGTGGAGCAACGAACTGTGCGCCGACCTGGCCGGCCGCGGGTTCTACGTCATCCGCTACGACAACCGCGACATCGGCCGCTCGACGTACTTCGAACAGCATCGCGTCCCCCGCCGGCGGATCGCGCAGGCTTTCCTGGGTCGGCGACGCGGACTGCCCTACACCTTGGCCGAGATGGCCGACGACGCCTGCGGACTGCTCGACCACCTCGGCGTGCGGCAGGCGCACGTCTGCGGAGCGTCGATGGGCGGCATGATCGCGCAGACGATGGCGATCGCCCACCCGGCCCGGGTGCGGTCCCTGGTTTCGATGATGGCGACGACCGGCCGGCGCAACGTCGGGTGGCAGGATCCCCGGCTGCTGTCGCTGCTCTTCCGGCGCCCGCAGCACAGCCGCGAGGACTACGTCGCCAACTCGGGCCGGGTGTGGGGGGCGCTCAGCTCACCGCAGTTCACCGAGGACACGGCGCTGCTCGAGCAGCGCGCCCGGGAGACCTGGGACCGCGGGGTGGACGCGGCCGGGGCGATGCGCCAGCTGGTCGCCGTGGTGACCCAGCCGGACCGGACCGAGGCGCTGCGGTCGCTGCGGATACCGGTCCTGGTCATCCACGGTTCCCGCGACCGCATGGTGCATCCGTCCGGAGGCCGCGCGACCGCGCGCGCCGTCCCGGGCGCGGAGCTGATGGTGATCCCGGGCATGGGCCACGACCTGCCGACCCAGCTGCACGGGGTCTTCGCCGACGCGATCCAACGCACCGCAGACCGGGCCGGGGTCAGGTCGGCGCAAGAGGCGCAGCGGGTGGAACAGCGGGCCCGCTGACCTCCGGCAACGCCACCAGCTCGTCGAGTGCGTCCCGCAGGTAGTCGATCAGGTTCCACGCGTCGGGAAGCACCTCCCGACACGCGATCAGGCCGAAGTCGAGGTCACCGTCGTAGGAGAACAGGGTGATGTTGAGTGCGCCGGTCAGGTCGCTGACCGCCGACACCGGGTGCACCCCGAGCACTCTGGCGCCGCCGATGTAGAGCGGCAGCTGCGGACCGGGCACGTTCGAGACGAACAGGTTGAACGGCGGCCCCGGTACGGTCAGCAGGCGGAACAGCGCGCGCCCCGCCAGCCCGTTCAGCGCGGTCGGCAGCACTGCGGAGAGGTCCTTCAGGATCGAGGCCGGCACCGCCTCGAACTGCCGCTTTGCCTGGTTCATCGAGTCGCGGACGAAGAGCAGCCGATCGCGCGGGTCGGCGAGGTGTGTCGGCATCTCGGCCAGCATCACCGAGAGCTGGTTGCCGTTGGCGCCATGCTCGTCATCGGTACGGATCGAGACCGGCACCGCGATCACGATCGGGATGTCGGGGAGGCCGTCGTGGTCGAGCAGCCAACGGCGCAGCGCCGACGTACACAGCGTCATCACCACGTCGTTGACCGTCATCGCAAAGGCGGTCTTGACCCGCTTGACGTCGTCGAGCGGCACCGCGCCGAAGGCGAAGCGGCGGTGCGCGGTGATGGGGACGTTGAGCGGTGTGCGCGGTGTCCTCAGTGGCCGTCGCTCGACGTCGCCGCGGGGGTCGTCGCCTCCGAACGCCTTGGTGACGCTGACGGCGAGGTCGCTGAGCGCCTGCGCACCGGGGATGTTGGCGGCGCCCGGCAACTCGGCGAGGTGCGGCAGTGCCCGAGGCACCGTCTTGGCCAGCGCGGCCGGATGCCGGACCGCCCCGGTGACGCCGCGACCGAGCAGGTCGACCCAGCTCGGTACCGGTTCGGGGCTCCACGGCCGGTCCGGCGCCTCGACGTCTCCCGGCTCGATGGTGAAGTCCATGATCGTGGCGACGATCTCGGCGCCGGAGACCCCGTCGATCGCCGCGTGGTGAACCTTGCTGTAGACCGCGCTCCGGCCGTGGGAGACGTTGTGGACGAGGTGCATCTCCCAGAGCGGGCGGCGCCGGTCCAGCGGCCGGGCGTGGATGCGAGCCACCTGCTCACCGAGCTCCTGCTCGTCGCCGTTACCGGGCAAGGCGAGCTCGCGGAGGTGGAACTCCAGGTCGAAGTCGGGGTCATCCGCCCAGTAGGGGCGGCCCAGGCCCAACGGGATCTCGACCAGGCGCTGGCGCAGCAGGGGAGCGAGGTGCAGGCGCGGCTCGAGCACCGCTCGCAGGCCGTCGAGGGTCAGCGCACCGCCGGGAGCGGTGGACGGGTCGAGCAGCACCATTGCGCCGACATGGCCCACCGTCGTCGCCGACTCGAGGTCGAGGAACTGCGCGTCGAGCGAACTGAGCTGTCGCATGGCGGGAGGCTACCCGTTCGTCCGGCGCAAAGATCCGCGGTTGCGACGATCCTCGTCCCAGTTGCCCGCCTGGAAACGGCAAGGATCCGCGGTGCCGAGGATTTTGGCCGTTCCAGGCGGGCATGGCGGACGGGAGGCTGCGAGGCCCCTCCAAACGTCGTCAGAAACTGAAGGTGGTCGCGGCCTCGTCGCCGATCCAGTCCCACATCGGGACGGTGCCTCCGGGTTCGGCGTTGCTCACGAGGTTGCCCTTGTCGAGCTTGCGTGCGTCGAAGCAGATCGGGCACACCAGGAAACGGCCGCCGGCCTTCTCGTACCGGTCCATGAGGTCAGGAAGTGGCGGGCAACCATCGCACGCGACGGCGTGCGCGAACTGTGGGATCGCGAGCCGGACGGCCTCCTTGCTGAGAAACATGAGCGTAGGACGTCCCTTTTCCGCGGCTCCCACCGCGACGAGAAACGCCACCGTCACCTTCTCGGAGTCGTCGAGCCCGGTTGCCAGGCTGATGACTGCCTTGTTGCTCATCTGGATCCCACCTGTGACGAATCCGGGCATACCTGAAGCACATCGCACCAGCGGCGCTCCGACGGCAGATCGCCCATCCGGTGTGAACCGGCCGACGAACGATGGCTCGGCGTGGCCCGTAACGAACCCCCCGCACGCTCGGAGTGTCCGCCCGAGGCGTCGCTGTGGCAAGGCCACGGACGCGGTGGTGCCGGGTCCGTCCGCGCGTCGTCGTACTGTCAGCGGCATGGATGACACCGCCGACTTCCGCATCGAGCACGACACCATGGGCGAGGTGCGCGTGCCCGCCACTGCTTGCTGGCGGGCACAGACCCAACGCGCCGTGGACAACTTCGACTTCGGTGGTGGGCCGCTCGAGGCCGCGAACATCCGAGCGCTGGCGCTGATCAAGGCCGCGGCGGCAAGGGCCAACGCCGAGCTCGGGGTGCTGCCGGTCGAGGTGGCAGAGGCGATCTACACCGCCGCACACAAGGTTGCGGACGGGGAGTACGCCGACCAGTTCCCGGTCGATGTGTTCCAGACCGGCTCCGGAACCTCCTCGAACATGAACGTGAACGAGGTGCTGTCGTCACTCGCGTCGGAGTCCCTCGGCACCGCCGTACACCCGAACGACCACGTCAACGCCAGCCAGTCCAGCAACGACGTGTTCCCGACGTCGATCCATATGGCGGCGACCGACGCCACCACCACCACGCTGCTTCCGGCGCTCGAGCACCTTGCCACCGCGCTCGAACGGCGGGCCGACGCCTTGGCGCAGGTGGTCAAGGCGGGCCGCACCCACCTGATGGACGCCACCCCGGTGACGCTGGGGCAGGAGTTCGGCGGCTACGCGGCCCAGGTGCGCTATGGCATCGACCGGCTGCAGGCCACGCTGCCCCGCGTCGCCGAGCTGCCGCTCGGTGGCACCGCGGTCGGCACCGGCATCAACACGCCGCCCGGGTTCAGCGCGCGGGTGATCGAGCTGCTCGGGCAGGAGACCGGCCTGCAGCTGACCGAGGCGCGCAACCACTTCGAGGCGCAAGGCGCCCGCGACGGCCTCGTCGAGCTGTCCGGCCAGCTGCGCACGGTCGCGGTCAGCCTGGTGAAGATCTGCAACGACCTGCGTTGGATGAGCTCCGGGCCGCGCACCGGGTTGGCCGAGATCGCGTTGCCGGACCTGCAGCCGGGGTCGAGCATCATGCCCGGCAAGGTCAATCCGGTCATCCCGGAGGCCGTGCTGATGGTGTGCGCCCAGGTGATCGGGAACGACGCGACGGTGACGTTCGCTGGTGCGTCCGGCGCGTTCGAGCTCAACGTGATGATGCCGGTGATGGCCCGGGGCCTGCTCGAGTCGATCAGGTTGCTCGCCGGTGCGTCTCGCGCCCTGGCCGACCGCTGCATCGACGGCATCCGCGTGGACGTCGACCGCTGCCGGGAGTACGCCGAGTCGTCCCCCTCGGTCGTCACCCCGCTGAACCGCTACCTCGGCTACGAGAACGCCGCCAAGGTCGCCAAGACCGCGCTGGAGCAGCGCAAGACGATCCGCCAGGTGGTCATCGAGCAGGGGTACGTCGAGCAGGGAACGCTGACCGAGTCACAGCTGGACGAGGCCCTCGACGTACTCGCGATGACCCAGCCACCGCGCTCGTAGACACCGCGCTCCCGAGGGGACGGACGTGACAGTGCCCCGGCCGGGAGATCCCGACCGAGGCACCGTCTGACTCAGCGACGTGCTGTCGGCCTCGTCAGTTGACGTTGACGATCGTCTTGGTGCGCAGCTGCTCGCCCTCGAGCCAACCGATCCAGCCGAGGTAGGCACGGCTCGCGTCCAGACCGCTGGTGGTCACCGTCCAGGTGTTGGTCCCGGTCTTGACCACCTGCTGCTGCTGCGGAGAGACGCTCATGTTGCCTGCGTCCACGGTCGACACCTTGAACTCGCGGAAGGTGAAGGTCGTGGTCGCCTGACCGTCGTGCACCGCCCACGGCTGGACGTAGGCCGTGTAGGTGCCGGCCGCCAGCCCCTGCAGCGTGAGTGTCTCGCTGGCCGCACCCGTTGCCGAGGCGGCGACGATCTTTCCTGCGGCGCTGAGCAGGTAGAGGTCCAGGTCGTCATCGGGGAAGTCGGCCAGCGCCTGCAGCCTGATCAGCTGCTCGCTCGACTCCACCACGACCGACTGCTTGTAGTTGCCGGCGAGGCCCGGGTCGAAGTCGGCCCCGCCGGTGTTGCCACCGCTGGCGGGGGTGTCGTTGCCGGCCACCAGACCGCGCACGACGTGCGACATCGTGCCGTCGAAGCCGGCCTTCGTTGTCACCTCGGTGCTGCCATTGGCCGCTACGTCGATCTCTGCCGGTGCCTGAATGGCGACCGGGTTCGCGACGATCGGGATCCGGACGACGTGGCTGCGGTCCTGCCAGGTGAGGTTGCCCTCGGTGTACTCGCCGAAGGGCGCCGTGGTCCGTTCCAGGTCGATCCGCACCGTCTTGGACTGGCCCGGCCGCAGGCGGAACTTCTGCGGCTGCACCGCGACGGCGATGCCCTCGAGCCCCGACCCGCTGACGTTGTACGTCGATCCGCTGCTGCCGACGTTGGTGACCTGGCGGTAGATGGTCTCTCGGCCGGCCAGCTTGTTCACCGCGATCGACGGCAGGTTGAGCTGCGACGCCTGGATCGGGTTGTCCGTGAACGGCCGTCCGTCGCTGTACCGCACTCCCTGGCCGGCCAGGTAGTCCGACCAGTCGTCGAGGTCGCTGTCGAAGACGAGACCCGGGTTGAGGAAGCCTCGCGGGTTGACGAAGCCGGCACCCTGGTCGAACGGGCTCTGCGTGTCGGTCAGGTCACCGGCCGTGGTCATCATCGCCGACTTGACCGCCATCGGCGACCAGCGCGGGTGTGCCTGCATGATCAGCGCGCTCAGCCCCGCGATGTGCGGCGACGACATCGACGTACCGGAGAGGAAGTCGAAGTTGCGACCGCCGTTACCTTCCGGGGCGACGGCTGCGAGCACGCTGACTCCCGGTGCGGCGACGTCAGGCTTGAGCAGGTCGCCGTCGGCGACGCGCGACGGACCGCGGCTGGAGAAGCCCGCGATCGCCGGCGGCGCCGGTGACGTCGAGCCCGTGCTCTCCCCGGCCAGGATCGCCGCGGTGGCGTTGCCGCCCGCCGCCGCGATGTAGGCGTAGATCGCGTTGACCGCCGGGAACTCCAGGTGCACGGTCGGGATCGTGTGCAGGTCGGCCGCGGTGCCGATCGCACTCATGTTGACCAGGATCATCCCTTCGCCACCGGCGTCGGCGACGACCTGGCTCTTCTCGACGCGGGCGTTGACCCCGCGCTCGCAGACGACGATCTGCGACCCGGTCGCCAAAGTCGCGGGGTCGAGCGAACCCGGCAGACACAGGGCTGCGTCAGCCTCGGCGGCCGCTGCGATGTCGCGCGAGCGGACCAGCGGGGTCTGCGCGGGGATGCCGCCGGTGATCGAGGCGCCGATGAAGCGTTGCCCGTCACCGAGCAGCACCGTGCTCTCGTCGAGCGTGTGGGTGGCCGCGGCCACCGTGGTCAGCCACGGGCTCGGGTGCGCGACCGTGGACGCAGCCGGGCCGGAGTTGCCGGCGGAGGCCGCGACGAAGACACCGGCGTCCGCGGCGTACATGAACGCCATCTCCACCGGGTCGATCGGGTTGGAGAGGGTGCCGGAGATCGAGTAGTTGAGGACGTCGACGCCGTCCCTGACCGCGTCGTTGATCGCCTTCACCGAGTCTACGGTGGCGCAGCCCTGGCCGGACCAGCAGACCTTGTAGGCCGCGACCTTGGCCGCCGGCGCCATCCCGGACCCCTCGCCGAAGTTCACGCCGTCGACGACCATCTCGACGCCGCTGTTGCCGGCCGAGGTCGAGCCGGTGTGGCTGCCGTGACCGTCGTAGTCGTCGGGTGAGAGGAACTCGTGCTTGGCGACGCCCTTGGGACCGCCGAACCCTTCGAGGTAGTAGCGGCCACCGATGAGCTTGTCGTTGCACTGGAACGTCTTGACGGACCTGCGCTCACCGGTCTGGCAGACGCCGTTCCAACCGGCCGGGGCTCCCTCGTCTCCGACGGCCGCGAACGACGCGCTCTCGTCGTCCATTCCGGTGTCGATGATGCCGACGACAATCCCGTCACCGGCGCCGTCAGCGGGGTCGGCACCGCCGAGTCCCTGCCAGACTCCGCCGGCCCCGGACAGACCGAGGAACTCCGGCGACTTGACTGTGTCCGGCTGCTGGATCTCGTTCTTCACCACGGCGAGCACGTCGGAGCGCTTCGACAGCGCCAGCGCCTGCTCCGCGCTGAGCCGAGCAGCGAATCCGTTCGTGACGTCGGCGTAGTGGTAGAGCGGAGTCGCGTCAACCGCGCCCGCCACCTGGCGCTGCTGCTGCTTGAGCAGTGCGCGGTAGTCGCGCGCCGCTTGGGTCGACGGCTGGTACTGGGCGTTGCCGCGCGGAGCGGTGCGCTCATAACCGGCCCGGCTGCCGTCGTAGGCGGCAGCAGGTGCACCGCGCATCAAGACGATGTACTTGCCGGCGCTGAACTGCTGGCTCGGCTGGGCTGCCGACGACTGTGTCGCGGTGGCGGACGACTGTGGTGACGCCTGGGCCGACGCTCCCACCACGCTGGCTGCGGCAAGAGTGCCGAGTGCAGCCAGGGTGGCGATCGAGCGGCGACGACGGATAATGGGCGTGGCGTTCGTCAAAGCTGATCCCTCCGACAAAAAAGCACGAGGGCAACTGCCCTCGTGCACAGACTCCCCAGTCAATGCGGTAGCGACGGTTGCGGTCAAGAGTCGAGACGACACGCAACGCAACCGTTACCGGAACGTGACCTTTCGCGGAGTAGCGAGAAGCGGGCTCAGCCGAGGACCCGTTCTCCGGTCGAGGCCGAGAACAGGTGGATGTTCTCCGGCTCGACGGCGAGGCGGATCCTCGACCCGCGGGCCGGTGGCTGCCGCGCGTCGTGGCGGGCGATGATCTCCACCCTTCCGTCCTCGCCGCGTTCGGCGCCGCCGCGGTCCACCTCGCCACCCTCGTCCTCGAGGGACGCATAGACGAAGGCGTCGGCGCCGAGCTCCTCGATGATGTCGACGGTCACCGCGATGCCTCGGTCGTCCTCGGGCACCACTTTGAAGGATTCGGGTCGCACGCCCAGGATGGCCTCGCGTTCGCCTTCGAGCTTGCCCCTCGTCTCACGGCTCAGCGGCACGACGTCGTTGCCCAGGCCGACGCCCTCGTCGGTGACCGGCACCGTGAGCAGGTTCATCGCCGGCGAGCCGATGAAGCCCGCCACGAACGCGTTGCGCGGCTTGTCGTACAGGTTCAGTGGGGAGTCGACCTGCAGCAGCACGCCGTCCTTGAGCACCGCGACCCGGTCACCCATAGTCATGGCCTCCACCTGGTCGTGCGTGACGTAGACCGTGGTCACGCCGAGCCGGCGCTGCAGTGCGGCGATCTGTGCGCGGGTCGATACCCGCAGCTTGGCGTCGAGGTTGGACAGGGGCTCGTCCA
>JALZMX010000286.1 GCA_030857985.1 Actinomycetota bacterium | reverse complement strand
GTCGCACCAGCCAGATGATCTTCGACGTGCCGGCACTGATCGCCTACGTCACGTCGGTGATGACGCTGCTGCCGGGAGACGTGCTGCTGACCGGCACGCCGGCCGGTGTGGGCCCGATGCGACCCGGTGACCAAGTCGCCGTCACGGTCGAAGGCGTCGGCACCCTGACCAACATGGTGGTCTCGCGTGACTGACCCCCGCGGTGACGCCGGGCTGGACAGCGTGCGCCCCGAGCAGGTCCGGGTCCGTTTCCCTCCCTCGCCCACCGGCAACCTGCACGTCGGCAACGTCCGCAGTGCCCTCTTCAACTGGGCGTTCGCGCATCATCACGGCGGCACTTTCGTGTTGCGCATCGAGGACACCGACGTCGCGCGCAGCACCGAGGACTCCTATCGCGGCGTGCTCGACTCGCTGCGCTGGCTCGGTCTGGATTGGGACGAGGGCCCCGAGGTCGGTGGCCCGCACGGCCCCTATCGGCAGTCGGAGCGTTCGGACATATACGTCGACGTCGTGTCGCGGCTGGTGGGGGCGGGGCGCGCCTACTTCTGCTACTGCTCTCAGCAGGAGCTCGACGAGCGACGTGACCGAGCACGCGGCGAGGGGCGCACGTCCGGGTACGACGGCCACTGCCGCGAGCTGTCGCACGAACAGCGTGCAGCGTACGTCGAGGAGGGACGCCAGCCGGTGATTCGGCTGCGGATGCCGGACCGACCGATCGAGTTCAACGACCTGGTCCGAGGCGAGATCACGTTTCGTGCCGAGCACGTGCACGACTTCGTGCTGGTCCGGGCCAACGGGCAGCCGTTGTATACCTTGGTCAACCCGGTCGACGACGCGCTGATGCGGATCACCCACGTCCTGCGAGGCGAGGACCTGCTGTCGTCCACGCCTCGTCAGATCGCGCTCTACGACGCGTTGGGGGCAATCGGCATCGGCGACGGGTCGCCGCCGCGGTTCGGGCACCTCCCGACGGTCACGGGCGAAGGAAACCGGCGGCTCTCCAAGCGCGACGGCGTCGCCGGGCTGCTCGGCTACATCGAGCGCGGATTCCTCCCGGAGGGCCTGCTGAACTATCTCGCGCTGCTGGGATGGAGCATCGCCGACGACCGCGACGTCTTCTCGATGCAAGAGATGGCCGACGCGTTCGATATCCGCCGGGTCAACCCGAACCCGGCCCGATTCGACCTGAAGAAGTGCGAGGCGATCAACGCGGCGCACCTCCGCCTGCTCTCCACCGACGACCTGGCGGAGCGCTTGGTGCCGTTCCTGCAGTCCGGGCAGCTGCTCGGCGCCGAGGTGACCGAGGACCAGCTGGCCACCCTGCGCGCCGCGGCGCCGTTGGTCCAGGAGCGCATGGTGACGCTCGCGGAGGCGGTTCCGATGCTCGGGTTCCTCTTCGTGACCGACGACCGGTTCCGGGTCGACCCCGACGACAAGGCGAAGGTGCTGACCGACGACGGGCTGCGGGTGGTGCAGGCCGCATACGACGTGTTGTCCGGGCTCACCGACTGGTCGACCGAGACGATCGAGCGGGCCTTGCGTGCCCGACTGGTCGAGCAGATGGGACTCAAACCGCGGCACGCGTTCGGCCCGGTCCGGGTCGCCGTCACCGGTCGTCGGATCTCGCCGCCGTTGTTCGAGTCGGTCGAGCTGCTCGGCCGCGAGCGGACGGTCCGGCGCCTGGAGCACTCGATCACGACTGACCCGCGATGACCGCGACCTGGGGTCCCGGGCCGCCTCAGCCGCCGGTGCCACCGTCACCATGGCCGGCACCGTGGCCGGCACCACCCCCGCCGTACCCGCATCGGGAGCCCGAGCCCTACCACCGGATCCTGTGCACCTGGACCTACCGACCGTGGCGGGTGCTGGTCGGCCTGCTCGGCACCGTGGCGGCCGGTCTGCTCATCGGTCCGGCCGTGGCCCTGCTGCTCGTGGGTGTCTCCGTGCAGCTGCTCGACGTCGGGTCGTTCGCGGGCGTCTTCGACGACCTGGCAGCACTGCGGATCACGCCGGCAGTGCTGCTGGTCGTCAACCTGTCGCTGGCCCTGCTGATCCCGATCACCTGGACGGCGGTGCGGCTGCTGCACAACCTGCGGCCGCGTTGGCTGGGGTCTGTCCGGCCGGGGTTGCGGTGGGCACTGCTGGCGCAGCTGGCGGGCTTCGCCCTGGCCGCCACCGTGCTCGCGTACGGCCTCTTCGCGCTGCTCGTACCGGCAGCGCCGGTCGCAGACACCGGCGCAGCGTCCACGAGCACCGGCACGACCGTCGCGTTCCTGGTGATCATCCTGCTCACCACACCGCTGCAGTCGGCTGGCGAAGAGTACTTCTTCCGCGGCTACCTCATGCAGGCCTTGGGAGCGCTGGTGCGGGCACCGTGGTTCGCGCTCGTGCTCACCTCACTGCTGTTCGCGCTCGCGCACGGCACCCAGAACCTCCCCCTCTTCGTGGACCGCTTCGCGTTCGGCCTGGTCGCCGGGATCCTCGTGCTGCGCAGCGGTGGTCTCGAGGCCGGCATCGCGATGCACGTGGTCAACAACCTGGTGGTGCTGGGCATCGCCGCCGCCACCGGTGCGCTGACGCCCACGCTGGGTGTGTCGGAGTCGTCTTGGCTCGTGCTCGCTGTCGACGGCGGGCAGTTCCTCGTCTACGCCGCGCTGGTGCTCTGGTGGTGCCGCCGCCGCGACGTGGCCCGGCGTACGACGGCCGCCGCGCCGGGGCCGTGACCCGCTGCGGCCCGACGACGTCCTTTGGTCGCCCCGCAGACCCTCGGGTATCCTCGACCGGCGGCTCCACGAGGGCCGCAACTCCATGGGGTATGGGGTAATTGGCAGCCCGACGGATTCTGGTTCCGTTAGTCTAGGTTCGAGTCCTAGTACCCCAGCGATTGGTCGCTGTCGGATGTGATCCGGTAGGGTCCAGTCCGCGCGGCCCTCAGCCCGCGTGGCTCCCCAGTCGTGGCCCCGTTGTGTAGTGGCCTAGCACGCCGCCCTCTCAAGGCGGTAGCGCGGGTTCGAATCCCGTCGGGGCTACCAGCGCGAAACCCCCTGTCGGCCCGCGAGAACGCCGGCGAGGGGGTTTCGTCGTAGCGGAAGCTGGGCAGCCCAGCCAGCGAGGTCGCTTACAGGCGTCCGCGACCGGCCCGCACCTTGAAGATCGAGATGGTGCCGTCGTCCTCGTTGCTGGTGAGGAACAGCTGCTGACGGCGCACGGCGAGCAGCCCCTCGGGCGCCTCTCCCGTCTGCAGGACCTGCACGAGTCGAGGCGCCGTCTCGTCCTCGATCCGGTACACGAGCACCGCATCGCCGCGCTCGGAGCCGATGAACGCGTAGGAACCACCGAGCAGGGAGGCGACCTCGGCGCCCTCGAACTCGGCGCCCTTGGCATCGCTGCGGTCGTCCGGGTAGCGGCCCGCCTCGGCCAGCGCCCGCTCTGCCGATCCGCCCGAGGTGAAGACAACGTCGCCGGACGGAGAGAAGATTGTCCAGCCCCGCCCGCCGCTCGGGGTCGGCTCTAGGTCACCCTCGTCGGCGGTCAGCACGTTGCCGTCGGGAGTCCACTGCACCGCGTCGGGCTCGCGCGGGGCGCTGAGCGAGTCGTCGAACGCGATCGTCTCGTCGTCTGCCGTGTCGGCGTCGGAGCGGGCCACGGTGCCGGTGGAGAACGAACCGACAACCTCGCGCCTGTCCAGGTCCACGAGCGCGACCGCGTTGTTCTCCTGCAGGGTGACGGCGGCGAGCCGCTGACGGTTGATGTCGACGAACTCCGGCTCCGGGTCGCTCGGGTACAGCGCGCCTGGGAGGTCGGTCAGCCCGACGGTGTCCAGCGTCCAGGACGACGGCGTGCCGTGCAGGTCGACGACGGCGAGAAAGCCGGCCGGACGCTGTGGCAGCCCGCCCTCGACTCCGCGCACGACAACCTCCTCGTCACGCTCGTTCTCGACCGCGATCGCCGCGACGGAGCCGTCCGGGCTGAGCGCTACCGAATCGGGCTGGCCACCCAGGTCCAGGGCCCTGATCGCCTCGCGGGCGCGCAGGTCGACGACGACCAGGGAGCCGGAGGGCTCGGTGAAGCTGGTACTGGTGTCGACCGCGACGAGGGCGTAGCGCCCGCCCCGTGTGACGGCGACTGACGTCGGCTCACCACCGACCTGCACAGCTCCGAGCTGCTCCGGCTGGTGTGGCCTGCTCAGGTCGACCAGCCCGAGCTCCTGCTCAGCCGAGTCCGTGTACAGCAGCGTCCGTCCGTTCGGCGTGACCGCGAGAATCTCGGCAACCTGTCCGGCGACGTCGAAGGTTGTCGGCTCGCCGAAAGTGCGCGGCGGGTGCGCGCCGCCCCCCGAGGTCGGCGCGGCAGCGGCGCTCAGCGGCAGCGTTGTGGCGGTGAGGACACCGGCAAGGAGGAGGACGGGGCGTCGCAGCATGGGAATACCTCTGTCGGACGGGGATCGGTAGTCGCGACGACTATGGTCGAGTCGGTCGACCGGCCGGTAACGGCCGCGTGAACAGCCGGCGCTGCCGTTGGTGCTGCGCCGACCGCGTCCGATTCCCGCTAGCCAGGGTCGGCTCGCGACGTCAGGATGGACCACATGGACGCCGCACCGGTGATCGATGAGGAGCGCTGCTACCGCGCCGTACGCAGTCGTGACCGTCGGTTCGACGGCGTGTTCTACACCGCGGTCACCAGCACCCGGATCTACTGCCGGCCGTCGTGTCCGGCGATCACGCCTAGACGACCGAACGTCCGGTTCTACCCGAGTGCGGCCGCGGCCCAGGCGGCAGGATTCCGTGCCTGCAAGCGCTGTCTACCCGATGCCACACCGGGTTCGCCCCGGTGGGACCTGCACGCGGACATGGCCGGGCGGGCGATGCGACTGATCAACGACGGTGTGGTCGAGCGCGACGGGGTAGGTGGGCTCGCCGCCCGGCTCGGGTTCTCCTCTCGCCACCTCAACCGGGTGCTGGTGCAGGAGGTCGGAGCCGGGCCGCTGGCACTGGCGCGTTCGCGGCGGGCGCAGACGGCGCGGATCCTGATCGAGACCACCGAGATGCCCTTTGCCGACGCGGCGTTCGCGGCAGGCTTCTCCAGCATCCGGCAGTTCAACGACACGGTGCGCGAGGTCTACGCCGCGACACCGTCGCAGCTGCGCGCATCGAGCCCCCGCGGCCACGCACACGACCCTGCGGGCCGGTTGGAGATCCGGCTCGCGGTGCGGCAGCCCTTCGACGGCGAGGCGCTGCTCGGCTTCCTCTCCGTGCGGGCCGTTCCCGGGGTCGAGCAGGTGGTCGACCGCAGCTACCGACGTACCCTCCGGCTGCCGCACGGCATCGGCGTCGTCTCGCTCACCCCTGGACAGCAGGCGGTGCGGTGCACGCTCGAGCTGACCGACCTGCGCGACGTCACCGCGGCAGTCGAGCGCTGTCGGCGCCTGCTCGACCTCGACGCCGACCCCGAGGCGGTCGACGGCCGGCTCGGCACCGACGACGTGCTCGCGCCGCTGGTGGCGCGCCGACCCGGCCTACGGGTGCCCGGACACGTCGACGGCGCGGAGCTCACCGTGCGGGCGGTGCTCGGCCAGCAGATCTCCGTCGCGGCGGCGTGCACGTTGGTCTCGCGCCTGGTGCTGCGGCATGGGGATCCGCTACCGCCGGCACTGAGCCGGCCCGGGCTCACGCACCTGTTCCCCGCTCCGGCGACGCTCGCAGCGCTCGACCCCGCCGAGCTGTCGATGCCGCTGGCCCGAGGCCGTGCACTGACCGGGCTCTGCCGCGCCGTCGTGTTCGGTGATGTGGTCCTGGATCGGGCAGCCGAGCGCCGCGATGTCGAAGCGAGCCTGCTCGCCGTGCCGGGCATCGGCCCCTGGACGGCCGGCTACGTGGCGATGCGCGCACTCGGTGACCCCGATGTGTTCCTGCCCACCGACGTCGGCGTCCGCCGCGCCCTCCGGCGCCGCGGTGTCGCCGGCCCCGACGGCACCGGCGGCGCGACCGTGGCCGCGTCCTGGCGGCCGTGGCGCTCCTACGCCCTGATGCACCTGTGGACGGCACTGGCCGAGGAGAACCGATGACTGCATGGACGCTGGTGCCGAGCCCGGTGGGTGAGCTGCGTCTGGTCACCGATGGCGACCTGATCACCGCGGTCGACTTCAGCCCGCACACCACGCGTGCCGGCGCCACCGATGACTCCCAGGCGCTGCTGCGCCGGGCCAGGGCGCAGGTCGAGGCCTACTTCGCCGGCGAGCTGCGCGAGTTCGACCTGCCGATCGCAGCCTCGGGTACGCCGTTCCAGCAGCGCGTCTGGGCCGCATTGCGGGTCATCCCGTACGGCGAGACCGCGTCGTACGGCGAGATCGCCAGCCGGCTGGGCCTCGCACCGGGTGCGTCACGGGCGGTGGGGCTGGCCAACGGGCGCAACCCCGTCCCGGTCATCGTGCCTTGCCACCGTGTCATCGGCAGCAGCGGCATGCTGACCGGCTACGGCGGCGGGCTGGAGCGGAAGCGGTGCTTGCTCAGTCTCGAGGCCGACGCGTTGTTCTGAACCGGCGGGCCGAGACAGCTTCGTGAGCGAGACGGCGAAGGGCCAGCAGGATCGGCTCGCTCAGCACGGTACCGACCACGGCGTACTCCACCGCCTCCTCGCGGCTGTCGTCCGGTACGCCGGCAACGTCGGCAGCCGCCACAGCGTGCGCGGCTTCGGCGTACACGTCGAGGCGGTCGACCGGCATCGACCGGCCCAGCGAGTCGTAGGCGTCCAGGGCGCGGGCAAGCGCTGCTCGAGAAGGGCTGCCGGCGTGCACCCGCCACCGTT
>JALZMX010000250.1 GCA_030857985.1 Actinomycetota bacterium | reverse complement strand
ACGACCAGCTTCTGCTGGTTGCCGCCCGACAGGGCGCCGGCAGGGACGTCCGGTCCGGGGGTGCGGACGTCGTACTGCTCGATGATCCGCTCGGTGTCGCGGCGGGCAGCAACCTTGTCGATGAACGGGCCGCGTGCGCTGGGCCGGCGGGTCTGGTGGCCGAGGACACGGTTCTCCCACAACGGTGCCTCGAGCAGCAGCCCGTGGCGTTGGCGATCCTCGGGGATGTAGCCGATGCCGCTGGCCCGGCGACCGCCGGTGGACACCCGGGACAGGTCCCTGCCGGCGAGTACGACGGTGCCGGTGACGCCGGGGCGGGTGCCCATGATCGACTCGACCAGCTCGGCCTGGCCGTTGCCCTCGACACCGGCGATGCCGAGGACCTCACCCCGGTGGACCGTGAGCGACACGTCGTCGAGCAGCGGGCGTCGCCCCGTTCCCGGCAGCGAGAGCCGCTCGACGTCGAGCAGCACGTCCTCGGTCACGGTCGAGGATCCCTTGCTGGGGCTGGGCAGCTCCGAGCCGACCATCAGCTCGGCCAGCTCCTGCGCAGTCACCGACGCTGCGTCGACGGTGTCCACGGTGGTGCCGCGACGCATCACGGTCACCTCGTCGGCGACCGAGAGCACCTCGTCGAGCTTGTGCGAGATGAAGAGCACGGTGAGGCCCTCGGACTTCAGCTCGCGCAGGTTGCCGAACAGCTCGTCGACCTCCTGCGGCACCAGCACGGAGGTGGGTTCGTCCAGGATCACGATCGTGGCGCCGCGATAGAGCACCTTGAGGATCTCCACCCGCTGCCGCGCCCCCACGCCGAGTTCCTCGACGAGCGCGTCGGCCCGGATGCCGAGCCCGTAGGCCCGCCCGATCCGGTCGATCTCGGCCCGCGCCTCGTCCCCGATGCCGTGCAGCTTCTCCGCGCCGAGCACGACGTTCTCCAGCACGGTGAGGTTGTCGGCCAGCATGAAGTGCTGGAAGACCATGCCGACCCCGGCCGCGATCGCGTCGGCCGGGGACCCGAGCGACAGCTGGGTGCCGCTGATCTCGATCGTGCCGGAGTCGGGCCGCTGCACGCCGTACAGGATCTTCATCAGAGTGGACTTGCCGGCGCCATTCTCCCCGACGATCGCGTGCACGGTGCCGCGCCGGACGTCGATGTCGACGTCGTCGTTGGCGACGACGCCGGGAAACCGCTTGCCGATGCCGTGCAGGCGTACGGCGACCTCAGCGGCCGTGGCGGCGCCGGCGCGAGACGCGCTGGTCACGGCGTGGTCGGGACCTCGATGTCGCCGTCGATGATCTGCTGCTTGAAGTCGTCGAGCTGGTCGGTGATGTCGTCGATCTTGCCACCACTGGTGGAGTAACCCACCCCGTCGTCCTCGAGGTCGTAGCGCTCCACACCGGAGGGGAAGGTGCCCTCGTCGACCTGGGTGAGGTATTCGAACACGGCCACGTCGAGCTTCTTCAGCATCGAGGTCAGGATCACGTCCTGCACCGACGGGTCGGCGGTGACGTACTGGTCGGAGTCGACCCCGATGGCGAGGTTGCCGGACTCCGCCGCTGCCTCGAACACACCACCGCCCGAACCACCGGCCGCGTGGTAGACGATGTCGGCACCGCCGTCGTACATGCCCTGCGCCGCGGTGAGACCCTTGGCCGGGTCACCGAAGCCGGAGAAGTCCGGCGGCTGGGTCAGGTAGGTCGACTCGATCTCGATGTCGGGGTTGACCTGCTCGGCACCGGCGATGTAGCCGGCCTCGAACTTCTTGATCAGCGGTGTGTTCACGCCGCCGACGAAGCCGATCTGGTCGGTCTCGGTCTTCAGCGCCGCGGCGGCGCCGACCAGGAACGAGCCTTCCTCCTCGGCGAAGACCAGGTTGGCGATGTTGTCGCCCATCGCCACCTCGTCGTCGATGATCGCGAAGTGCACCTCCGGGTATTCCTTCGCCACCTTGGCGACGGATGCGGAGTAGGCGAAGCCGACCGCGATGATCGGGTCGTAGCCGGCGTCGGCGAAGGTGCGCAAGCGCTCCTCGCGGGCAGACTCGGGCTCACCGTCGGCGGCCTCGGACTCCTGGGTCTCGAACCCGAACTCCTCCGCGGCCTGGTCCAGGCCTGCGGCGGCGGCGTCGTTGAAGGACTGGTCCCCCCGTCCACCGACGTCATAGGCCATGCCCACCATCACCTCGGACTCGGTGGGGCCTCCGCCGTCGCCGTCGTCGGTCTCCTCGGGGCTGCCGCACGCGGTGAGGGCGAGAACCGCTGCGCCGAGCAGCGCCGCCGTCTTGGTCATCCGACGCACGATGATCCTCCTAGATCAGGTACGGCGCCCCTGGCGGGCGCCCATGTCTGTGCCCAGGTGTCAGGCCACTGTCCGGGGCACACCTTAGCCGCCGGCCAGCAGGGTCCGGGCCGGACCCTGCTGAACCGCGCGACGTTGTTACCGAGTCGGTGTCGCGGCGTGCCACACCTGAACTGCGGCAGCGGCGAGCACCTTGGCGCCGACCAGCACCGCCCTGTCGTCGACGCGCAGGTTGCCCTGGTGCAGGTCGTAGGTGGGACCGTCGGGCGTGCGGGTGCCCAGCCGGGCCATCGCGCCCGGCACGGACTCGAGGTACCAGGCGAAGTCCTCGCCGCCGAGACTCTGCGTCGTCCCGGTCACCGCGCTCGAGCCGATCACCTGCTCGGCAGCGGCCGCGAACAACCGGGTCGCGGCGGTGTCGTTGACCACCGGCGGCACGCCGCGCAGATAGGTCACCTCGACATCCACGCCGTACGGTGCCGCGAGCTCGTGGATGATCGTGGTGATCACCTGTTGGGCGGTAGTCCAGGTGGTGGCGTCCAGCAGTCGGACGGTGCCATGGGCGTGCCCGACCGACGGGATCACGTTGCGCGCCGAGCCGGCGCGGATCAGACCCCACACCACGCTGGCGCCGGAGCGCGGGTCGAGGCGTCGCGACAGCACCGCGGGCAGGTCGGTGACCACCTTGGCCAGCGCGTAGGTGAGGTCCTGGGTCAGGTGCGGGCGCGAGGTGTGACCACCCTGTCCGGTCATGCGGATGGCCAACGAGTCGGCCGCACCGGTGATCGGCCCGTCGCGCAGACCGATCCGACCGACGTCCAGAGTGGGGTCGCAATGCACACCGAACACGTGGTCGACGTCGTCGAGGCCACCGGAGGAGATGACCTCCAGGGCACCGCCGGGCATCGACTCCTCCGCCGGTTGGAAGAGCAGCCGGACCCGTCCGGGCAGTGGCCGGTCGGCGTGCAGGTGGGCCAGCGCCAGGCCGGCGCCGAGCAGGCACGCGGTGTGGACGTCGTGACCGCAGGCGTGCGCGACCTCGGCGACGGTGGAGGACCACGGGTCGTCGGTGGTGTCGGTCACCGGCAGCGCGTCCAGGTCGGCGCGAAGCGCGACGGTGGGGCCGGTGACGTCACCGATCTCGGCGCAGACACCCGAGCGGGGCAGCAGCTGGACCTTGGCGCCGACCGCCTCGAGCCGATCGGCCACCAGCATCGTGGTGCGGGTCTCCTCCCAGGCCAGCTCGGGGTGCGCGTGGATGTCGCGGCGCACGGCGATCAGGTCGTCACCGACGGAGTCGAGGTAGTGTGCCAGCGCACGATGGCGCGCGTCGGGCGACGCGGCAGGTCCGGCAGGCATACCCATGACCGTACCGCCTCGGGCGGTAGCGTCGCCGTGTGGGAAACAGAGTCGGCGGGTCGGGCCGGCGTGCCGACACCGAGCGGCTGTTCGCCGACCCCGAGTGCTCCTGGAACGGCGTCTCGCCTGCGCTGCTGACCGTTCGCCGGCTGGCCCCGGCGGCCCTCGCAGTCGGCGCCCTCGTGGCCGCGCTGGTGCTGGCCGTGACCGGGGCCCGCACCCTGCTCGTCGTACCCGTGCTGGCGCTGGTGGCCGCGGCGGCATGGTGGGTGTGGCTGCCGCGCACCATCTCGGCCTGGAAGTACGCCGAGCGCGCAGACGACCTGCTGGTCAGCCGCGGCCGGATCGTGCGCCGCCTCACCATCGTTCCCTACGGGCGGATGCAGGTGATCGACGTGGAGGCCGGCCCACTCGCCAGCCGGTTCGGCATCGCCAGCGTCAAGCTGGTGACCGCCTCGGCGTCCACCGACGCGGAGATCCCGGGGCTGCCCGTCGACGTCGCGCACGACCTGCGCAACCGGCTGGCCGCGCGTGGCGAGGCGAGGGCGGCCGGCCTGTGATCCCGGAGGGATCGGGGGGTGTCGGCGGTCCGGCGACGGATGGCGATCCCTCCGAGGACGCCCTGCAGCGGCTGCATGTGCTGACACCGTTGCTGCAGTCGTGGCGCTATGTGGTGGCGGCAGTGGGCGCCGCCCTTGTCTTCTTCCGTGACAACCTCGACGGGCTGTGGCGGCTGGTCGACTTCGTGGAGTCCGAGTCGGCGCTGACGATCGTGCTCGAAGTGCTGGCCGGCTTGCTGGTGCTACTGGCCGCGGCCACCGGCTGGGCCTTCCTGGTGTGGCGGATGACGCGGTACGCCGTGGCGGAACGCACGCTGTTCGTCCGGCGCGGGGTGGTGATGCGGCAGCGGCGCCAGCTGCGCCTCGACCGCATCCAGGGCGTCGACGTGCAGGAGCCGCTGCTGGCCAGGCTGGGTGGACTGGCCCAGCTACGGATCGAGATGGCCGCGGGCCAGGGCGCCACCACCAGTCTCGGCTACCTGCGGCTACCCGAGGCGCACGCGCTGCGCGCGGAGCTGTTGTCCCGCTCCGGCCGGCTGGGTGGGTCGGTCGAGGGTGAACCGGTCGTGGAACGGACGATCCTGCAGGTGTCGGCGCTGCGGGTGCTGCAGGCTCGGCTGCTCGAGATCGGGCTGGGGATCGCGCTCGTCGTGGTCTACGTCGTCGTGGCGACCGGGGTGGCGGTGTCCGCCGGCCTCGGGTTCGGCGGGCTGCTCGGCATCCTCGCGCCGGTCGCCCCGGTCGCCATCGGCTTGCTGCTGACCGCGCTGCGGCGCTTCGTCCGTGATGCGAACTTCACCTTGACCGAGTCCGGCGAAGGGCTGCGGATCCACTCGGGTCTGCTGTCGCTGAGCCACCGGACCATCCCTGCCGGTCGCGT
>JALZMX010000201.1 GCA_030857985.1 Actinomycetota bacterium | reverse complement strand
GACCTGCTGGTCGACAGCGACGTGCCACCGGGTGCCGGCCTTTCGTCGTCGGCATCGCTGGAGTGCGCCGTCGCGGTGGCGCTCGACGACCTCCTCGGCCTGCACCTCGATCCGGTCGAGCTGGCCCTGATCGCACAACAGGCGGAGAACGACTACGTCGGCGTGCCCTGCGGGGTGATGGACCAGATGGCGTCGATGCTCGGGCGACGCGATCACGTGCTGTTCCTCGACGCTCGTTCGCTGGACGTCGAACACGCCCCGTGCCCACTCGAGGAAGCCGGCCTGTCCCTGCTCGTCGTCGACACCAGAGCGCCGCACCGGCTCGTGGATGGCGAGTACGCCGACCGCCGCCGGTCCTGCGAGCAGGCTGCCGCTGCGCTCGGCATCGGTTCGTTGCGCGACTCGACGCTCGACGAGGCGCAGTCCCTCAAAGACGACAGGCTTCGGCGACGGGCCCGGCACGTCATCAGCGAGAACGCGCGCGTGCTGGAAGTCGTCGGCCTGCTCCGGGAAGGACGCATCGCCGAGACGGGTCCGCAGTTGACCGCCTCGCATAACTCACTGCGCGACGACTACGAGGTCTCCAGCCCGGAGCAGGACGTGGCCGTCGACACGCTGCTGTCGGCGGGTGCGCTGGGCGCCCGGATGACCGGCGCGGGCTTCGGTGGATGCGTGCTGGCGCTGGTCGAGGCAGGCGCCACCGATGCCATCACCGAGAAGGTCATGCGGGCCTTCGCCGAGAAGCCGTTCGACCACCCGGTGACGTTCGTGACCAGTCCCGCCCCGGGTGCCGGACGCCTACGCTGAGCCGGCGCGACACCGGCAGCGCTCAGCCGGCGAGCAGACGCGCTTTCTGCGCCTCGAACTCCTCCGGCGTCAGGACGCCCTGGTCGCGCAGCTCGGCGAGCTTGCGCAGCTGGTCGGCCAGATCGACCGGCGGGCCGGCCGCCGGCGTCGGAGCGGCCGGCGCCCCCATCGCGACCCCCGCCATCCCGGGGTTCACGTGCAGGTACTGCGACTGACGCTCGACCATCTTCTTGTGCCGCGCCTCACTGACCAGCGGCATCAGCAGGTCCACCACGCTGTGCGGGTGCTCCACGTTGTCGAGCACGAACTGACCGCTCGACTGACCGCTCGACTGACCGCTGTCCGCGATCCCGGTCGGGTTGAACATGTCGGCCGCCTGGGCTGCATAGGCGGCGTCCTCGAGGGTCAGCACGACATCACCCACGTCCTTGCCGCGCTGCCAGGCGGCCTGGCGGACGTCCATGTCCTTGACCGACCACAACGGCACCGACTCCGAGCGGGTCCCGAGCATCCCCGACTCGACCTGGATGCGGTCCTTGGTGATGCGGTAGCGCGCCTTGGCGACCCCCGTGGCGCTGGCGCCGATGTCCTTGCTCTCACCGAACCAGAGCGTGTTCGGGTCCTCCGCCCACGCCGCCGTACGCTTGCTGCCCTGCTCGGCCATCACCGTCTTGGCCTGGGCCGCTGCCTGCTTGCCCGACGAGACCGCGGTGTCCGCAGCCTGCTTGAGCCGATCCCGCCACCCGCCCTTGGCCGGTGCCGCGGTCGCCTCCACAGTCGGATCCGCAGTCGCCGCGACCGAGGGCGGCGGCGGTGGCGGAGGCGGAGAGGCGGGCTCGGGCGGGGGATACACCTCCGCCAGCGGCGCGGTCCCGGACTCGCCCGCATCCGAGACGTGTTCGGTCCATGCCGTCCCGTCCCAGTAGCGCAGCTCATGCGTACCCCCCGGGTCAGCCAGCCAGCCAGCCGGTGTGTCCATGACGTGCCTCCTTCGTCGGTCCCGCCCCTGAGTCCTGCGGCAAGGATTCTGCCAGTGGATCGTCGGCGGGCATAGGCTCGCCACCATGTCTGGTCATCCAGCCGTCTCGGAGACCTTCGATCCGGCGGTCTGGACCGTCGTCCCCGGTTTCGAGGGCCTCGAGGACGTCACCTATCACCGGGCGGTCCACCAGGGGACGGTCCGGATCGCGTTCGACCGGCCCGAGGTGCGCAACGCGTTCCGTCCGCACACCGTCGATGAGCTCTACCACGCTCTCGAGCACGCCCGGGTCTCCGCCGACGTGGGCTGCGTGCTGCTCACCGGCAACGGTCCCTCGCCCAAGGACGGCGGGTGGGCGTTCTGCTCCGGTGGTGACCAGCGGATCCGTGGCCGGGCGGGCTACGAGTACGCCGAGGGTGCGGGCGCCGGTGCCGACTCGGCGAACGCGGCCCGACTGGGCCGGCTGCACATCCTGGAGTGCCAGCGGTTGATCCGGTTCATGCCGAAGGTGGTCATCGCCGTCGTACCGGGCTGGGCGGCCGGTGGCGGGCACTCTCTGCACGTGGTGTGCGACCTGACCGTGGCCTCGGCCGAGCACGCGCGGTTCAAGCAGACCGATGCCGACGTGGCGTCCTTCGACGGGGGTTACGGGTCGGCGTACCTTGCCCGTCAGGTCGGGCAGAAGTTCGCCCGCGAGATCTTCTTCCTCGGTGATGAGTACGACGCCGACACGGCGCACCGGATGGGGATGGTCAACGCCGTCGTACCCCATGCCGAGCTCGAAACCACCGCGCTGGAGTGGGCAGGCAAGGTCAACGCCAAGTCGCCGACGGCGCAGCGGATGCTGAAGTACTCGTTCAACCTGATCGACGACGGTCTCGTCGGGCAGCAGCTCTTCGCCGGGGAGGCGACCCGGCTCGCGTACATGACCGACGAGGCGGTCGAGGGACGGGACGCGTTCCTGGAGAAGCGCGACCCTGACTGGTCGCAGTTCCCCTGGTACTACTGACCCGGCGGCGACCACTGACGTCGGCAATCCGACGCTCGGGTCGCCTCGGCAACCCCAGCGTCGGCAATCCGACGTTGCGCGCGCAGCGGGCCGGAAGGCTGTCACGGCGACGTCCCCAGTAGGTTGCGACGGTGAAGATCGCAGTGGTCCGAGAGACCCGGCCCGGTGAGCATCGCGTCGCCCTGGTGCCGGACCTGGTCGGAAAGCTGACCGGCCTCGGCTACGAGGTGCTGGTCGAGTCCGACGCCGG
>JALZMX010000187.1 GCA_030857985.1 Actinomycetota bacterium | reverse complement strand
GCACCGGCACCGTGACCGCGGAGCCGTTGGGCTGGGCGCAGCTGCGCGAGGCCGCCGCGGGTGCCGAGCTGGCCGCGCTGCTCGACTCGGGTGAACGGTCGGCGTTGGATGATGCGCAGCTGGTGGACGCGATCACGGCCAGTCAGCGGCTGGTCAACGTCTACACATCCCGTCAACTGGCGATGGTGGCGGAGCTGCACTCCCGTCGGGCTGCGGTGCCGCGGCCGAAGACCGAGGTCGGCGCCACCACACAGACGGTGGCCGAGCTGGTGCCGGCGTTGTATCAGAGCCGCTACCGGCTGCATCAGCGCCTGCACCTGGTCGAGGGCCTGACCACGCTGCCCCGGGTCGCGGCCTTGTTCGCCGCCGGTCGGCTGGAGGAATACGCGGTGCGCTGCATCGTCGAGGAGTTCGCCACCTTGACCGACCCCGAACTGCGTGCGACCGCCGAGGCGGAGCTGCTGCACCGGCTGCTGCGCGACGACGACGCCGGCGCCGAGCAGTCGTCGCGGCTGGTGCCGGCCACGGTCGGTGAGGTGGCCAGGCTGGCCCGCCAGGTGGTCGCCGAAGCCGACCCGGCCGGATTCGACCAGAAGCACCGTCGCGCGTTCGGTGATCGTCGGTCTCGGCGCTGCCCGAACGCGACGGGATGGCCGCGCTGGTCATCGGCCACAGCGGCCACGACGTCGACACCGCCAAACACCATCTGAGTCTGCTGGCCCGCGGCTTGGGGGCAGCCGATCCGCGCAGCATGGACCAGCGCGAAGCCGACCTGGCGATCGACCTGCTGACCGGACGGCTGCACGCAGCCACGCCGACCAGCCGGCTGGAACAAGGCGAACCGCCGCAGCTGAGGCGGACCCATCCGCGGTGCCGCACCCACGTCAACGTCTCGATCCCGATCCAGACCCTGATCGGCGTCGGCGACGCACCCGGGCAGAGCGCGGCCGGGCAGCCGATCCCGGCCAGCCTGGCCCGACGGATCGCCGCCCAACCCGACTCGACCTGGTTCCGCCTGCTCACCGACCCGGCCGGCAACCTGGCCGACCTGTCCACCCACGCCTACCGGCCGAGCGAGCCGCTGTGGCGGACCACCAGCGCCCGGGACCGGGTCTGCATCGCTCCCGGCTGCGCGTCCCCGGCCGGGCGCGGCGACGCCGATCACACCCGCCCCTACCCCCACGGGGACACCAGCCACGCCAACCTCGGCCACCCCTGCCGCCACGATCACCAGATCAAACACAGCCCCGGCATCTTTCTGACCCAGCCCGAGCCCGGCGTGATCGTCTGGCGGTACCCGACCGGGCACACCCACACCACCCGGGCCCGACCGCACCCGGTCACCGGCTGGCCCGAGGATGACTGGCTGGCCGACACCAACGCCACTGAACTACGCACCGGCCTGCAGCTGCTGCGACAACGGCAAGCCGAACAGACCCAGTCGGCGATCACACACGTCAAACAGCTCCTCATCGAGGCACGACTCGCTCAATGGCGACACGACCCCGACGACCCCGACCCACCCTTCCACGACCCCGAACACATCGACCTGGAACCCACACCACACGACAACGCCGCACTCGACCAAATGCTGCGCACCGACGCCGCCTGAAACCCTGGCGCATCGCCCGGATCGGAGGCATCATCGGGCCATGACCCGGGTGGCGGTGTTGCCGGTGCGTGGCGAGGTGTTCCTCGACGCGCGAGACCCGAGTCGCGCACTGCGGATGTCGTGGCACCACGAGGCCGAGGTCGTCGTACTCTCACTGTGGCGGGAGCGGACCTGTGCGGGAACGTTCCGGCTGGCCGGGTGCGACGTCCCCGACTTCGTCGACGCGCTCGTGACCGGACTGTCCGCGGGGTACGACGGGGCGGCGCGGGCCCGAGCGGCCGGTGCCGGCTGATCAGATGAAAGCGTTCGGCAGCGGCCGCCTCAGCGCGGCACGCAGCAGGCTGAGATATCGCGATCGCGGCACCGCGACCGCGCCGAGGCTCGCCAGGTGCGAGGTCTGCCACTGCACGTCGAGCAGGCGGGCGGTAGGACCGGCACTGCGCAGGATGTCGACCAGGGCCACCAGCGCCACCTTCGACGCGTCGCGTCGGCGGTGGAACATCGACTCACCGGCGAACAGTCCACCGACGGCAACGCCGTACAGACCGCCGGCCAACGCACCGTCGGCGTCCCACACCTCCACCGAGTGTGCCCACCCGCAGTCGTGCAGCCGGCCGTATGCGGTGATGATCTCACCGGTGATCCAGCCGCCGTCACGATCCGGATCGGCGCAGGCGTGGACCACGTCGCCGAACGCGGTGTCCACGGTGATCTCGAACCTGCGGCACGACTGGCGCAGCGAGCGGCTGACCCGTAGGCCGTCCAGCGGGACGACGGCGCGCATGGCCGGAGACCACCAGAGCATCGCGTCGACGTCGGCCACCGGCATCGGGAACAGGCCGGCGCGGTAGGCGGCGAGCAGGGTCCCTGGTTCGAGGTCGGCGCCGGCGCCGGCGACGTCATCCGCGCCCGCCGCCTCGGCCGACGGCAGCTGCCAGCGGCTTCCGGGCGGCTCGACGGGCACGCGCGTCATGCTGCCACGCTCCGGGCACCTGCACGCGGTGCGTGCTGCTGCCCCGCCCCGCGTAGGGTTCGCGCTACGAACCGGCGCGATCCGGGGCTACCCCGAACACGAAACGGAGACGGACATGGGAGTGGGCCGCATGCTCGGCAGGGCCATCGCCCCGGCCGGGCGCAAGCTGGCACCGGAATACACCCACGGCTTCGTCCGGCAGGTGCTCGATCGCGCGATCGACGGGGTCGGGAGGCTGCCCGGTGCGGCGCAGGCCGCCGACCGACGGCTCGCCAAGGTCGACGGCGACATCGACAAGGCCGTCCACGACCTGATCGAGTCCCATGTCCGTCTTGCGGGTCTGCAGGGGTTCCTCGCCAATCTCGGCGGCCTGGTGACGGTCGCGGTGACCATCCCGGCCAACGTGACCGGCCTTGCGCTGCTGCATTGCCACATGGTGGCCTCGATTGCCCACCTGCGCGGCTACGACCTCGACGACGCCCGGGTCCGCAACGCGGTCCTGGCCTGCCTGTTGGGTGAGGACCGAGTCGAGGAGCTGGTGGAGAAGCAGCAGCTTCCGAGCTCACCGATGGCCATCGCCACCGCCCCCGTGCACGATCCGGAGCTGGACCGGCGCATCTCGACCGAGGTGACAACCGACCTGATCACCCGGGTCGGGGGCCGTCGGATGGTGACCATGGTGGGCCGCCGAGTGCCGCTCGTCGGTGGCGGCATCGGGGCCGTCACCGACGCCTATGCCACCTGGCAAGTGGGCCGCTACTCCGACCGAGCCTTGCTGCCACGGACGACCTGACCCGTCGTATCACCGTGGCCGCAGCTGCGCGCCCCGGAGCTGGGGGCACGCCACGGCCACCGGACCTTGCTCTCGTCGCCTTCTCGTCCAGAGTCTCCAGCAGCCCGGCGATCACGTCGACGGCAGCGTCGAGCGCCTGTTCGAGGTCGACTTCGTCGGGGCGTACGGCGGTCGCACTCACGGGAGCCGGCAGCAGGTCATGCAGATCACCTGTGACGGAGTAGCCGCCCTCCTCCAGGAAGCGGATGATCTCCTCGGCCCGGGTC
Source organism: Actinomycetota bacterium (assembly GCA_030857985.1). Lineage (GTDB taxonomy): Bacteria > Actinomycetota > Actinomycetes > Propionibacteriales > Nocardioidaceae > JALZMX01. The sequence goes on along the minus strand of JALZMX010000187.1, from coordinate 2,711 downwards.
CGGATCCACCCGTGCTCCTCGACCGGCAGCGCAAACTTCGTCTGCTCGGGCCGGTGCTCGAGGACCCGCCGGGCGGCGAAGACCTGGATCCAGCGGTTGTAGCCGGACTTGCTGATCCGACCCTCGACCCGCGCGTTGATGCGGCGCAGCACCTCGACCTCGGCGGTACCGAGCGATTCGTTCAGACGACGCACCTCGAGGGAGTACGGCGCCGGGTCCATCCCGATGGCCGCGCAGAAGCGCTCCCAGAGCACGTCGGGCGCGGTGCCCGACGGCGGCACCGTCACCACGTGGATGTGCGTGCGCGGCACCAGCTGCTCCCAGCGCCCGAACACCTCGCGCGGGTCCTGTGCGCTCCAGATTCGCCGGCCCCATGCCGAGAGTGCAGCTGGGTCCCCACGCACGGTGCGCAGATAGGTCTCCCACGACTTGGTCTGCTGGTTGCGCATCTGGGTGTGCCACATCGCCGGAATCACCTTGGTGAAGTCACGGGCGGTGTAGACGACGTGGACCTCGGCCGGCGCCAGCGACTCGACCAGCATCGAGATCGGTGGCAGTCCGGCTGTGCCGATCGACTCGTTGGACAGCACGGCGATGTCCCCCTGCCACCGCGCCACCTCGCGAGCCAGCGCGCGCCACGGGCCTGCCTGACGGCTCTTGCCTCCGCTGGACCTCAGCAGCTTCTCGAGCGCACGGCGCTGGCGGCTGTAGCTCCTACCTGGGAACAGCACTCCGTTGGCGGCCAAGGCGGCTTTGTTGGCCGCGAGCACCTGCTGGAGGAACGTCGTCCCGCTCTTGTGCGGTCCGATGTGCACGAAGACCTTGGCGGTCACCGACCTCCCTCACTTCCGGCGTCGAGTTCGATCGCGATCGCGGCGATCACGTCGACGGCAGCGTCGAGTGCCTGCTCGAGGTCCACCTCGTCGGGGCGTGCGGCAGTGGAGGTCGTCGCCGGCAGCAGATCGGCCAGGTCACCTGTCACGGAGTACCTCCCCTTCTCGAGGAACCCGATGATCTCCTCGGCCCGCTCCCGGACCCACCCCTGCTCCTCGACCGGCAGCGCGAACTTCGTCTGCTCTGGCCGCTGCTCCAGGACCCGGCGGGCGGTGAAGACCTTGACCCAGCGGGTGTAGCTGGAGTCGCTGATCCGAGCCGCCACCCGCTCGTTGATCCGGCGCAGAACCTCGACCTCGGCGGTACCGAGCGATTCGTTGCTCCTGCGCACCTCGAGGGAGTACGGCGTGGGGTCTATCCCGATGGCCGAGCAGAAACGCTCCCAGAGCACGCCGGGCGCGCCGCCCGACGGCGGCACCGTCACCACGTGGATGTGCTCGGGCGGCACCTGCTTCTCCCAGCGACCGAACACCTCGCGCGGGTCGTGCGCGTTCCACAGTCGCTGGCCCCAGGGCGCCTTTGCGCCCGGGTCCCCGCGTACGGTCTGCAGATAGCTCGCCCATGCCTCGGAGCCCTGGTTGCGCATTCGCGTCTGCCACATCGCCGGGATCACCTTGGTGAGGTCACGGGCGGTGTAGACGACGTGGACCTCGGCCGGCGCCAGCGACTCGACCAGCCTGGAGATCGATCGCGACCCGGCGGTGGAGATACCTTCGTGGGAGAGCACCGTGATGTCGCCCGGCCACTCCGCCACCTCGCGGACGAGTGCCTTCCACCGACCCGGGCGCGGATCCTTGCCCAGCCCCTTGGAGCCGGGCAGCAGGTCGAGCACCGCCTCGGCCTGACGGGCGTAGCGCTCCCCCGGGAACAGCACCCCGTTGGATGCCAGGGCCTGCTTGTTGTTCTTCAGCACTTCCTGGAGGAACGTCGTCCCGGTCTTGTGCGGCCCGACGTGCACGTATACGCGTTCGGTCATCGGTCTGGTGCCTCTCGGCGGGCTGACTGCGGAAAGGAATGGGACGGGCGCCTCTACGGCCGGCTCATGCTAGCGCCTGCACGGTGCGCGACTGGCTCGGCCGGCCGAGCCGGGCCGCCATCCAGACGCTGGTGGCCACGAGTGCCTCCAGGTCCACGCCGTGCTCGATCCCGAGGCCGTCCAGCTGCCAGACGAGATCCTCGGTGGCCAGGTTGCCCGTGGCACTCTCGGCGTAGGGGCAACCCCCGAGTCCACCGGCGGACGCGTCGAACGTGGTGACGCCGTACTGCAGCGCGGCCAGAGTGTTGGCGAGCGCCTGCCCGTAGGTGTCGTGCAGATGCAGCGCGATTCGACCCAGCGACACCCCGGCGTCGACGAAACTGGCGAGCAGCGCTTGCACGTGACCCGGTGTACCGACCCCGATCGTGTCACCGAGCGAGAGCTCCGACGCGCCGAGATCGAGGAGGCGACGGCCGACCATGACCACCTGGTCGATGTCGACCGGGCCCTCCCACGGGTCTCCGAAGCACATCGAGAGATAGGCGCGCACGGCCAGTCCGGCGTCGCGCGCCCGCGCCACCGTGGGCTCGAACATTGCGAACTGCTCGTCCAGGCCGCGGTTGAGGTTGCGACGGGCGAAGGTCTCGGTCGCGCTGCCGAAGATCGCGATCTCGCGCACCCCCTTGGCCATCGCACGCTCGAGCCCGCGCTCGTTCGGGACCAGGACCGGTAGCCGCAGGCCGTCGGAGCACAGCGAGCCGGCGAGCCGGTCCAGCAGCTGCTCCGCGTCGGCGAGCTGCGGGACCCAACGCGGGTGGACGAAGCTGGTCGTCTCGACGAC
>JALZMX010000174.1 GCA_030857985.1 Actinomycetota bacterium | reverse complement strand
CGGACTGGTCCGTGCACGTGCCGGGCCATCCAGACGAAGCGGAGACGCTGCTGCGGCACGCGGTGGCCGGATCCGGGCGGGCTTACCTGCGGTTGTCGAGCCAGCAGAACGCGTCGCCGCTCCCGGTACGGGCAGGCCGGTTCTCCGTGATACGGCGGGGGAGCGCGGCGACCGCGATCGCGGTGGGGCCGCTGCTCGACCCGGTGCTGGAGGCGACCCGCGGGCTCGACCTGACCGTGCTGTACGCCACCACGGTCACACCGTTCGACGGTCCCACGTTGCGGGCGACGCTGGCGAAGCCGGACGTCGTACTGGTGGAGCCCTATCTCGCCGGCACGTCCAGCCGATCGGTGTCGACTGCGCTGGAGGCCATACCACACCGGGTGCTCTCGCTGGGCGTGCGATCGGTGGAGGCGCGACGTTATGGCGAACCGGACGATCATGCCCAACTGCACGGGCTCGACGCCCGCGGGCTACGGGCCCGAATCGGCGATTTCCTCGCCGAAGGACCGCCTACTTCTTGAACGCGTCCTTGACCTTCTCGCCGGCCTGCTTGAGGTTCGCCTTGCTCTGGTCGCTCTTGCCCTCTGCCTGCAGGTCACGGTCGCCGCTGTGCTCGCCGGTCTTCTCCTTGCCCTTGCCGAGCGTCTCTTCGGCCTTGTTCTTCGCCTTGTCCCCGATACCCATGACATCTCCTCGGCTGTTTGCCTGCTATCGGACGCCTAAGCCCATACCCAGCCGCCGTGGTCGGCAAAACCTTCCGCGGGCGATGGAGTCGGCGAGGATGATCGCTCTCCGATCGCGGCGGCGGCGGGCGGCGGCGAGGGCGGTGGGCGGCGGCCGGGGTCCAGGTCACGGCTCGGAGCCCGGGAACAGCGCCTCTCGGGCACCGTGGACTGCCCGCCGCGCCACGTCGACACTCGCCCGCGCACGCCGGACGAGCTCCTGGTCGCACCCGCCCTCCGCCACGTCGACGGTGACCAGGTGGGCGGCGGAGCGCACCGCCGCCTCCGCGAGCAGCAGCGCGGTGGCGGCGTCGCCTCGCACGCTGCGGTTGCCCTCCACCGCCAGCAGCGCGGCCAGCTGTGCGGTCTCGGCGCCGGTCTCGGCGATCTCCAGCGGCACCTGCGCGGCCCCTTCCAGCGCGACGCGCAGCTGCTCGCTCCGGTCGTCCGGGTCGCTGTCGCGAGTCGACGCAAACGCTGCGAGCACCGCCTGATAGGCGCGCGCGTCGGTGTCGGCCAGATCGGCGGCACGGCCGCGGAGGCGCTCGGCGTCGTCGAGCATCTGCTCCGCGCCGGCGAGCTCGTCCACCGAGTAGCGGGCGGCCATGGCGACCAGACCGGCGGCCAGTGAGACGGTCACCGCGGCGACCGGCCCACCGCCGGGTGCGGCCTCTCGGGCCGCCACCAGGTCGACGAAATGGCCGAGGCGGTGGTCGAGGTAGGAGGTGGCCACGGGAAGAGGCTCCCTTCGGTACGCCGCCGCGCTCAGAAGAGTCCGACTGTCTCGTCGTCCGCGTCGATGTCCAGATGTGCGGCTACCGGGTCCGATCCCAGGCCGGGCATCGTCCGCATCTCACCGCAGATCGGGTAGACGAAGCCGGCGCCGACCGAGGCCCGCACCTCCCGGATCGGGAGGGTCCACCCGGTGGGCGCACCCACGAGCGTCGGGTCGGACGAGATCGACAGATGGGTCTTGGCCATGCAGATCGGCAGCCTGCCGAAGCCGGCCTTCTCGTACGTGTCGAGTGAACGGGCAGCGGCCGCGGAGTAGTCGACGCCGTCGGCACCGTAGACCTCGGTCGCGATCGTCTCGATCTTCTCGCGCAGACTGGCCTCGTCGGGGTAAAGCAGCCGGAACCGCGTGGGCTCCTGCGCCGCCTCGGCGACAGCCTCGGCCAGCTCGACGGCTCCACGGCCCCCGTCGGTGAAGTGACTGGAAACCGCGCAGCGGGCGCCGGCCCGCTCGGCGATCTCGCAGATCGCCGCCTGCTCGCTGGCGTGGTCGGTGGGGAAGGAGTTGACCGCCACCACCGGCGAGACGCCGTGCAGGCGCATGTTCTCGATCTGCTTGACCAGGTTGGCCGCACCGGCATGGACGTCGTCGGGGTTCTCCGTGGACAGCTCCTCGGGCAGCGGCTTTCCGGCGACGATGCGGAACTTGCCTGAGTGTGCCTTGAGCGCCCGCACGGTGGCGACCACGACCGCGGCGTCGGGGGCCTCGCCGGAGGTGCGGCACTTGATGTTGAAGAAGCGTTCCGCACCCATGTCGGCACCGAAGCCCGCCTCGGTGACGACGTAGTCGCCGGCCCGCAATGCGATCAGGTCGGCCAACACCGAGGAGTTGCCGGTGGCGATGTTGCCGAACGGGCCGCAGTGCACGAGCGCAGGTGTGCTCTCGACGGTCTGCAGCAGGTTCGGCTTGATCGCCTCCCGCAGCAGCACGGTCATGGCACCCGCGGTGTCCAGCTGCTCAGCCGTCACCGGTTCTCCCTGCTTCGTGTAGCCGATCACTATCCGTCCCAGGCGTTCGCGCAGGTCCCGCAGCGAGGTGGTGAGCGCCAGCGTGGCCATCACCTCCGAGGCCGCGGTGATGTCGAAGCCGGTCTGCCGGGGGACACCGTCCCCGCGGCCGCCGAGGCCGACCACGATGTTGCGCAGGGCCCGGTCGTTGACATCCAGCGCGCGGCGCCAGGTGATGCTGTGCGGATCGATCCCCAGTGCGTTGCCGCGGAACAGGTGGTTGTCCAGCATCGCGCTCAGCAGGTTGTGCGCGGCGGTCACGGCGTGCATGTCTCCGGTGAGGTGCAGGTTGAGCTTCTCCATCGGCACCACCTGGCTGTATCCACCGCCGGCCGCGCCCCCCTTGATGCCCAGCGCCGGACCCATCGACGCCTGCCGGATCGTGATCACGGCCTGCTTCCCGATGTGATGCATGCCCTGCCCGAGGCCGACCGTGGTCGTCGTCTTGCCCTCGCCCAGCGGAGTCGGGGTGACCGCGGTGACGACCACGTACTTCGCCCGAGGCCGGTCGGACAGCTCCTCGATGGCGTCGAGACTCACTTTCATCACGTCCCGCCCGTACGGCTCCAGCAGATGGCTCCCCAGCCCCATCTCGTTCGCGACGTCCTCGATCGGCTTGCGGGACGCGTTGCGGGCGATCTCGAGGTTGCTCGGGAACACGCTTGTCTCCTTCAGATTCCGGGGGGTACGAAGCCGTCTGCCTCGACCCCGAACTCGTCGCCCGCGTCGAGCAGCGAGTCGAACAGGTACTGCCCGGACGAGCGTTCGCAGTGCAGCAGATACGACCTGGCACCGTCTCGGTCGTCGCGGACGAGGTCGCTGGCGAGCCCGGCCACCGCGGACCGCAGTGCCGCCCCGTCCGGGCACACGTGGTCGGCTAGGTCCAGCCCGCACTCCTTGGCAAGCAGGTCACGGGACCGCTCGCCGGTGAGGCGGACGAGCGCCCGGCCGTGGGTCAGGTCGATGACGGTCACCAGCTCGTCGACCTGGGCGGCGGTCTTCGCCAGCTGTTCTGCAATGCAGGCGTGCGTCCCGGGCGGCGCCAGTGCGTGCCACTCTCCCGGCCCCGATCCCACCAGCAGGATCGGGACGCCGCCCGCGCCGAAGTCCCAGGTGATCCGGGTGGCGATCCCGAGGGACACGCCGAGAGCCTTGGCCATCGCGCCGTCCCAGCTCGCCTTCACCGCCACCTTGGCCAGCGGTGTGCAGTCGGTGAGGGTGAGTGCAGCACCGCTCCTGCGCCCGCTCACCGCCCACCCGGCGGCCACGACCTCTGGCGCGGCGGGCGCGATCGGGCTCCGCGCGACCGGTGCGCTGTCAGACACGAAGCCGCTCCCCCGCCGGGTCCACGTGGGCCAGCTGCTGGGCGACGATGGCGGCAGCGGTCCCGCCGGTCGTCAGCCGGACCGTCACCTCGGTCCCGGGCTCGGCGAGGTGTGCGGCCACCTGGGCCAGACAGATCGACCGACCCAGGGTCGGAGACATGCGGCTGGAGGTCACCCGGCCGCAGATCCGGCCGCCGTCCTCGACCAGCTGGCTCCCCTCCGCCGGCACGACCGAGCCGTCGACCGTCCGGAGTCCGACGAGCCGAGGATGACCGCGGCCCTGGTCCTGCCACACCAGCTCCGGGCGGCCGACGAAGTCGTCCTTGTCGAGCCGGACCAGTCCGTCCAGCGAGGCACCGAACGCGCGGGTCATGCCGTCGGTGTCCTGGCCGACGATCAGGTGTCCCTTCTCCAGCCGCAGGATGCGCTGTGCCTCGATGCCGAAGGGCTGCACCGCGAGGTCGCGGCCCTGGTCGAGCAGCGTCTCCCACACATGCAGGCCGTACGCCGCGGGAACGTGCAGCTCAAAGCTCAGCTCCCCGGTGAAACCGATCCGCCACAGCACGCAGCCGGGCACCCCGGCGACCCGGCCCCGGCGTACATGCATGTAGGGGAAGGTTTCGGGCGCGAGGTCCACCTCCTCGACCACTCGGCGCAGCAGGTCTCGCGACCGCGGGCCGGCCACGTTGATGCTCGCGTAGGCGGTCGTCACCGGCGTCACGTGCACCCGCCAGTCCGGGTGCTCGGTCTGCAGCCAACCTTCCACCCACTCCCAGACGCTGGCCGCCCCCGACGACGTCGTGCTCATGAGGTAGTGCTCGTCGTCGAGCCGTCCAGTCACCCCGTCGTCGAGGACCACCCCGTCCTCGGCGCACATCACGCCGTAGCGGACGCGCCCGGTGCCCAGCTTGGACCACCGGTTCACGTAGAGCAGGTTCAACAGCTCCGGTACATCTGGCCCGCGCAGGTCGAGCTTGCCGATCGGGGTGACGTCGATGATGCCGACGTGCTCCCGGACCGCGCGCACCTCACCCGCCGGGTCGCCGTAATGATCCGGCCGGATCCACGCCCCGGCGACCAGGGGGGCGGCACCGTGGCGTTGGTGCCAAGTCTGCATCGGCGAGCAACGCTTCGGTTCGCGGGTCCTGCCCGCCAGGGCGCCGAGGGTGACCGGGACGTACGGCGGACGCCAGGTCGTCGTACCGGTCTGCTCGATCGTCCGCCCGGTGGCCTCGGCAAGAATGGCCACCACATTGACGACCTCGAGCTTGCCCTGGGTCGGTCCCATCGTGGCGGTGGAGTAGCGCTTGGCCAGCTCGACCGAGTCGTAGCCCTCCTCGACCGCGGTGAGCAGGTCCTTGGAGGACACGTCCTCGGAGAAGTCCACGATTCCGTGGGTGCGGCCGTGGAAGAGCGCGGGGTGCGGCTCCACCGGCAGGGCGGTGATCTCGACAGCCGTCTCCCCGCGGGCACGACGGGCTGCCTCCTGTCCGGTGGCTTCGGCGTGCGCCACCAGCTGCTCCAGCGAGCCGTCGCCGACGATGCCCCCCGTGGGCAGCACGTCGTCCGGCAGCCGGGCGGGGTCCGGCCGGAACCGGGCCGCCCGCCGGTCGTAGACGGGAACGTCGCCGGCCATGGTGAGCAGGGACGCCGGCGCGGTCCACCCGACCGCGGTGACCAGCAGGTCGCAGTCGATCCGGTCGCCGCCGGCCACCTCCACCGCCTGCACGCCGCGGCGGCCCAGGACGCGGACGACGTCCCCACCGCGCCGGGCATCCTCGACGTGCACGACCTCCACGCCGGCACGCTCCAGGTCGAGCGCGGCGGTGTCCCCCTCGGCGTTCGCGGTGAGTACGACGGCGCGCTTCCCGGGCCTGACCGCGTAGAGGTTGACCAGCCGGCGTGCCGCCGTGGACAACAGCACCCCGGGTACGTCGTTGCCGGCGAAGACGTAGGGGCGCTCGATCAGTCCCGGTGCCACCACGAGGGATCTCGCCCGCGCCTTGACCAGACGCTCGCGGACGTGCGGAAGCCCGCGCTGTAGCACGGCCACCCAGTTGTCGTCGTAGCGACCGAGTACGACCGAGTCCGTGAGCACCTCGATGCCCGGGGTGGTGGCGACCAGGTCGCCCAGCTCGGCCAGTGCACTCAGCTCGCGCTCCCGGCCCCAGCGCAGGTGGCCGCCGAGTGCCGGCTCCTCCTCCACCAGCAGCACCCGGGCACCGGCTCGGGCCGCCGCGACCGCGGTGGCCATCCCGGCGGGCCCTCCCCCCGCGACGAGGACGTCGGGGTGCACGTGACGCTTGTCGTAGCGGTCGGCGGGGTGTGGTGGCTCCGCCGACACCACGCCGCCGTGCGCGAAGCGCTGCAGCACCCGCTCATAGCTCGGCCACAACGCGCGGGGGTGGATGAACGTCTTGTAGTAGAAGCCGGCCGGCAGGAATCGCCCCAGCAGGTCGTTCGCCGCCTTGACGTCGAGCTCGAGCGTGGGCCAGGTGTCCTGCGAGCGCACCTGCATGCCCGCCTGCACGAGGCGGTGGCCGCCGCGCACGTTCGGCTCGTCCCCCACCTGCACGATGCAACCTGGGTCGAGGTGACTGGCCGTGAGCAGGCCCCGAGGGCGGTGGTACTTGAAGCTCCGGGAGAAGATCCGCTCGCCGCAGGCCGCCAGCGCGGAGGCGATCGTGTCGCCGGGGTGCGCGGGGTAGGTCCGGCCGTTCCAGTCGAAGGTGAACTCGACGCGACGGTCGATGACCTCACCCGGCTGCCGGTCCAGGCGCATCGTCATCGCCGCGGAGGCACCCGCACCTCGCCATGGCCGACGGCGGGTCACGAGTCGTCCCCCTGCCCGGCGTGCTGGCTCGCCGAACGCACCTCGTTGGTGAGGGTGTGACGCTGCACGGCGAGATAGCGACGGCACCCCATCCGGTGGTACCAGCGTTCCCTCGTCCAGCCGGCGACGTTCTGCCGGAAGTAGAGGTAGTCACGCCACTGCTCGGTGGTGGCCGCCTCCGGGTCCGGGCGTACGCCGATCTCGCCGACGTAACCGAACTCGCCGGCATCACGCGGCCCGCACCACGGGCAAGGAAGAAGAATCACGTCATGCTCCTAGTGGCCGACCGCGGCCGCGCCCTTCTCTGCGACGAGACGGCCCTCCTCGAACCGGTCGAGCCCGAACGCCGCGATGATCTCCGGCGTACGACCGGTGGCCACACACTCGGCCATCGCCTCACCGGCGACGGGTCCCGCCTTGAAGCCGTAGGTGCCCCAGCCCACGTCGACCAGGAACCCGTCCACGCCGGTGGAGCCCATGATCGGCGCGAAGTCCGGGGTCATGTCGCACAACCCGGCCCACTGGCGCAGCAGGCGCAGCTGGGCCAGGGACGGCATCAGCTCCAGGACGTGACCGGCGAGCCCCTCGATGAACTCGAGCGACCCTCGGGTGGAGTAGGAGGCGAAAGGGTCGACGCTCGCCCCGAACACCAGCTCACCGCGGTCGGTCTGGCTCACATACACGTGCAGGGTCCCGGAGACGACGACGGTGTGCAGGAACGGCTTGACCGGCTCGGTGACTGCGGCCTGCAGCGGGAACGTCTGGACGGGCATCCGCACCCCGGCGAGCGCCGAGACCAGCGTCGACCAGCCCGCGGTGCAGTTGATCACCGTGCCGGTGGCGATGGGGCCGCGGTTCGTCCGCACGCCGCTGACCCTGCCGCCCACCACGTCGATGCCGGTCACCTCGGTGTCCTGATGCAGGTGTACGCCGAGGCTGTCCGCCGCCCGCGCGTAACCCCAGACCACCGCGTCGTGCCGGATGATCCCGCCGGGCGGGTGGTAGAGAGCACCGAGGATCGGATATCGCGCCCCTGCAGAGGTGTCGAGGAACGGGACGAGCCGCTTCACCTCGTCGGGGTCTGCGATGTCGGAGTCGACCCCGCTGAGCTTGTTGACCTCGGCGCGCCAGCGCATGGTGCGCAGCGACGCGTCGCTGTGTGCGAGCGTGAGGTGCCCCCGCCGCGAGAACATCACGTTGTAGTTCAGCTCTGCGGCGAGCCGCTGGTACATGCCCAGTGAGCGGTCGTAGAAGCGCACGCCCTCCGGAGTCAAGTAGTTCGATCGGATGATCGCGGTGTTGCGACCGGACCCGCCGCCCCCGAGGTAGCCCTTGTCGAGGACCGCTACGTCGGTGATGCCGTGGTTGCGCGCCAGGTAGTAGGCCGTCGCGAGGCCGTGAACGCCTCCTCCGACGATGACGACCTGGTAGCTGCGCTCGAGCTCGTGGGTGCGCCACGCGCGTGGCCAGGCGCCGCCGCCGATCCCGTGCCGGAGCAGGGCCACCGCGGAGTAGCGCGCCGCTCGGCGCTGACCGCGGCCGGTCAGGTCAGCCATTGCGCGGCTCGTCCCCGGTCAGCCCGGCGAGCGCCCGCCGACGCCATCGCTCCGTGGCCGCGACGTCGCCAAGGGTGTAGATGTGCAGCCCGACCACCGGGCGGGCAGGCTCGGCAAGCTCGACGGCCAGCTGCCGCAGCAGGCGGTCCGGCCGGTAGCCGCCGGGCAGTGCCAGCCGCACCAGTCCGTAGCGGTGCTTGCGCAGGAACTGCGCCGACGAGCCGACGCCGATCCGGGTGGCGATCCGCAACAGCCTGCGTTGATCGACCACACCGGCAACCCCCAGGTGAACGGGCATTCGAAGACCCAGCTCCATCATCTGGGTCACCCACGCCGAGACAGCCCTTGGGTCGAAGCACATCTGGCTGACCAGGTAGCTGCTCAGGGGCTGCTTGGCGTACAGCGCCCGAGTCAGCTCCTCGTCAGCGATGATCGGATGGCCCTGGGGATACCCGGCGACACCCACCCGCTCCAGGCGTCGTCCCACGCCGGCCTGCCGAAGCCGCTGCATCGCGGTCAGCAGCGCGAGGGAGTCGGTGAAGTCCCCCACCGGCCGCTGGCCGTCCCCGGCGACG
>JALZMX010000170.1 GCA_030857985.1 Actinomycetota bacterium | reverse complement strand
CTTGTCCCCGTGTCCGGCACCGCGACGAGAGCGCGGAGCCATCCGCTTCCGAGCAACGTCACCTTGACGACGCCGCAGACGTCGGCCTGTGACCGGGTCTGGCCACGGTGCGAAACCTGGCCGCCGCGCCTCAATGACGCCCTCGTCGCTGTGGGGCATACGCGGAGTGACGCGGCCCGCGACTGGGTCCCCGTCGTTCACCGCCGCGTCTCCGACGCCGCATACGCCTCGATGTCGGTTCGCCCTTCGGGGAAGGACGCAGTCGAGCACCACGTGAATGATCCGCACTTGGATTGACCTGCCGATACGCCGCCTTTTGGTCCGCGGCTCGTCACATCGTGATGGCGACCTTGCCGCGGATCGCGCCTTCCTCGAGCTTCCGCATCGCCTCTGCCGCCTGCTCAAGCGGGTAGGTGCGGTCGAGGACCGGGCGCAGCTCGCCCGCGTCGAGGAGTCCGGAGAGCTGTTCGTAGTCCGTGCCGCGTTCGCGAGCGAGGAAGATCTTCAACGAAGGACCGATGAAGGGGGACAGGACGGTGCCGCGCAGCTGGCGCCCCATGCCGGTGATCGAGCCGGCTTGCTCGCCTCCGACGAATACCGCTGTCCCGTGAGGGGTCAGGGCCCGGCGCAGACGGCGCAACGAGGGGTTGCCTGCGATGTCGAGGATCACGTCGTAGCGTCGTGTCCCGTCAGCCCAGTCGTCGCGGGCGTAGTCGAGCACGTGGTGTGCGCCGAGGGCTGTGACGTGGTCGCGCTTGATGAGGCTGCACACCGCCGTCACCTCGGCACCCGCAGCGACGGCGAGCTGCACGGCGTAGCTGCCGACGCCCCCGGATGCGCCGGTGACGAGCACGGACTGCCCGCTCGTCACCGTTGCGGCGTCTCGCACCGCCTGGAGTGCGGTGCCGGCCGAGATGGGCACGACCGCGGCCTCGGCGTACGACAGCGCGGCTGGCTTCGTCGCGAGCTTGTCCACGTCCGCGACGGCGTACTGGGCGAAGGAGCCCGCCGCGACGCCGTAGACCTCGTCGCCGGGGGCGAACCTGGTCACGCCGGGACCGGTCTCGGCCACCGTGCCCGCGACGTCGCGGCCCAGCACCGGGTTTCGTGGGCGACGCACACCAATCGCGAGTCGCACGGCGTACGGCTTGCCGGTCATGAGGTGCTCGGTGCCACGGTCGAGCCCGGCGGCGTGGACGCGGAGCAGCACCTGCCCCTCACCCGGGCGTGGAACGGGCACGTCGGTGAGCCGGAGGGAGTCCGAGGTGCCGTACTGGCTCTGGGTGATCGCGTGCATCGTGGATTCTCACCTCCACTGGGCGTCATGGACAAGTTGAATGTCCGATATCGCCCTGTCGGGTGTCTGTCCGGGGACTGTCTGAGTTTCTGGACGTGTGTTCCTGGCGCGGGTCGTGGCGTCCGGTGACGCGGTCAACGAACGTGTGTGACACCTCCCGGCGTGTCCGTGTCGAGGCCTGGCTCAACGGTCAGCGCGGCTTGGATGAGGCGGTGGAGGTCCGCCAGGGCGACACGCCCGCTCTCGCTGAGTTGACCGACGTACCCGACTGCTACGTGCTGAGCCAAGCGAGCGCCCGGCTTGTTGGCGAACACGGTCGCGTATGCGCAGCTATGCCTGGCGAGGTCGCGGATGCCTTGCTGGACGAGCCGCGCGAGGACTACATCGCCGAGGGACTCACCCGGGTTGGCCCGGATGTTGTGGCTAGTCGGCTGGGACTCGGTACGCAAGGCGCTCACTGTTCGGGCCCTGTCGGTGCGCTGTCCTAAACTCCACGGACGGCGATCGCTGCAGGTCCTGTGCCATGGCGACGGGTCGCCCGCCTTAAGGCAGGCACAGCGGGCAAGGGCGACAATCTATGCTGATGCTTGCCCAACGCCGTGACCCTGCAGGGTGGCGTCGCAGCTAGAGCCGCTCCACCAGTTCGTAGAGGTGTCCGTCGGGGGCTGTGAAGTGCACATAACGCTCCCGAGCGTTCTCAGCAGGGGCGTCCGTCGCCACACCGGCAGCGGCGAGTTCGGCGATCGCCTCATCAAGATCCGCTACCAAAAAGCCCAGGGAGCGCGAGCTTTCTCCCATCCCGCCGGGCGAGGCGACCGCGAAGGAACTGCCGTCCGGCAGTCTGAAGAGGTCGGCTTCCACGCCTTCGACCTGAATCTGAGGCAACCCCAGTACTTCGCCCACGAATCGCGTCATGGGCAGACGTCCTTCGGTGGAGGTCCCCGCGAAGCAGATGCCCAGGACGCGCATTGCCCGACCCTACGGGAGAAGCCTCATGGTGTCGCCTGACGCGCGTCCCAACCGTTTCCGGCCCCCAGCTAGCGGCTCAAGGTTCGCCGCCTGTGAGCGGCCGGATGATCCGGAGGGGGAAGCAGCCCGCGCGTCGTCCGATGTCCTTCTGCCGCGCACCTGTGTCCCGGTTGGGCTCACACGCACGCGGCAACGGCTTCCCACACGAGCTCGACACGGTCGAGCCCGCCCAGCCGTCTGGTCAGGAACGCGGCCCCGTAACCGGCCCTCGGATCGGCCCACGCGGCGCAGCCGCCAGCCCCTCCCATGCCCAGCACCAGACTCCCCTCCTCGTCACTGACCTGGAACCCCAGGGTCCAGGTGACAGGCTCGTCGAGGACCACGTCGTGTCCGCTCGAGGCGGGCTCGGTGTACGTGCGCCAGAGGCCGTGGCCAAGCCGGTCTGCGACGCGGCCGTCTGGCCGGATCACGTCGTCGTAGAACAACGCCAGGCCCCTCGCTGTCGCGTGCAGTGCCACGGCCGGGAACGACGTACGTCGGAAGCGATCAGAGTTCAGCACGTCCGGATCGAGGAGACCACGCGGCCGGCCGAGCGCCGGGCCCCAGCGCGGATCTGCGAGATACCCCGAACGCCACGTCCCGTCCGGGTCGACGACGGTCGCGACCCGGGGCAGGTCGTGGTCAGCGACGCGGAGGTGCAGGTCCCACCCGGCCTCCCCGGCGATACGGGCGAATCGGTCGGCCAGTTGTTCGCCGGTTGCTCGGCGCAGGACCTCATCTAGCAGGTGGCCGTACGTCAAGGCGTGCTCGGCGACACCTGCACCGGGGCGGTGGATCGGCGCCTGTCGGGCGAGCAGGTCGACGAGCGCCTCGCGGTCGTCGTACTCGACCTCCAAAGCCTCCTCGGGGAAAGCCGGAAGCCCCGCCTGGTGGGCGAGCAGGTGTCGCAACGTCGTGCCCTCCTTGCCGGCCTGCCCGAAGACAGGCCACACAGAGACCACGGTCTGGTCCAGGTCGAGGTGCCCCTCGGCTACGGCGTCCAGGAAGGCCCAAGCGGCCAACGGCTTCGCGACCGAGAACGTCATCACCAGCGTGTCGAGCGCCCAAGCTTCGGCGCCCCGGCACGTACCCGCCGCGTGCTCGACGTGGATCACCCCGTCCCGGACAACCGCCACGGCCCCACCAGACTCCCGACCGGAGGCGACGAGTCCGTCGAGCACGTCGGAGGGAAGGCTCGTCATGCGGCATCACGATAGGCGTCACACCGGCGCTGGTGCGGCCTGAGATATCCCAGAGCGGCGCCGGGAGCGCCTCCTACCGGGAATGGACTGATCCAGGTTGGCGCGACGCTGTTGAGGGAGCCGTCCCGAAGCGAACGTGTGCTCGTCGGCCCTTCGGTGTCGCGGGCCGGAAGTACCCCTGTCGAACACCTGCCTCGCCGCAACCGAGCCGTTGACCTTCACTCGCCAACCCACCTCCTTGGGTGAGGGCCAGGGGTTCGAGCAACCTGATCTCACGCTCGGATCGGAGCCGCATCGCGGGGCTGGGGGCGCAGTGCGTTCCCCGCGGTGCGGGCTCCGACGGTCAGCAGGTAGAAGAGCATCCAGATCTCCGCGATGGCGGGGATGATGGTGAAGAAGACGTGGAGCTGCCCGGCCAGTTCGGGGAAGAGGAACGCGACGACGACGTCTGCCAGATAGCTGATCGTCGCCGCGACGAGGATGATGCCGAGCGGCTTGGGGAACAGTCGCGACCGGTAGGCGAGGTAGCCGAGGGGCGTCAGCCACAAGGCGAAGAAGACCTGGGCAGCGCGGATGCCGTAGT
>JALZMX010000168.1 GCA_030857985.1 Actinomycetota bacterium | reverse complement strand
CCACCGGACCCGCCCGAGCGGGAGTCGCGTCGGAACACCGCGGTACGGCGGTGCGACAGCGCGGGTCGGCTGCTCGCGGTCGCCGGGTGGAACGATGCGGCAGCCTCCGCATGGCGCACTCGCGACGCGCTGGCCACGGGGGCAGTGCTGGCGGACTGCACACCGGCAGTCGACCGGCTCGCCCGCCGGGTCTGGCGTTCCGTGTCGCTGCGCTGGCTGCTGCGCGACCTCGGCGTCGTCCCGGTGTCCACGACCCCGGAGTCCGAGACAGCGGCGAGCTCGCACGACGTCCTCGACCGGCTCCGCGTCTGGATCGACGACGCCCACGCGCTCGTCCGCGGCGACGCGAGCCCGGGTCCCGACCGACCTGCTGAACGGCGGGAGCGAACCGTGGCGCTGCTCGACGCCATGCCCGGGCTGGTCACCGGCCTGGACCTGGCGGCGGCTCGCCTGGTGGTGGCCAGTCTCGACGTGGACACCGCGGCGCTGACGGCAGGGCGGGAGTATGCGCATGGCTGACGCGGTCATCGAGGTGGGCGCGGGGTGGGCAGTCGCCGCGGCGCTGCTGCTGGCCGCGGTCGCGGTCGCGGGCGCCTGCCTCGACGGCATCCTCGCCGCCAGGACCGCCGGCGGAGCATCCGGCGCGGGCGCGGCGAAGCCACTGAACGAGGCTGCCCGGCTGTTGCGGCAGCGACGGCGTACGACGGTCGCGGCCGACGCACCGCTGTGGCGGATCGGGGGCGCCGGACTGCTGGTGGTCGCGCTGCTGATGGTCGCGGTCGTGCCATTCGGCCGGTGGACGGTCGCCGACCTGTCGGTGGGCGTGGTGTGGTTCAACGCGATGGACGTCACGGTATGGGCGCTGGTGTGGCTCGCTGGGTGGGGACCGAACAGCGCGCACGCACTCATCGGCGGCTACCGGTTCCTCGCGCTCGCCCTGTCCTACGAGCTGCCGCTGATGTTCGCGCTGACCGCCCCGGCGGTGGGTGCTGGCAGCCTGCGCATCGCTGACGTGGTCGCCGCACAGCAAGGACTCTGGTTCGTGGTGTGGATGCCAGTGGCGTTCGTGGTCTTCTGCGGCAGCGTCGTCGCGTTCTCCGTGTGGGGCCCGTTCGCGCATCCTGCCGGTGCCGACATCGCCGGCGGTGTGCTGGCTGAGGTCTCCGGGATCGACCGGCTGCTGTTGCTCGCCGGCCGCTACGCGCTGCTGGCCGCGGGTGCGGCGTTCGCCGTACCACTGTTTCTCGGCGGCGGATCGGGGCCGCTGCTGCCCGACTGGGCGTGGGTGCTGGTCAAGACGCTGCTGCTGCTCGCCGCATTCGTCGCGCTGCGGCGGCGGCTGCCCGCGGTGCGCCCGGACCGCTTCGTCGAGGCCGGCTGGATCATTCTGATGCCAGCGGTCCTGCTTCAGGTGCTGCTCGTCTCCGTCGTCACGGTGGGCGGGTGAGCGGCGTGGTCGACGCGATCGCGTTCTGGCTGCTCGCCGTCGTAGCCGTGGTGTTCGGGGCGGCGGTGTTCAAGGTGGACTCGATGGCGCGGGCTACCTATGCCCTGGCGGTGTCGTTCGTCGCGGTCGGCATCGCGCTGCTGCTCTTGGGGCTGGAGTACGTCGGGATCGTCACCGTGCTGATGATGGTCATGGAGATGGCGATCATGGCCATCTTCATGATCATGTTCATGGGGATGAATCCCGCGCTGATGCCGATGAGCATGGTTCACGGCCGCCGGACCGCCGTCACGATTGCCGCCGCAACCTTCGCCGTACTGGCAGCCGGCGCCTTGTTCGTGCGGTGGCCGGCCCGGCGGGGGCAGCCGGCAGGCGACGCCACGCTGGCGCTCGGCGAGGCGATCATGGGCTCGAAGATGCTCGTGATGATGACGGTCAGCCCGGTCCTCTTCGTCACGATCGTCGCCGGCCTGGTGCTGGCCAGCCCGCGCGGGCGCTACGACCGGTTCGGTGACGACCTGCGCCGGCGACCGGCCGACGACCCTCAGCCGGGAGGTGTCGGCAGGTGACGCTGGAGGGTGTCCTGGTCGTCGCCGCGGCGTTGTTCAGCGTCGGGTTGTACGGCGCGCTGTCGCAGCAGGTCGTCGTGATGGTGATGATGGGGCTCGAGCTGATGCTCAACGGCGTGATTCTTGCCGGCGGTGGTTTCTGGTGGTTCCTCGCCCCAGATCCGGACGGGCAGGTGCTCCTGCTCGTCGTCATCGCGGCGATGACGGTGGAAATGGCGATGGGATTCGCCGTCGCGACCCTGCTGCACCGTGCCCGTGACAGCGACATGACCGACATGGCCACGGACCTGCGGGGATGAACGAAACCACGCTCTGGCTGCTCGTCGGCCTGCCCGCCGTCGCCGGCGCGGGGCTCTGCCTGGCCGGTGCGGCCGCCGACCGTATCGCCGTACCCGTATCGCTCGCGGTAGCAGCCGCCGGTGTCGCCCTGTCCGTGGTCGTCGCCGTCGGCCGACCGACGGTGAGGGCCGCGTTCGTCGACGGTGCGCCGTTCGGGCTGGCGGTCGACGCGCTGTCCGCGCTCGTCGCGCCGACCGTCGCCGCGGTCACCCTGCTGGCCCTCGTGTTCGCCGCGGGTGACATCAAGACGTCACCCGCCCGTTTCCACGGGCTGATGCTGATCTTCGCCGCGTCGGTCGCCGTCACCGTGACCGCCACGACCCTGGTGGCACTGCTGTTCGCATGGGAAGTCATGGGGGCGACCTCCTACGCGCTGATCGGGTTCAGCTGGCAGGAACAGCACCGCGTCTCCGCCGGCGCGACCGCGTTCGTGACCACGCGCACCGCTGACCTCGGCCTGTACGCAGCGGCCGGTGCCGCGCTGGCCGGTGGCGCCGGGCTGGGACTGGCGGACCTGCCGCTCGCCAGCGAAGGGTGGCGGCACGTCATCGCCGCCGGTGTGCTGGTCGCGGCGCTCGGGAAGTCCGCACAGCTGCCCTTCACGTTCTGGCTGTCGCGGGCGATGGAGGGTCCGAGCCCGGTCAGTGCCCTGCTGCACTCTGCCGCGATGGTCGCGATGGGCGGTTACCTCCTGCTGCGCACGGCGCCGCTGCTCGAGGCCACCGGTTGGGCCGCGGCCGCGGCAGCGTGGGTCGGGGCGGTGACGGCGCTGCTGCTGGGTGCGGTCGCGCTCGCCCAGCGCGATCTCAAGCAGCTGCTCGCGGCGTCGACCGCCGCCCAGCTGGGGTTCGTGGTGCTCGCGGCCGGGGTGGCG
>JALZMX010000158.1 GCA_030857985.1 Actinomycetota bacterium | reverse complement strand
GAGCCGAGCGACACAGAGCGCAGCGACCCCGAGCAGGACCGGACCGAGCCGAGCGACATCGAGCAGGCCGACGACCCGGAGCAGACGCAGGTCCTCGCGATGGGTCCGGAGCGCAGCCGCGAGTCCTGACCCGCGCAGTCGGGGACTCCACCTATGCTGCTGTCCGACCCAGAGGAGAGTTGATGCAGCAGGGTGCGGCCGGGCCGGGCCAGGGCCACGGCGGCGACGACGAGGGCGAGCAGACCCGAGCCGCCGATACCTTGCATCCTGACACCGACGTCCAGCAGCCCTCCGACGCGGACGAGGCGTTCGGTTCACCCGGAAGACCGCTGGCCCGTCATTCTCCCTTCCATCTCGGCTTCTTCGGCGCCCTCGGCGTGCTGGTGGCGATGTTCCTCGCCGGCGTCGTGTCGGCCGCCTCGTCGGTGCTGGTGCTGATCGTGGTCGCGATCTTCCTCGCCGTCGGCCTCGACCCCGTGGTCCGGGCTCTGATGCGTCGAGGCCTGCGCCGGTCGCTCGCGGTGGCGGCGGTCATGGCTGCGGTGGTGCTGGCGCTGGCGATGTTCGTGGTCGCGCTCGCGCCGGTGATCGCCGACCAGGTCACCGCGATCGTGGATGCGACCCCCGAGATCGTTCAGCGCCTGCGGGAGACCAGCTGGATTCGTGAGCTGGACGAGCGCTTCGACATCCTGAACCGGATCTCTGACCAGGTCCAACAGAGTGGTTTCGGCAGTCAGCTCGCGGGTGGCGTGCTGGGCTTCGGCCTGGCCGTGCTGAACGCCGTCGCCAACGTGTTCATCGTGTTCATCCTGACGCTGTACTTCCTCGCCTCCCTGCCCAAGGCCACGGCTTCGGCGTACCGTCTGGTGCCCGCCTCACGCCGGCGGCGGGTCACCACCCTCGGAAACGAGATCCTGCGCGGGGTCGGTGGCTACGTCAGCGGGGCGTTCGTCGTGGCGTCAATTGCCGGGATCAGTTCGCTGATCTTCCTCTTCATCGTCGGCCTCGGCCAGTACGCCGTCGCGTTGGCCCTTGTGGTGGCATTGCTGGACTTCATCCCGCTGATCGGGGCGACGATCGCCGCAGTCGTGGTGACGGCGATCGGGTTCGCCGCGGACCCCACGATCGGTCTCGCCAGCGCAATCTTCTTCCTGATCTACCAGCAGGCCGAGAACTATGTGATCTATCCCCGGGTGATGTCGAACTCGGTCGACATACCGGGCGCTGTGACGGTGATAGCAGCGTTGATCGGCGGGACCTTGCTCGGCGTCGTGGGCGCCTTGCTGGCCATCCCGACAGCCGCTGCGCTCCTGCTCCTCATGCGCGAGGTGGTCATCCGCCGCCAGGACGCGCGCTGAGCTCGAGGAGGTCGAGCACCGCGCGGTTGAACGCGGTCGGTGCCTCGAGCGCGGACAGGTGCCCGGCGCCGGCGATCCGCACCAGCCTGGCCCGCGGCAGGGCCGCGCACATCGCCTCCGCCTCCGACGGTGGGGACAGCGTGTCCTCCGTCCCCACGACGACCAACGCGGGTACGTCGGTCGCGTGCAGCACGTCGCCAGAGTCTCGGCGCCCGGCCATCGCGCGCTGCGCCCAGGCCGCCGCGGCAGGGTCGGCGGAGTCGACCATGGTGCGCACGAGCTGCACCGTCTCCGGGCGTTCGGCTCGGGTCGTGTCGCCGATGAGCGTGGGCAGCACCTCGTCCACCAGCACCCGGCTGCTGCCGCTGTCCTCCAGGAGCGACGCAATCCTCTCCCGGTTCCCCCGTGCCGCCTCCGTGTCGACGCCCGACTTGGTGTCGGCGAGGATCAGCGCACCGGCCAAGCCGGGCCGTCGCCGCAGCACCTCCATGGCGACGTAGCCGCCCATCGACAGTCCGCCGAGCACGATGTCGTCGAGCCCGAGCTCCTCGCAGAGCGCGACCACCGCGTCGGCCACCACGCCGAGATCCGGCGTCTGCGTCGCTCTCACCGACTCGCCGAATCCGCTCAGGTCCGGCGTGACCAGGCGCAGCCCGGTGCTCAGGGCGCCGTACTGGAACTGCCACATCCGCCGCGTCAGCGGGAACGCATGGAGGAGCACCAGCGCGCGGCCTTGCCCTGCCTCGGCGTACGCGAGACCCGTCACCGGGCGACCTCGATCGGGCCTTCCCAGTCCCTCGGCAACGGCGCGGCATGCGGGGCCACGCGTTCGACGACGCGGTCCAGGACCGTCTCGGCATCGCCGACCCACAGATGCTTGGCACCCTCGATCTCGATCACCTCGGCCTGCGGCACGGCAGCGAACCGCTGCCGCGCCTCGGGCGGCTGCAGATAGTCGTCGTGCTCGGGAATCAAGGCGAGCAGGGGCTTGCCGGAGTCGGCCCATCGCCGAAGGTCCTCCTCGGTGGACAAGCGCAGCGGCGGCGAGAGCAGGATCGCCCCGGTGACCGACGGGTCACATCCGTGCATCAGCACCAGATCGGTGCCGAAGGACCAGCCGAGCAGCCACAGGGCCGGCAGGTCGGCGTACTCCGCGTGCTCGATCGCGGCGGCCACGTCGAACCGCTCGCTGCCGGCCCGGTCGAACGCCCCCTCGCTGGTGCCCTGCACGCTCGGGGTGCCGCGGGTGTTGAACCGTAGGACCGCGAGACCGGCGAGAGCAGGCAGCCGGAAGGCAGCCTTGCGCAGCAGGTGGCTGTCCATCATGCCGCCGTGCGTCGGCAGCGGGTGCAGGCAAATCAGCGTCGCGCTCGGGTCACGCTCGAGTGGCAGCGCCAGCTCACCGACCAGGCGGAGACCGTCGGCGGTGTGCAGCGTGAGCGACTCACGGCGCGCAGGCAGCACCGAGTTGGCACGGATCTCGGGCATCGACGTCTCAGCGGTTGGTGTAGTCGCGAAAACCTCGGCCGGTCTTACGGCCGAGGTAGCCGGCAGTGACCAGATGCTCGAGCAGCGGTGCCGGCGCGAAGCCGGGCTCACGGAACTCGAGGAAGAGCTCACGCTCGATCGCGAGCGAGACGTCGTTGCCGACCACGTCGAGCAGCTCGAACGGCCCCATCGGCAGCGCGCAACCGGCCTTCATCGCGGTGTCGATGTCGTCGGCCGACGCGTAGTGCGCCTCCAGCATCTTCACCGCGTCGTTGAGGTAGGGGAAGAGCAAGGCGTTGACGATGAAGCCGGCCCGGTCCCCGCACGACACCGCCACCTTGCCCAGCCTCGTGCAGACCGCGCGCACCGTCTCCGCGACCTCGTCCGACGTCGAGACGGTCGAGACCACCTCGACCAGCTTCATCACCGTGGCCGGGTTGAAGAAGTGCATCCCGATGACGTCATCCGGGCGGCGGGTGACGGCGGCACACTCGATCACCGGCAGCGACGATGTGGTCGTTGCCAGGATGGCACCCGGCTGGCAGATCTCGTCGAGGTTCTCGAACAGCGCCCTCTTCACCGAGATGTCCTCGGCGGCCGCCTCGACCACCAGGTCGACGCCCGCGACGTCCTCCAGCACTCGGGTTCCGGTCAGCCGGGCGAGCGTCTGCTGCCTCGCTCCGTCGTCCAGCCGGCCTCGCTGAACCGCCTTCTCCAGAGACCGTTCGATGCTGGCGCGTACGTCGGCGACCTTCTCGGTGCTGCGTCCGACGTAGGTGACGTGATAGCCCGCCTGGGCGAAGACCTCGGCGATGCCGGTGGCCATCATGCCGGTGCCGACCACGGCGACGTTCTCGATCGTGCGCCGCAGCTGCGGGACGTCGTCGGTCGTCGGGGTGCGCTCGTCGGCGACGACGGCCGGTGAGTCGGCTGCCTCGTAGCTGTAGAACCCGCGGCCGCTCTTGCGCCCGAGCAGCCCGGCGGTGACCATCTGCTTCAGCATCGGGGCGGGTGCGTGCAGCCGGTTGCGACCCTGGCGGTACATCGTGTCCAGGATCTCGTAGGCCGTGTCGAGACCGATCAGGTCGAGCAGCGCGAGCGGGCCCATCGGGTAACCGCACCCGAAGCGCATGGCCGCGTCGATGTCCTCACGTGAGGCGTAACGGGCCTCGTACATCGACACGGAGTGGTTGAGGTAGCCGAACAGCAGCGCGTTGGCGATGAAGCCCGCCTTGTCGCCGCAGGTCACCGGGTTCTTGCCCAGTACGGCGGCCAACGCGAGTACGTCGGAGACCACCTCGGGCTCGGTCACGACCGTGCGCACCACTTCGACGAACTGCTGCACCGGAGCCGGGTTGAAGAAGTGCATGCCCACGACCCGTCCGGGGTTGGACGTCGCCGCGGAGATCTCGGTGACCGACAGCGACGAGGTGTTCGTGGCGAGCACGGCGTCGGGCCGGACGATCTCGTCGAGTGCCTGGAAGACGGAGCGCTTGAGGTCTAGGTGCTCCACGACCGCCTCGATGACGAGGTCGCAGTCCTTGACCTCGGCCAACGTGGTGGTGAACGAGATCCGCTCGAAGATCGAACGCTGCTCGGCCTCGCTGAGCTTGCCCCGCTTGACTGCACGTCCGGTCGAGTGCTGCAGGTGCTGACGGCCGCGTTCGAGCGACTCGTCGGTCTGCTCCACGCCGATCACGGCCAACCCGTTGCGGGCGAACACTTCGGCGATGCCGGCGCCCATCGTGCCGAGACCGATGACGCCGACGGTGCTGAACTCACGAGCCATCCGCGCAGTGTGCCACGACGAGGTAGCCTTCCCGTCCGTGCGCCTCGTCATCGCCCGCTGCCAGGTCGACTATGCCGGGCGGCTGACCGCCCACCTGCCGATGGCGTTGCGGTTGATCATGGTCAAGGCGGACGGCTCGGTGTCGATCCACAGCGACGACCGGGCCTACAAGCCGCTGAACTGGATGTCGCCGCCGTGCGCGCTGCGCGAGGGAGTCGCGGACTCGGCAGCCGCGGAGTGGACGGGTCATCGGGAAGGACGGCGACCTGCTGCGCATCGTGCTCGGCGAGGTGCTGCACGACTCGGCGCACCAGCTCGGCGTCGAACCGGGTCTGCGCAAGGACGGTGTGGAGAAGCACCTGCAGGCGCTGCTCGCCGAGCACCCGCACACGCTCGGTGCTGAGCTGGCGCTCGTCCGGCGGGAGTACCCGACCGCGATCGGGCCGGTCGACCTGCTGTGCCGTGACCCGTCCGGTGCCACCTTTGCTGTGGAGGTCAAACGACGTGGGGAGATCGACGGCGTCGAGCAGCTCACCCGCTACCTCGAGCTGCTCAACCGCGACCCGCGACTCTCGCCGGTGCGGGGCATCTTCGCCGCCCAGGAGATCAAGCCGCAGGCCAGGGTGCTCGCGGCCGACCGCGGCATCGGTTGTGTGGTCGTGGACTACGACGCGCTGCGCGGGATGGACGACCCTGGCTCACGCCTGTTCTGATCTGGGGATGACCAGCTGCGCGACCTCGTCCGCGCAGCCCCAGGACAGGGTGACGCCCGCGCCGCCGTGACCGTAGCAGTGCACCACCCGACGGCCCGTCGGGTGCGTTTCCTGCTCGAGCCGCACCTGTGGCCGGCCCGGACGTAGCCCGACCCGGGCGCCGAGCACCCGCGCCGCGGCGAGAGCCGGCACGAGTTCGGTGGCGCGCCGCAGGATGATCTCGGTCACGTCTGGCCTCGGTGCGCGGTCCCAGTCGTCCTCCTCGTCGCTGCCGCCGACCACGATGTCGTGCGCGCGCGGGACGACGTAGGTCGGGCCGTCGGCGTCGAGCCACCACCGGACCAGGCCGTACTGCTCGACGTACACGACCTGCCCGCGCACCGGTGTGACGGTCGGGTCAGTCGCCAGCAGCCGGGCCGACAAGCCACCGGCGTTGACCACGACGGCGGCTCTGTCCGGGAGGCTCGACAGAGCCATCCTCGTCATCGAGCCGCCGGCCAGTTCCAACCGCGCCTGCAACCAGCGCAGGTAGACCGGCATCTCGATCACCGGGGCGGTGAAGTTCCACGCGTCGAGGTAGCCCGGTGGCAGCTCTCGGCAATGCCGCAAGTCCGGTACGGCGTCCGCCCACCACGGGTCCGGGCTCGGTCGCCGGAGCACCTCGGTCCCGTCGACGAGCCGTACGCCGCTGGCAGGCTCGCTCGCGGCGAGCGTGCCGAAGCGCTCGTACGACGTCCGCGCCCAGCCGGTCACCCGGTCCTGAGGCAGCGCCCGGTAGGGGTACCACAGCGCCGCCGCCACCGCCGACGTCGTCTCCAGAGGAAGGTCGCGGGCCACCACCTGCACGGGCACGCCCGCCTCCGCCAGCCGGACCGCGCAGGTGAGACCCACCACTCCCGCACCGACGACGACAACCCGCATGGCCTCAGTCTGCCCCGGCGCCGCGGGTTTCCGGCCAGCTGTTGTCCCCGCGGTATCCCATCTGCCCGAGGTCTCGGGC
>JALZMX010000146.1 GCA_030857985.1 Actinomycetota bacterium | reverse complement strand
GCCGTCGTCGACCAGCAGCTCGTAGTCCGCGGCCTGCGCCACATAGACGTGTCCCGCGGACTGCAACCCGGTGGGCTGGTCGAGGCTTCCGGCGCTGATGCCGATCGTCGGTCGCTCCGGGGCGTCCCAGAAGAGGCTGGTCCCGCACGTCGGGCAGAAACCCCGTCGAGGGCGGGGACCGTCCCCGGCAACCGTGAACCACCGCACCGAGTCGGGCTCGTTGACGATGACGTCGCCGCGTCGCGCGGACGTCATCGCGGCGGTGTGACCATGCCAGCGCCGGCAGTCATTGCAGTGACAGATCAGCAGGTCACGCAGAGGTCCTCGTACGACGTACCTGATCTCGCCGCACAGACACTGTCCCGAGGCCTCGACATCGGCTACCACCACGTTCGGAGCCTATCGGCGCGCGCCATCTGCTCGCGCGCCGATCAGCTCGATCACCGCCTTCTCCACGACGTAGCAACCCGGCGGAGTGCTCCGGAGAGAGTGGCCCGAGCGATCAACGTACTTCGCGGCATGGCCGCTTCCGGTATGTCCTGAGGAACGCAGGCGCCCGGGACGCAGGTCCGACCGGCGACAGCTGTCGGTCCGCGTCCCTAGGGTGTGCCTATGCTGCTCGAGCGCTGGCGAGCCAGTCCCGTCCGGGCGTTCTTCGCCGTGCTGCCGCGGGCGAGTCGGCCGATGGCGGCCTGCTGGTGGGCACTGTTGGTGGCCCTCGGTGCGCTGCCGGTGGGCTTTGCGTTCGCGATGGGCGGCTTGGTCGGGGCGGTGCAGGACGGTCGGCCGCTCTCCCTGCCCCTCACGCTGATGGGTGTCGTCTTCGTGCTCATGCAGGTGCTGGCGCCGCTGCACCAAGCCGTGGGCACCAACCTGGGCGACGCCCTCGCCTCCCACCTGAACGACCGTCTCACCGCCGCCTGCGTCCAGCCCCCGGGCATCGGGCACCTGGAGGACCCCGACCTGACCGGTGACCTCACCGTCGCCCGCGACTTCGACCGCGGAATGACCGGACCGCCGATGTACATCAACATGGGTTTCCTTGGGCCTGGTTTGGTGCAGGTGGCCGGCGGCATAGCGTCCGCGCTGGTGCTCTTCGGGTTCGCGTGGTGGGCACCGCTCGTGCTCGGCAGTGCGTGGGCAAGCACCCACTGGCTGCTGCGCGAGAGCACGATCTGGCGCGACCGCAACACCGAGGAGGTGCGGCTCGCGCAGCGCCACGCCGACTACGCCTACCGGCTCGCCGTCGACCCGGCCCCAGCCAAGGAGCTGAGGTTGTTCGGGCTGCAGGAATGGACGGTGGCGCGCTTCCGGACCCGCCGCAGGCGGCTCTTCGAGCTGCAGCACGCGGCGACGCGGCTGCGGGAGCGGTCGGTGCTGGGCGCCGTGCTGATGTTGTCGCTCGCCACCGCTGTCGTCTTCTGGCGGCTTGCTGTGGAGGCGGCGTCGGGTGACCTGGCGCTGGCGGAGCTGGTCGTCTTCGCACAGGTCGCCATCGGAGTCTCGATGGTGGCCGCCGGTGGCTGGAGTTGGGCGTTGGACGAGGCGTGCGCCCCGGTGGTCGCCGTGGAGAAGCTGGAACGGGCGATGGCCGCAGGAGGCGCCCTGTCACCGGGCACTGTCACTCCACCGGCGCCCGCCGGGGGGCACGAGGTCCGCCTCCGTCACCTGACGTTCCGGTATCCCCGGAGCGACCGGATGATCTACGACGGGCTCGACCTCGTGGTCCCCGCGGGGCAGTCGCTCGCGATAGTCGGCCAGAACGGTGCAGGTAAGACCACGCTCGCCAAGCTGCTGTGCAGGCTCTACGACCCGGTGTCCGGCTCCATCGAGGTCGACGGAACCGACCTGCGCGACCTGGACGTCGACATGTGGCGATCCCAAGTGACCGCGGTCTTCCAGGACTTCGTGCGGTTCGAGCTGTCGCTGCGCGAGAACGTCGACCCGGGTGGGACCGCCCCCGCCGACGTCGTGCTCGCGACCCTCGCCGAGGCCGGCGCCGACGACCTGGCCGACCTCGACACGCCACTGGCCAAGGGCTACTCCGGCGGCATCGACCTGTCGGGCGGGCAGTGGCAGCGGATCGCCGTCGCCCGAGCGCTGTGCGCCCTCAGGATGGGCGCTGGGCTCGTGCTGCTCGACGAACCGACCGCCCAGCTCGACGTGCGCGGCGAGGCCGAGATCTTCAAGCGCGTCCTGCACGCCACTCGGGGGACAACGACCATCCTGATCTCGCACCGGTTCTCGACCGTCCGGCACGCGGACCGTATCGCGGTGCTGGAGCAGGGCCGGGTGCTGGAGCAGGGAAGCCACGACGAGCTGATGGCCGCTGGAGGCCGGTACCGCGACATGTTCACCCTGCAGGCCAGCCGGTTCGACGTCAGCGTCGACGAGGAAGGGGTGGCTTATGACGCGCTCCGGTGATGCCGACGATCTGCCGCCGCCGCTGGCGTCGATGTGGCGACTGTTCCGGCTCGGGTACACCCACGAGCCACGGCTGATCGTGTTCGCGCTCATGCTCTCCATGGTCGCCGCCGTGCCCGACGCACTGATCGCCCTCTGCCTGAAGTTCCTGGCGGACGGTGCCGTTGCCGGCGACGCGCGCACGGTCGTTCTCGCCGCCCTGGCGACGGCCGGTGCAGTGGTGCTGACCTGGTTGATGTCGATCCTGTCGAGCCGGGTGACGCGCCGGTTCCGCGACAAGGTGACGATCGCCCTCGAGACCCACGTGGCTGGCCTGCAGGCGGGGGTATGGAGCATCGAGCACCATGAGCGCCGCGACCACCTCGACCGCCTCTCTGTGCTGCGCCACCAGATCTTCGTACTCGACCACATGTACATGTCAGTGTTCTCGACCTGCGGGTGGCTGCTGCGCCTGGCGGTCACGGTCGTGCTGCTCGTCTCGATCCACCCGCTGCTCGCGCTGCTGGTGGTGTTCTGCCTCCCCAGCGTCGTGAGCGCGTCGTGGCGCCCGGCCGTCGAGCGCCGCACCGAGGAGGCCACCGCTCAGCACCGGCGGCTGGCGGAGCACCTGTTCGCCACGGCCACGACGGCGACGGCCGGCAAGGAGGTGCGGGTCACCGGCACCGGCGCCTCCCTGGTCGAGCGCCGCCGCGGCGAGCAGCGGCAGTGGTACGGCCCGGTCTCGCGTGCCCGGTGGGAGACCGCAGCCTGGGAGATGGTCGGGTGGGCCGTGTTCGGCGCCTCGTACGTCGCCGCCGTCATCTTCGTCGCCGCCGGCATCGACGGGACGGCGGGCGATGTGCTCCTGATCCTCGCCGCCGGCGCGCGACTCTCGTCCTACATCGGCGCCACCATGTCGGAGATCGGCTTCCTGCGTGGCATCTGGCTGGACGGTTCGCGTCGCCTGGTCTGGCTGGAGCGCTACGCCGAGGCGATGACCGTGGACGCGGACCAGCCGGCGCCCGACCGGATGGAGCAGGGCATCCGGCTCGAGCACGTGTCGTTCCGGTATCCCGGCACCGACCGGCTGGTGCTCGACGACGTCAGCCTCGACCTACCGGCGGGAGCGGTGGTCGCCGTGGTCGGCGAGAACGGAGCCGGCAAGTCGACGCTGGTCAAGCTGCTCTGCAAGCTGTATGAGCCCTCCAGCGGACAGCTTCTCGTCGACGGCATGCCGCTGTCGCGCATCGATTCAGACCAGTGGCGCCGCAGGGCGTCGGGGGCAATGCAGGACTTCTACCGATTCGAGCTCCCGGTCAGAACCAGCGTGGGTGTCGGGGACCTTCCGCGTGCGGACGACGACGACGCCGTGCGGTCTGCCGTCGACCGGGCCGGGGCTGACGACGTAGTGCTGCGGCTGGAGCATGGCCTTGATACGCAGCTCGGCCCGACCTGGCCGGACGGCGTCGACGTGAGCTTCGGGCAGTGGCAGAAGCTCGGCCTGGCACGGGGCTTCATGCGCAACGAGCCGCTGCTCCTCGTCCTCGACGAACCCACTGCCGCGCTCGACGCGCAGACCGAGCACGAACTGTTCGGCCGCTACGCCACCGCGTCGCGTACACGCAGCGCCGGTGGGGTGACGGTGCTGGTCTCGCACCGCTTCAGCACGGTGCGGATGGCCGACCTGATCGTGGTGCTCGACGGGTCGCGGCTAGCACAGGTCGGCACGCACGCCGAGCTGATGGCGGCGGGCGGTCCGTACGCGCAGCTGTACGGCGCCCAGGCCGCCTCGTACCGGTAAGAGCCCGTCCCGTCGAGCCGCGGAAGGGGGCTGATCAGCAACCTCGGCGCGAGAGGGGGGTGCGACAGGGCTGGGGCCTCAGCTGTCCGCGACCCGGACGCTGGCCTCGATCCAGCGCGCCAGCAACGCCTGCGCTGACCCCGAGTCGATCGACTCGCGAGCCCTGACGATCCCGGCTGCGATCCGCTCGACCAGCGGGCCGGGCGCGGCCTCGTGCGCGGCCAGGGCAGCGCCGGCGTTGAGCAGCACCGCGTCGCGGACCGCGCCGCTCTCCCCCGCCACCAGCCGTCGCACCACGTCGGCGTTGAAGTCCGCATCCGCGCCGAGCAGCGACTCCGGCGTGGTGGTCGCGAGGTCGAGCACCGCCGGATCGAGGGTCTCGTGCGCGACCTCACCGCCGCCGACGACCCACACCTGGGAGGTGGTCGTGGTGGTGAGCTCGTCCAGGCCGTCGTTGCCGCGGAAGACCAGCGCGTCGATCCCGCGCCGGGCGAGTACGCCAGCCAGGACCGGTGCCATCCGCAGGTCCGCGCAGCCGACCGCCTGGGCCGACGGGCGAGCCGGGTTTGCCAGCGGGCCGAGAAAGTTGAACGTCGTACCGATCCCCAGCTCGCGGCGTGGGACCGCGGCGTGCCGCAGCGCCGGATGAAACATCGGCGCGAAGCAGAACGTGATCCCGATCTCCTGGCCGACCTCCGCCACCGCCTGCGGTGGCAGGTCCAGACGCACCCCAAGGCGTTCGAGCACGTCGGCGGTGCCACAGGACGAGGACGCCGCGCGGTTGCCGTGCTTGACCACGCACGCACCCGCGCCGGCGGTCACGATCGCCGCCATCGTGGAGATGTTGACGGTGTGCGAGCGGTCGCCACCGGTGCCCACCACATCGACGGTGCGCCCCGGTACGTCGATCGCGACGGCGTGCGCGAGCATCGTGCGGACCAGTCCCTCGACCTCGTCGACGGTCTCGCCCTTGGCCCGCAGTGCCACCGCGAAGCCGGCGATCTGAACCGCGGTGGCCGATCCCGCCAGGATCTCCTCCATCGCCCATCCGGTCTGCTCAGCGGCGAGGTCATCACCGGCGACGAGGGCGGACAGGACCCCGGCCCAGGAGAGCGACCCAGCCATCGGCCCGGCCCCGGTCAGCGCGTCACCGGGGTGACCCGACCGCGGAGCAGGCCGATCACCGCGGTGGCGAGCTGCAACGGGTCGACCGGGTGCGGGACGACCGCATCGGCTCGGGACCAGGTGGCGAGCCAGGCGTCCTCGACCCTTCCGGTGAGCAGGACGACCGGAGGGCAGCGGAAGATCTCGTCCTTGACCTGGCGGGCGATGCCCATGCCGCCGACCGGAACCGCCTCGCCGTCGAGGATCGCGAGGTCCAGGCCGCCCCTGTCGAAGGCCTGGACGACTACCGGCTCGGTGGCGCACTCGACGTACTCGACCGACGGCAGGTCGGGATGCGGGCGGGGGCCCAGCGCCAGCAGCACCGAGGCCCGGGTGTTGGCGTCGTCGCTGTAGACCAGCACCGTGAACGGCCGAGCGGCCTGCTGGGTGCCGTCCAAGTCGGGAGTGTGGGCAGTCACGGGCGAGATGCTACCGCTGCGCACCGGCCCGGCGGGCCCGAGCCTCCAGCCGGTCCAGGCGGCGGTCCTCGCGGACCGCCTCACGCGAGCTCTGCTGCACCCACTGCGCGAACAGCACGCCGAAGAACACCAGCCCGACGATGTCACCGGACGCCCACAGCAGCGCCCCGGCGAGGTTCTGGTCCTCCATCACGGTGGGCCCCCAGGTGCGGTCGAAGGAGGAGTACCAGTCACCGGCGATCGGCGTGGTCATGCTCATGATCGTGACGCCGAGGAAGGCGTGGAACGGCAGCGTCGCGAACACGACGAGCAGTCGGAACGGGTACGCGAGGCGCCCCGGGACCGGGTCCAGTCCCAGCAGCGGCCAGAAGAAGAGACACCCGACCAGCACGAAGTGCGCGTGCATGGCGTCGTGCAGGTACGGCGAGACCAGCGTCGCGTCGTACCAGCCGGTGAAGTACAGCGTCCACGGGCTGGTGACGAAGAGCACGAAGGCCACCGCGGGGAAGGACACCACCCGGGCAACCCGGCTGTGCAGCACAGTCAGCAGCCAGCCGCGCGGTTTCCGGGGCAGCGTCCGCAGCGCCAGCGTCACCGGCGCACCGAGGGCGAGGAAAACCGGCATCACCATCGTCAGGATCATGTGCTGCAGCATGTGCATGCTCAGCAGCACCGTGTCGTAGGCCGCGATCGGGGACTGGGTGGCGACGACCCCGCTGCCGAGCCCCAGCAGCGCGAACGACAGGGTGCGCGCCGCCGGCCACGCGGTACCTCGCCGCTGCAGCCGCCAGACGCCGTACAGGTAGAGCACGCCGACGCCGAACAGCCCCAGCGCAGACACCGGCTCGAAGACCCAGCCGTGCAGCCACGACGACGCGCTCAGCGGCTCGATCGGAGCCTCTGCTCCGGTGTGAGAGAAGGCGTGCACGGCGACCAGACTAGGAGGCGCCGGCGGTGTGTCGCTCAGATCACCGGCGGGGGCACGGGGGCGGGGGTGCCGCCGTGATCCCGGACCGCCATAATGAGCGGGTGGCCACCGCAACCGCTGTCCCCGCATCGCGGCTGCACGGGCAGCACAGCCGACCGAGCATGGTCAGCGTGGGCACGATCGTGTGGCTCTCCAGCGAGCTGATGTTCTTCGCCGCACTGTTCGCCTGCTACTTCACGATCCGGGCGGTGGTGCCGGAGCTGTGGCTGCAGGAGACCGGGAAGCTCAACGTCCCCTTCTCCACGCTCAACACCACCGTGCTGGTGCTGTCGTCGGTCACCTGCCAGCTCGGGGTCTTCGCGGCCGAGCGCGGCCAGGTCGGACGCTCGGGTGGCGTCCTGAAGGTCGGCGGCTGGGGCCTGCGGGAGTGGTTCGTGCTCACCTACCTGATGGGGGCGTTCTTCATCGGCGGGCAGGTCTACGAGTACGCCGCACTGGTCGAGGAAGGCGTCACGATCTCGTCGTCGGCGTACGGTTCGGTCTTCTACCTCACCACCGGGTTCCACGGCCTGCACGTCACCGGCGGCCTGATCGCGTTCCTCTTCGTGCTCGGTCGCACGTTCCTGGCGCGCAGGTTCACCCACGAGCAGGCGGTCACCGCCATCGTCGTGTCGTACTACTGGCACTTCGTCGACGTGGTGTGGATCGCCTTGTTCGCGACCATCTACCTCATCCAGTAGCGACGGCAAAGGACTGCACGTGCGACTCCTGCCCGCCCCGAAGACGGCCCGGCTGTCGGCCCGGCTGTCGGCCCGGCGCGGCCACCCGCTCGCCGGTCTGGCCGTGCTGCTGCTGGCACTGGTCGTGGTCGGGGGCGCCTACTCCGCGATGGCGTCGCCGCCTGCCCCCGCGGCCAACACCACCTCGGAGGACCTGGTGGAGCAGGGCCGCCAGCTGTTCCTCGTGGGGTGCGCCTCCTGTCATGGCAAAAATGCCGAGGGCGTCCTGACCGAGCGCGGCAGCCAGCTGGGGCCACCGCTGATCGGCGTCGGCGCCGCCTCCGTCGACTTCCAGGTCGGGACCGGGCGGATGCCGGCCGCGCAGACCGGCACGCAGGTCCCGCGCAAGGACCCGGTCTACGACCAGCCACAGATCGATGCGCTGGCCGCCTTCGTCGCCTCGCTCGGTCCCGGACCGGCGGTGCCCGAGGAGGAGGTCTACACCCCGGAGGGACTGACCGAGGAGGAGATCGTGCTCGGCCGCGAGCTGTGGGCCACCAACTGCACCGCCTGTCACAACTTCGCCGCCCAAGGTGGCGCGCTCCCCCACGGCAGATACGCGCCGCCGCTGGAGGGCGTGGACCCCAAGTACATGTACGAGGCCATGGTGACCGGCCCGCAGCAGATGCCGGTCTTCTCCGACAGCGTGCTCACCGCGGAGGACAAGCGCGCCGTCATCGGATACGTCAAGGCGATGGAGGAGTCGCCGGACAGCGGTGGCTTCGGCCTCGGCGCGCTCGGACCGGTCACCGAGGGGCTCGCCGCGTGGCTGGTCGGGATGGGGTCTCTGGTGGCGTTCGCGATCTGGATCGCGCTCGCCGGAGCGCGGGTGAAGAAGTGAGCGACTATCACGGCGAGGTCGAGCGCCACGACGTACACCGGAGCCTGGAAGGCGTCGACGGACCAGTTCCCAACCCAGGCCTGCCCGAGCACGAGCCACGGCCGACCGACGTCGACCCGGCGCTGGACAAGCGGGCCGAGCGGCAGGTGGCCGCCATGTTCAGCCTTGCCACGCTGCTGTCGCTGGTGTTCGTCGTCGCCTACGTCGCCATCCCACGCGACGCGGTCTTCCTCGACTTCAGCGCGTCCAACCTCGCGTTGGGCCTCTGCCTCGGCCTGGCGATGACGCTGATCGGGGTGGGCGCCATCCAGTGGGCGAAGAAGTTGATGGACGACCACGAGATCACCGAGCAACGGCACCCGGTGGCCTCGACGCCGGAGGACCGTGAGGTTGCCCTGACCGCTTTCCGGACGGGCACCGAAGAGTCCGGGTTCGGTCGGCGAGCGCTCATCCGCAACTCGATGCTCGGCTCGCTGGCCGTGCTCGGGCTGCCGGCCGTGGTCCTGCTCGGTGACCTCGGGCCGCTTCCGGGCAAGATCCTGACCAGGACCGTGTGGAAGAGGGGCATGCGCGTCGTCCACGACGTCACGGGCACGCCGATCAGGCCGGAGGACATGGAGCTCGGCCAGCTGGTCAACGCCGAACCCGACATCCTTGTCGAGAACGAGGAGTTCGACTCCGAGGACGAGAAGAACCTCGAGGGCACCGCGCTGCTCAACGCGAAGGCCAAGGCGGCGGTGGTCCTGGTCCGGATGGAGATCGACGACATCACTCCGCTGCCGAGCCGGGCGAACTGGGGCGTCGACGGGATCCTGTGCTACTCCAAGATCTGCACGCACGTCGGTTGCCCGATCAGCCTGTACGAGCAGATCACCCACCACGTGCTCTGCCCGTGCCACCAGTCGACCTTCGACTTGGCCGACAACGGTAAAGTGTTGTTCGGGCCGGCCGCCAGGTCGCTGCCTCAGTTGCCGCTGGGGGTCGACGACGAGGGCTACCTGATCGCGATGAGCGACTTCCGGGAGCCGGTCGGGCCCAGCTACTGGGAGTTAGGGGAGCCGTGAGCCGGACAGAGAAAGCAGCTGCTGGCCCGGTGAAGTGGCTCGACGACCGGGTCGGGCTGGGTGGCCTGCTCAAGAACCAGCTCCGCAAGGTCTTTCCCGACCACTGGTCGTTCATGCTCGGCGAGATCGCGCTGTGGTCGTTCGTCATCCTGCTGCTGACCGGCACGTTCCTGACCTTCTGGTTCAAGCCGAGCATGGTCGAGGTCGAGTACGAAGGCTCCTACGCGCTGCTGCGCGGGCTGCACATGTCCGAGGCCTTCGCGTCGACGGTCGAGCTCTCCTTCGACGTGCGTGGCGGGCTGCTGATGCGGCAGATGCACCACTGGTCGGCGATGCTGTTCATCGCCGCGATGACCGTGCACATGCTGCGGATCTTCTTCACCGGCGCGTTCCGCAAGCCGCGTGAGATCAACTGGCTGATCGGTCTGTCCCTGCTGATGCTCGGCATCGTCGAGGGCTTCGCCGGTTATTCACTGCCCGACGACCTGCTCTCCGGCACCGGTCTGCGCATCGCGGAGGGCTTGATGCGCTCGATCCCGGTGGTCGGCACCTACATCTCGTTCTTCCTCTTCGGTGGCGAGTTCCCCGGCGATGACTTCATCGCGCGGATCTACACCGTGCACGTGTTGCTGCTGCCGGGGCTGATCCTCGGCCTGATCACGGCACACATGCTGCTGCTCGTCTACCACAAGCACACGCAGTGGCCCGGCCCCGGCCGTACCGAGAAGAACGTGGTCGGCTACCCGCTGATGCCGGTCTACATGGCCAAGGCTGGTGGCTTCTTCTTCCTCGTCTTCGGCGTCACCGCGCTCATGGGTGCGCTGCTCCAGATCAACCCGGTGTGGAAGTACGGCGCCTACAACCCGGCGGAGGTGACCGCCGGTTCCCAGCCCGACTGGTACATGGGATGGCTCGACGGTGGCCTGCGGCTGATGCCGAATTGGGAGACCAACCTGTTCGGCTACACGCTCAGCTGGAACGTCTTCGTGCCCGGTGTCCTGCTCATGGGTCTGTTGTTCACCGTGCTCGGTCTCTACCCCTTCCTCGAGCGTTGGATCACCGGCGACA
>JALZMX010000115.1 GCA_030857985.1 Actinomycetota bacterium | reverse complement strand
GTCCACAAGGCGGCCAGCGCTACGCCGAGGTGACGGCTGCGGTACGGCGGCAGCACCGCCCTCGTCATCCCCACCTGAACACCCTACGTCGGCGCCCCCGGACGTCAGTCCGGACCGCGGACCCTGTGGACGACGGCGCAACACCTACCCTTTCCCGCCTCCCGCCGAGATTGCGCATCAGTCTCACTTGGCCGTCGAGGTTGCGGGTCGACTCGATCCCGCATGACAGGTTGCGTCACGTCTCGCCACCGATGTGCGTACCCGAATGTGTTACGGCGCGGCGGCGAGAAGACGGCCCCGCGCCAGGATGGGGCAGATGCGCAACCTCGGCACGAGGGGGTGGGGCAGATGCGCAACCTCGGCACGACGGGCCGGGGTCAGGGGCGGGTGAGGGTGACCATCAGGGCCTCTACGGCCAGCAGCTGGGCGACGTTGCCTTCCAGCGCCTCCCGGCAGTCGAGGATCGCCTGGATCTGCCGCAGTGTCGCCTCGGGGCTGCCGCGCCGAGCCAGCGTCTCGATGTCGCGCTGCAGCTCTTGGTTCACGAAGTCGACGGTGGCTCCGGTCTGGAGCACCAGCACGTCACGGTACAACGACATCAGGTCGACCAGCGCACGGTCGAGCGCGTCTCGCTGCAGCCGCTTGAGCCGTGCCTTCTGCCCGTCAGCCAGCTCCTTGACTGCAGCTTGTGCACCGCGCGCCTTGGCCCCACGGGTCCCTGCACCCAGCGCAAGGTCCAGGTCGGCCCGCTCGCGCTGGTCGAGGCGGGCGGCGATCGGCGCCGCCTCCTCAGCGGCCGCCTCCACCAGGTTGGCAGCGCCGGTCATGCAGGCGCCCAGGTCGACCAGCCGCGCCGGCAGCGACAGCACCTCCCGTCGCCGGTTGCGCGTCTCCTCGTCGATCGCAAGCGCCCTTGCCCGGCCGATGTGGCCCTGGGACGCCCGAGCGGCAAACGTCGCCACGGATTCCGGTACGCCGTCGCGCGCGGCCAACACCTGGGCCACCGCCGCGGCAGGCGGAGTGCGCAGCCCCTGCAGCTGACAGCGAGATCGGATCGTCACCGCGACGTCCTCGACGGTCGGGGCGCACAGCAGCCAGACGGTACGCGACGCCGGTTCCTCGACGCTCTTGAGCAAGGCGTCGGCGGCCTGCTCGGTCAACCGGTCGGCGTCCTCCACCACCAGCACCTGCCAGCGGGCACCGGTCGGCGACATCGCCGCCTTGCGGACCAGCTCGCGCACGGTGTCCACCTTGATCGACAGCTGTTCGGTCCGCAACAGCGTCACGTCGGGATGCGATCCGGCCAGCGCCGTGCGGCACGACAGACAACTCCCGCAGCCTGCATCGGGACACTGCAGTGCAGCTGCGAAGGCGCGGGCGGCGTTCGACCGTCCGGAGCCCGGCGGCCCGGTGAACAGCCAGGCGTGCGTCATCCCGGACGACGGCCCTCCTGCCAGGGCGCGCGACGCTGCCCCGACCGCCTTTCGCAGCACCTGCACGGTTGGCTCCTGGCCAACGAGATCTGCCCACACACCCTCGACCGATCCGACCTCCGCCGACGTCGTCATGCCTGCACCGTCGGTCTGGACTCGTCCTGAGCCCGCCGGCGGGCCGCCACCAGCAACGGCCGGATCCGAGCCCGCACCCTTTCCGTGATCTCCTCAGGAGTGATCGAGGCGTCGACTACGAGGTAGTGCTCCGGATGGCTCGCCGCGAGGCTGAGGAAGGACGACCGGACCCGTTCGTGGAACCCCAGCGACTCGGCCTCCAACCGGTCCTGCCCGGATGTCCTGGTCAGTCCCACCGCGGGGTTCAGGTCGAGCAGGACCGTGAGGTGCGGGTGCAGGTCGGCGGTCGACCACCGCGCGAACCGCTCCACCTCGTCGGCGCGCAGCTCGCGGCCGCCGCCCTGGTAGGCGAGCATCGAGTCGATGTAGCGGTCGGTGATGACGACTGCGCCGCGCTGCAGCGCCGGCCAGATCAGCTTGTCCACGTGCTCGGCCTTGTCGGCGGCGTACAGAAGTGTCTCGGTGCGGTGCGACAGCTCACCGGTTGCCGGATCGAGCAAGATCTCGCGCAGCCGGCGACCGACCTCGCTGTCACCCGGCTCGTGTGTCAGCACCACCTGGAAGCCCTCGGTCCGCAGCCACTCGGCCAGCCGCCGCGCCTGCGTCGACTTGCCGGCACCATCGCCGCCTTCCAGCGCGATGAAGACTCCGGTGTCGGAGTAGACGGAGGGCGAGCTGGCGAACGCCCGGCGCAGGTCCTGCAGCAACGGCACCCCGCGCCGGTCGTCCATCTGGCGGTAGGCCATCACGCCGACGACGGTCGCCCCGATACCGGCGATGAGGAACGTCCAGGCGGCGCCGTTGTAGTCGAGGGTTAGGTCGTCGTTGACCTCGACGCTGTGGGTGCCGATGAGTCCGGCGAGCAGCGGAGCGGCGGCGAGCACGAGCGCGAGCACCAGCCGGATCATCGACTGCACGAACGCGAACGTGCGCCCGCGCATGGCGTCCTCGACCTCGAGCCCGAGCAGCGTGTAGCCGGTGATCCAGGCGATCCCCGAGCTGAAGCCCAGCACCAGCACGATGATCGAGATCAACGTCAGGTCGGGGACCAGCGCGAGCAGGGTCAGCAGTACGCCGGCCGCGGTGAGGGACAGCCCGAACAGCCGGCGTCGTGACAGTCCGCCCAGGATCCGTGGCCCCAGCCACATGCCGAGGGCCAGACCCATGAAGACGGCACCGAAGAGCACGCCGTACGCCGGGTCGCCGCCGCCGAGGTCGTCCACGTGCACGCGGGCGAGACCGATCACCACTCCACCAGCGCCGAACGCGCCCACGATTCCACCGACCAGGCCCCGCACGACCTTGGTGGTGACCACGAACGTCCAGCCGTCGACCACGGTGCGCCATGCGCTGCGCTGCTCCGATGGCGCAACCGCCGGACCTCGGGGAATCTCGCGGATCGTCGCGATGACGAGGCCCGAGATCAGATAGCTCACCGCATTGCCGTACAGCGCCACATCGACCGAGCTGAGGTCGAGGTCGGCGAACAGCGAGTTGATGCCGCGGGTGGACAGCGTGAGCAGGGTGAAGATGCCAGCCGCCGGCAACGCCGAGCCGTAGGTGGTGGCCAGCGACAGCTGATTGGCCGCTTCCAGCCGCTCGCGCGGCACCAGGTTGGGCACGGTGGCGTCCTTGGCCGGCAGCCACACCAGGCTGATCGCCTCGACCAACACCGTCACGATGAAGACCCAGGTCAGGGTGCCGACCATCGGGATCGAGGCGAACAGGGCGAAGCGCAGGACGTCGCCGACGATCAGCGTCCAACGGCGGTCCAGCCGGTCGGCGATGTAGCCCGCGACCGGACCGATGACGACGGCGGGCAACACCCGCAGGAAGAGCACGGCCGCGATCGCGAAGTTGCGGTCCGCATAACTTGCGCCGGCCAGATCACTGGCGAACGCGGTCAGCGCCAGCAGACCCAGCCAGTCGCCCAGGCTGGACAGGCCGAGGCCGATCCACAGCCGCCGGAACGCGCGCACCCGCAGCACCGCGCGCAGGGAATGCGCCGGCCCCGTGGCGATGCCCGCGACGAGTGGACGGGAGGTCACGCGGTCAGCCTAGTGACCCCACCGACGGGATTGGATCAGGCTTTTCTGGCGGCGGCCTTCTTGGTCGCAGCCTTCTTGGCTGCCGTCTTCGTCGCCGGAGTCTTCTTCGCCGGAGTCTTCTTGGTCGCCGGAGTCTTCTTGGTCGCCGCGGTCTTCTTGGTGGTTCCGGTCTTCTTGGTGGCACGGCGTTTCGGCGCCGGACCCTTGGCGCGCTTGTCCGCGAGCAGTTCCGAAGCCCGTTCCAGCGTGATGTCCTCGACGCTGTCCTCACGCCGCAGCGTGGCGTTGTGTTCACCGTCGGTCACGTAGGGTCCGAACCGGCCGTTCTTCACCACGATCGGGTTCTTGGTCTGCAGGTCCTCGCCGAGCTCGCGCAGCGGTCCGGCGGCCGCCGCCCGGCCGCGCCGCTTGGGCTGGCGCAGCAGCTCGACGGCCTGGTCGAGGGTGATCGTGAAGAGCTGCTCCTCCGACTCCAGCGACCGGGTCTCCTTCTCCCGACGGATGTAGGGGCCGTAGCGGCCGTTCGCCGCCTGGACCTCCTCTCCGGTGTCGGGATCCGGCCCGAGCACCCGCGGCAGCGTCAGCAGCCGCAGCGCCTCCTCGAGCGTGAGGGTGTCGAGCGACATCGAGGCGAACAACGAGCTCGTTCGCGCCTTGGCGGCACCCTTGGGCGCGTCGTCCTCCAGCACCTCGGTGACGTAGGGGCCGTAGCGGCCGTTCTTGGCGACCACCGTGCGACCGGTCTGCGGATCGGTGCCGAGCACGTTCTCCGCGCCGGCGGGGTTGGCGAGCAGCTGCCGGGCCCGCTCCAGGGTCAGCTCGTCGGGTGGCAGGTCCTCGGGGATGTTCGCCCGGCTGCCGTCCGCGGTGTCCTCGACGTACGGGCCGTAGCGGCCAACCCGCACGTCGACCCCCTCGCCCACCTCGAACGTGGACAGCTCGCGGGCGTCGATGTCACCCAGCTCGGTGACCAGCTGCTTCAACCCCGCCATGTCGTTGCCGTCGCCACCGCCGAAGTAGAAGCGGGCGAGCACCTCGCGAGCGACCCGCCGCCCGGCGGCCACCTCGTCGAGGACGTCCTCCATGTCGGCGGTGAAGCTGTAGTCGACGAGCCGGGCGAAATGCCGCTCCAGCAGCCGGATCACCGCAAAGGCCAGCCACGCCGGCACCAGCGCGGTGCCCTTCTTGTAGACGTAGCCGCGCCCCAGGATGGTGCCGATGATCGAGGCGTACGTCGAGGGCCGGCCGATCTCGCGCTGCTCGAGCTCGCGGACCAGTGTCGCTTCGGTGTAACGCGCCGGCGGCCGGGTCTCGTGCGCC
Source organism: Actinomycetota bacterium (assembly GCA_030857985.1). Classification (GTDB taxonomy): domain Bacteria; phylum Actinomycetota; class Actinomycetes; order Propionibacteriales; family Nocardioidaceae; genus JALZMX01. The sequence goes on along the minus strand of JALZMX010000115.1, from coordinate 3,645 downwards.
GCCGAGTCGATCGACTCGACGGCGACGTGATCGCCCTCGGAGACGTTGGGCAGCCGCGTCTCGCGGTCGTCACGCTCCGTCTCCGGGTCGTCGGCGCCCTCCACATAGGCCTTGAGGAAGCCGTGGAACGTGATGATCCGGCCCGACGCACTGAACTCGCAGTCCTCACCGGTGGTGGCCCGTGCACCGAGCCGGATCGTCACCGAGCGTCCCTGCGCGTCCTTCATCTGCGAGGCCACGGTGCGCATCCAGATCAGCTCGTACAACCGGAACTGCTCACCAGCGAGGCCGGTCTCGGCCGGCGTACGGAACGACTCGCCGGCCGGCCGGATCGCCTCGTGCGCCTCCTGCGCGTTCTTGACCTTGCTCTGGTAGACCCGCGGCGCGTCGGGCAGGTAGTTGGAGCCGAAGAGCTCGCGCACCTGGTCACGCGCGGCCGCGATCGCGGTCTCCGACAACGTGATCGAGTCGGTGCGCATGTAGGTGATGAAACCGTTCTCGTACAGCCGCTGGGCGACCTGCATGGTGCGGGCGGCGCCGTACCCGAGCTTGCGCGACGCCTCCTGCTGGAGCGTGGTGGTCCGGAACGGGGCATAGGGCTTGCGGGTGTAGGGCTTGGCCTCCACCGAGCGCACGGCGAAGGCCTGCTCGCGCAGGCTGGCGGCGAGCGCTCCGGAGCGGGCCTCGTCGAGGTGTACGACGCCGGTGTCGGCCTTCAACGCGCCGGTGGAGGAGAAGTCACGCCCGGACGCGACCCTGGCCCCGTCGACGGAGGCCAGCCTGGCCGGGAACGTGCGCGGGCCGTCCCCGCCGGCAGCATCCGCATCCGCCACGAAGACCGCCTCGAGATCCCAGTAGTGCGCGATCCGGAAGGCGATCCGCTCCCGCTCGCGGTCGACCACCAGGCGGGTCGCCACGGATTGCACCCGGCCGGCGGACAGCCCGCTCATGACCTTCTTCCACAGCACCGGCGAGACCTCGTAGCCGTAGAGCCGGTCGAGGATGCGCCGGGTCTCCTGCGCGTCGACCAGGTGCGCGTCGATGTCACGGGCGCTCTCGACCGCGGCGCGGATGGCCTGCGCGGTGATCTCGTGGAACACCATCCGCCGGACCGGCACCGACGGCTTGAGCTCGTCGAGCAGGTGCCAGGCGATCGCCTCGCCCTCGCGGTCCTCGTCGGTGGCGAGGAACAGCTCGTCGGAGTCCTCGAGCAGCTTCCTCAGCTTGGTGATCTGAGGCCTCTTGTCCCGCGGTACGACGTACACGGGCTCGAAGCCCTGGTCGACATTGACGCCGAGCCTGGCCCAGGACTCCCCTTTGAGCCTGGCCGGGATCTCGGCCGCACTCTGCGGCAGGTCTCGGATGTGCCCGATCGACGACTCGACCACGTAGCCACGCCCGAGGTAGCCCGCGATCGTACGAGCCTTAGCCGGCGACTCGACGATGACGAGTCGACGACCCCCGTCGGCGCTGGTCGCAGTCTCGGTGGCCACGCTGTCCTTCACTCCTTCGGCCTTGCTCCTCGGCCTTGCTCCTCGGCCTTGCTCCTCCGCCCGGCAGAATCGGGATGAACGGTAGCCGGTCTTGGCAAGCGCGCGGCCCCGCAGGGGGTCTTCGCACACGTAGGGTCGCGGTGTGGCACTTTCGCCGGGGGTACGCCCGGCCGCAGCGGCGGGGCTGGTCCTCGCCGTGCTCGTCGCCACCGCATGTACGGCGGCTGAGCCCCGCACCGGGCCATTGCCGTCGCCCTCGCCCTCGACCTCGCAGAGTGCGCCGACCCCCCGGCCCACCGAGACGCAGCCGGAGCCGACCGGGTCTGCATCGGAGCCCGCCGCGCCTCGGCGCACCGAACCTCTGGCGCTGGCCGTGCACCCACGCCGACCACCGCTCGACCTCGGTCGACGCCTGGCGCGCAGCCTGGTCCGCGGTGAGATCCGCGACTGGGCCTCGCTCGGCGCCACACCGGCTCCGCTGGAGGTCCGCCGCGGAGCCGGCGCGGTGGCTGCGACGCAGCGAGACCCGGACGTGGTGGCGGCGGTGCGTGCCTCCCGGGTTGGTCCCACAATGCAGGTGCTGCGGGTCGACGGCGTCGACCCGTTGCGCTCGCCCCGGGCATATCCGCTCCGGGTGCGGACCTCGCAGCCGCCGCCCCAGGTCACCACGATCACCGTCACCGGCGACATCATGCTGGGGCGGCGGGTCGGTGACCTCGCGGCCGCCGCCGGTGACGTGAGCGCCCCGCTGCGCCCGCTGCAGGACCGGCTGGCCCGCGCCGACCTCACCGTCGGCAACCTCGAGAGCACGCTGTCGCGCGCCGGTGCTCCCCGCCAGGGCGACGACTCGTTCGCGGCGCCGCCCACGGTGCTGGACGGGCTCGACGACGCCGGGTTCGACCTGTTGTCACTAGCCAACAACCACACCGGCGACTTCGGCCCGTCGGCCCTGCGCCGCACCCTGCGCCGGATCGACGCCAGCGACATCGAGCGGGTGGGTGCGGGTCGTGACGGCACCGCCGCCTGGCGACCGGCGGTGCTCGAGCACGGCGGGATCCGGTTTGGTTTCGTCGCCTTCAACGCGATCGGTGAGACGCCGCGCGCGACCCGTCGTACGCCGGGAGCGGCCGAGATCCGGATGCCCCCGCGCACCGGACCGCTGGACCAGCGCGACCTGGCCAGCTTCACCGGCGGCATCGAGCGGCTCGACCGGCACGTCGACGTGGTCATTGCCATGCCGCACTGGGGTGAGCAGTACACCAACCAGCCGGTGCCGGCCCAGCGCCGCGTCGGACGCGCGCTGCTCGACGCCGGCGCCGACATCGTGGTCGGCGGACACCCGCACTGGGTGCAGGGGGTGCAGGTGCACCGCGACCGGCTGATCGTGCACTCGCTGGGCAACTTCGTCTTCGACATGGACTTCATGCGCGAGACCATGGAAGGCGCCCTGCTCGAGCTCGTGTTCTGGGATGACACCTTGCGAGGAGCCAGGTTTGTGCCGTATGCGATGGACTCCACCTTCACGCCCCGGCTCGTCAGCGGCGACCACGCCGAGCAGATCCTCGACCTGATCTGGGCGGCCAGCGACCCGCCGTTCCGCAGCTGAGTCCCGTTGAGCGCCGCTGAGCGAAGGTTGGGTAGCTTGCCCGGGTCAGGACACGGACGATGCACCCAACGTTGCTCGACCGGAGCCACTCCAACGATTCTCATGCCGACTGGCAACGCCGCTGACAGAGGGACGTCTTGTGTACCATCTGAGTGGTACACCAGGAGGTAACCATGAGCGTCAGCGCATCGCCGAGTCGGTTGAGGCACGTCAACTGGAGCCGGCGGTTGCTGCGTCGTTGCGGTTTGCCTGAACGAACGGATCTGATGGAGCAGGCTGGCGAATACCGGAGGTGGCGCCTCTGGGGTGCGACTGCCGGCCCCGTCGCCGTGTTGTGGTTGGTCGGGGGCGAGGCCATATTGGGAGAGGACTCCCAGTCGGTCTCACAGCGAGTCGTCTTTCTCCTGACGATGTTCTTCATCGTCGCTGGCGGGATGCAGAACCGGCCGGGACCGCAAGCTCAGGGCGCCGTACGGACGGCTTCTCTCGCTCCCCGCCACGTTCGGGACTTGTTGCCGCCATGGGCGGTCGTGCTTCCTTACCTGA
>JALZMX010000107.1 GCA_030857985.1 Actinomycetota bacterium | reverse complement strand
CACTCCGGCTCGCCGCGGAAGGCTCCCCGGCTGGAGACGTTCACCACCGCGCCGCCACCGGCGGCGATGAGGTGCGGGAGCGCGCAGTAGGTCGCGTTGGCCGCGCCCACGAGGTTCACCGCGAGCGTTCGCGACCAGGCCGCCTGCCAGTCCTGGTACGACGTGCTGGTGGGCGGGTGCGCGGTGAACAGGCCGGCGTTGTTCACCAGCACGTCCAGCCCGCCCAGTCCGTCGGCGGCGGCATCGACCGCCCGGCGTACCTCCTCGGCCTCGGCCAAGTCGGCTTGCACCGTGAGGTGCCCACCACCCGTCAGCGAGTCGACGGTCCGAGCCGCCTCGTCCGCGGATGACCCGTAGTGCACCGCCACCTGGTCGCCGTTGGCGGCGAAGGCCTGCGCCACCGCACGGCCGATCCCGCGTGAACCGCCGGTGACCAGCACCGCGCGCCTCATCGGCACGCCTCGAGAACGCCTTCGAGGAGCCGGTCGACGTCCTCGCCGTTCGAGTAGGGCGCGAGACCGGCGCGCACCGCCCCTGTCTCGCCGAGGCCCATCCAGCGCGCCGCCTCGAGGGCGTAGAAGCTGCCTGCCGGCGCGTTGACCCCGCGTCCGGCGAGCAGCTCGTAGACCTCGCGCGGTGTGCGGTCGCGCACCGAGAACAGCGCGGTGGGCGTGCGGCGCCGTGGTCGGCCGTGCAGGCGCACGGCGTCGATCCGGCGCAACCCCTCGTGCAGCCGGGCGAACAGGCGGTTCTCGTGCGCCTCCACCGCCGTCATCGAGGCCCGGACGCGATCCCGGCGGCTGCCCACTCCAGGCACGAGGTCGGCGATGAAGTCGACCGTAGCCCTGGTGCCGGCCAGCAGCTCGTAGGGCAACGTGCCCAGCTCGAACCGCTCTGGCACCGCGTCACTCGACGGCAGCAGCTTGTCGGGGTGCAGCGTCTCGAGCAGTGCCGGGTCGGCGACCATCGCGCCGAGGTGCGGACCGAAGAACTTGTACGGCGAACAGACGAAGAAGTCCGCTGCGAGTTCGACCACGTCGACCGGTGCATGTGCGCTCAGGTGTACGCCGTCGACGTAGACCAGGGCACCGACCTCGTGCGCCACCTCGGCGATGGCAGCGACGTCGGGCCGGGTGCCCAGCAGGTTCGACGCCGCGGTGACAGCGACCAGCCGGGTCCGAGGTGAGAGCAGGTCCGACACCGCGCTGACCGGGAGCTCGCCGGTTTCCCGGTCGAAGTCCGCCCAGCGCACCTTGACGCCGGCGGAGTCGGCGGCCTGCACCCAGGGGCGGATGTTCGCGTCATGGTCCAGGCGGGTCACGACCACCTCGTCAGGTCCGCTCCACTGCTTGGCGAGCGCCCTCGCCACGTCGTATGTCAGCTGTGTCATGGATCGGCCGAACACGACCCCACCAGCACGGCCCCCGAGCAGGTCGGCGACGGCCTCGCGAGCGGCCACGACGACTGCCTCAGCGCGTTGCTCGGCTGCGGTGACCGAGCCCCGGTTCGCCATCCCCGAGCAGAGCGCGTCGGCAACCGCTCGGGCGACCGGAACGGGCACCTGCGACCCGCCAGGCCCGTCGAAGTGGGCAACACCCTGGGTGAGCGCGGGGAACGCGTTGCGGACGCGCGCGATGTCGAGGTTCACGGCCCCATCCTGCCCGTCCACCCAGCCCGGCGGTCGAGTAGGCGGATGCTCCCCCACCTTGTCGGCAATCCGGCTAGAGTCTGGCAGTCATGACGACCCGGCGCGACATCGCTCTGCTGAGACTTGCAGCGCAGCGCATCGCCGGTCCAGGCTCCGCCACGGCGACCGAGGCCGTGCGCTGGCTCACCGCCGCGCAGGCACAGGACTATCCCGGCGCCCTCACCTCGATCGCGATGCGCACGCAGGCGCGGGTCCGCGATGGTGTCGATGCAGCGCTGAACGCCGGTGAGGTGGTCAGGTCGTGGCCGATGCGCGGCACCCTGCACTTCGTCCTCGCCGAGGACCTGCCCTGGATGTTGGACCTCACGACCGAGCGCGTGCTCGCCGGAGCTGCATCGCGACGCGCAGAGCTCGCCCTGGACACGCCCCTGATCGAGCACGCCGCCCGGCTGGCCACGGATGCCTTGTCGGGTTCGCGGCAACTGGCCAGGGCCGCCCTGCTGACCATCTGGGACGAAGCCGGCCTGCTGACGGTGAAACAGCGCGGTTACCACCTGCTCTGGCTTCTCGCACAGACCGGAACGCTGTGTTACGGCCCGGTGCGAGGCGGCGAGCAGCAGATCGTGCTTGTCGACGAGTGGGTGGCCAACCCCAGGCGGCTGGAGCGCGAGGAGGCGCTCGGTGAGTGGGCGCTGCGCTACTTCCGCAGCCACGGACCGGCCACCGTCAGAGACTTCGCATGGTGGACGAAGCTGCTCGCGGCCGACGTCAAGACCGGGCTCGACGTCGCGAGACCCCAACTCGAACACATCGAGGTCGACGGCGTCGAGTACTACATGGACCCAGATACGCCAGCCCTGCTCGACGCGTGCCGAAGACGCGCGCAAGGCGTCTTCCTGCTGCCAGGCTTCGACGAGTTCATGCTGGGTTACCAGGACCGCGGCGCGGCGCTGCCCGCCGAGTTCGCCCCGCGCATCATCCCAGGCAAGAACGGCATGTTCGCGCCGACCGTGGTCGCCGGTGGCGAAGTCATCGGCACCTGGAAGAGGACCGGTCGCGGCGCTGAGCAGACCGTGCTCGCCACCCCGTTCGCCGCCTTCTCGAGCCGGGTCGAGAAGGCGTTGCCGCGGCTATACCGCGCTCTCCCGTAGGAACGCCGCGCCGCACCGCCGACGGCGCAACCAGGCGAAACAATGTTTGACACAATCCGATTTTGTCTGACAGAATTGGAGGGTGGCGGACAGGTCGTCCGCCTGAGCGGTGAGTCGCTCAGCCGATCAGCACAGGAGAGTTCCATGACCGAAAGTGACGAGAGCACACCCACCACCGCCGCGAAGGCCACCGGGAAGCGCAAGGGTCAGAAGAAGGCCGGACGTCCCTCCCTCGGGGCGCAGGACAAGCCTTCGCCGCAGATCGCGTTCCGGGTCATTCCCGGTCTGCGCAAGCGGGCCAAGGACGTCGCCGACGGCGAAGGGCTGACCGTCTCACAGCTCAGCCGCAAGGCACTCAAGCAGTACCTCGACAAGGCGGCGCCCACCAAGGGCAAGACCGCAACGCCAAAGGCCAAGTCTGCACCGGCCAAGCCCGCGAAGTAGCGCCGGCGCACACCTCCCCCGCTGCGCCGGTCATGGCCCGTCGACCGGCCCGATGGGCTCGACCGCGACCAGCTGAAACTGCAGGGCGCGGCGCAACCGGTCGGATCGGCAGGTCAGCTGCTGGGGCTCTGCGTGCGTCGCCCCGACGGAGACTCGCCAACGCTGACGGCTGTCGAGGGTGAACACGACTGTGGTGATGCCGCCACGGATCGCTTGGCTCTCGAGCTCGACCTGCTCGACACCGAACAGGTCGAGCCTCCTGCGCAGGTGCCACTCCGCCGCCTGGGTGGCGAAGCCGTAGCCGGCACGGCCGCGCAGGTGATCGAGGTCGAGGCGCCCAGCCAGGTGCTCGGCCGCGATCCTCGGTCCGCTGGAGGGGTCGACCCGGCCGTAGTAGAGACCGTCCGGCAGCACCATCAAGTTGCCGGCGAAGCGGTCACCACCGATGTGTGAGCACTCCCAGGTCTGGTCGGGTCTCGCTGCTGTCAGCGCAGCCGCCAGCGGGCGTCCGAGCTCGGCGCAGCAGGGGTCGTGACGACCGTGGGTGCACACGAGGAAGATCGGCTCCGGGTGAGCGTCAAGGCCGAGCGAGCGGCCCAGACCCAGTTGCCTGAGGTCGAGGTCGAGTACATCCTCGGGTCGCGTCAGCGCCGCCGTCTCCAGCCACGGCCGCCGAGGACTCGCGTACGCCGCAAAGCAACGGGTGCGGCTCGGACGCGAACGTCCGTGCCGGCGGATCAGCAGTGGACGGACCCCTGCAGCGCGGCAGCGACCCGCGAGCTCGACCGAGAACGTGTCGGGGAGCCGCGAGTCACGCAGGGCATCTGCGCCCCACGGACCAGGGGCTTCGAGCAACAGGAATGCGCTCACTGTCGATGCTGTCCCGACCAAGTGCTCGGCCAGCGTCGCGCTGTGGGCGCTGCAGCGGAAGGCCCCGCTCGAGGCACCGCTCAAGGCGTTGCTCGAGCGACGACCTCGAGCAGACCCTCCACGACGAGACGACGGGCGAGCACCCCGCGGCTCGCCTCGTCGAGCCACGGGGACAGGTCGGCCGGGCACAACTCGGCATGCTCGCGGACATGCTCGAGCGGCTCGCGCAGACGGGCTGGCACGCGTAGCTCGCGATCACCGAGCAGGATCCGCAGTCGGTCGCCGGTCGGCACCAGCAGGCAGACCGAGCCAGGGCGCCGGCGCAGCCGGGTGTCGTCGTCGAGTGAGCGCACCTGCAGCCGGTCACGAAGGCCCCCGGGCACGGCTGCGTTGCGGGTGGAGAGGAAGCGCTCGATCTCGGCCGAGGCCGCCTTCTCGGGGTCGCACCCACCGATGCTTTCCCCCAGTGCCGAGAGGCGAGTGCCGAGCTCGGCGCCGAAGGCCGCCCGGTCGTGCAGGTAGCCGGCGGGGATCGGCTCGTCCAGCGCTGGGTCTGTGAGCACCGTCCGCACGGCGCGGTCGAGGACCTGGCGCCAGCTGACCCGGTTGATCCCGACCGTGACGTGCAGCGATGCGCTGTCCTGCGTGCGAGCGGCGTGAGGCGTCCCGGCCGGGAGGTACATCGACGTACCCGACTCCATCAGCACCTCAGCGACGCCGGCCTCATCGTGCAGCTCCCACTGCTTGCGGCCGTAGGTCTGGAAGACGAACACGTCGTGCGTGTCGGAATGCAACGCAAAGCCCTGCGATCCCGGCGGCGTGAGGTAGGCGTTGGCCTGGCAGGGATGCCCGAGTGCCAGCTCCAGATCGCGGGTCAGCGCGGTGAGCGGGCTCCAGTAACGGTGCAGGCCTTGCAGCACCACGGTGGCTCCGGACTCGAAGAGGTCCAGCACCTTGTTGACGTCGAGCAGCCCGGTCACGGCGGCACCGGCGAGGGTGGCCGAACGGGTAAAGCTCGAGGACGGCAGCACCGACCCGTCCTTCGCCAGCCTCAGCGCCGGGGTGCGCAACCCGGTGCTGGTCACCAGATGGTCGACATCGTCGAGTCGGAGCAACCCCACCAGCTCGTCGGAGTCGGACCGGTGCACGTGCACACGGCGTGCCCAAAGCTTCTCGACGAAGTTCTGGGCATCGCCGCACAGCAGCTCGAGCGCGTCCAAGGCTCAGGCGTCGGTGCTGTCTGCGTCGGTGCCGTCTGCGTCCGTGCCGTCTGCGTCGGTGGAGTCACCGTCCGTCGTGTCGGTGCTGTCACCGTCGGTCCCGTTCGCGTCGGTGCCGTCTGCATCGGTGTCGAGGCTGGTACCGGCAGGACCGGTGGCGTCGTCGGTGGTCGTCTCCATGTCCTCGTCGCGCAGAGGCTCTTCGGGAGTGGTGGTCATGGGAGGTCCCTCCGCAGTCGATGGTCAGTTGTCGTCGATCCCTCGCGACATACCCGCGGTGGCGCGCTCTACACCGCAGGCCGCTCCACCCGCTTCCCCGGGATACTGTCGGGCCATGCCGACACCACCAATTCCCGACAAGGTCACCGATCTGCTCGCCGAGCCGAACCCGTCGGTCATCGCGACCATCCGCGCCGACGGCCAGCCGGTCTCCGTTGCCACCTGGTACCTGCTCGACGACGGCCGGATCCTGGTCAACATGGACGAGGGACGCAAGCGGCTGGACTATCTGCGCAACGATTCGCGGGTCACCCTCAGCGTCCTGGCCGCCGACGACTGGTACACGCACGTGAGCATGCAGGGCCGGGTCGTCGAGATGTACGACGACGAGGGCCTGGTCGACATCGACCGGCTGGCGCGGCACTACACCGGCCAGCCCTACCGTGTTCGCGACCGCGGTCGGGTCAGCGCCTGGATCGAGATTGACCGCTGGCACGGCTGGGGTGCAACCGCGACCACATGACCGCAGAGGACGCGAGGCACCGCTGAGCGGGAGGAGTAACCGGGTGCGCCGCGGTCGGCGCGGTCAACCGAGATTGGAGCGGGACCGCAGGATCATCGCGGCGACTCGGAGGTCGAAGTCTCGGGTGACCTTCAGCGCTTCCGGGCTGCCGTCGACGATGTTGATGTGGATGCCCAGCGCCTCGACCAGGCCTGCGTCGTCGGTGGCATCGTCGGTGGCGTCGGCGGTTGAGCCCGCAGCGTGCGCACGCGCCAACACGTCGCGGGTGAAACCCTGAGGGGTCTGGACGGCCCGCAGGTGCGAGCGATCGACGGTGCCGACGACGACGCGGCCGGCGACCTGCTTGACGGTGTCGACGACCGGGAGCACCGGCACCACCGCGGCCGCTCCGTCGCGCACCGCAGCAACCACGCGACGCACCAGATCCACCGGTACGAAGGGACGGGCCGCGTCGTGCACGAGTACGACGTCGACGTCGACGTGTCCGGGCGCGCGCGCCGGGAGTGCGTCCAACCCGGCGGACACCGAGGCCCGGCGAGTCGCAGCGCCGTCGACCACGATCAGGTCGACGCCGGCGACCGCACCGAGCACCAGCTCGCGCACGACCTCTGACTGCCCCGGCGGCGCTGCCACCACCACGGTGTCGAGCACACCGGAGGACCACAACGACCGGACCGCGTGCACGAGCAGGGGCTCACCAGCAAGACCGCGCAGCGCCTTGGGCGCCCCCGGACCCATCCGGACACCGAGCCCCGCTGCCGGCACGATCACCGCAGTAGCCACGTCGGGGCACCGATGGCCTAGGAGGCGAGGACCTCGTCGAGGAGTGCCTCGGCCTTGTCCTCGTTGGTGTTCTCGGCCAGGGCCAGCTCGGAGACGAGAATCTGGCGGGCCTTGGCGAGCATGCGCTTCTCGCCCGCGGACAGACCGCGTTCGCGCTCACGGCGCCACAGGTCGCGCACCACCTCGGAGACCTTCATGACATCCCCGGAGTGCAACTTCTCCAGGTTGGCCTTGTAGCGACGCGACCAGTTCGTGGGCTCCTCGGTGTGCTGGGCGCGCAGCACCGCGAACACGCGCTCCAACCCCGCCTTGTCCACGACATCGCGCACACCGACCAGATCGAGGTTGCAGGCCGGCACCCGGACCACGAGGTCGTTCTGCGCAACGATGCGGAGCACGAGGTACTTCTTGTCTTCACCCTTGATCTGACGGGTCTCGATGTCCTCGATCACGGCGGCACCGTGATTGGGGTAGACCACCGTCTCGCCGACTGCAAAAGTCATCTGTCAGGTACCCCTTCGTAGGCCACCAATGTATCACGGCGTGTCGACGACTCTTCCGACGTTTGCGCAGGTCAGAGCGCAAATCAGGGCTTGACAAGAAGGGGTTTGTCGTGCCTGCGGGGGATCCTGCGCCGCTGCGCAGCGGTGCCGGCACGGCGCACCACTGCGGCCATCGCTACGCTGATCGCGGTTGTGTTCTGCGCCTGCCACCGCCTCATCGAGTGCCCCGAGAGGAACCACCCACGTGCCGCACCGCTTTCCGCGCCCTGCTCGTGGCGACTCGGCGTACCGGCGCAACGGCGTCGCCGCGCTGCTCGTGGGGGTTCTCGCGCCGGTGCTCGGCGGTTGCGCCTCCGGCTTCGACTCCCCGGTGCAGGAGCCCTACACGCCCGGCGTCGGCACGAACGACCGCGGCGGTGACGTCTATGCGCTCAACCTGGTGATCGTCACCGACGGCGAGGGCAGCGGCACGCTGGTTGCGACGTTGCTGAACAAGGCGGCGGCCGACGACTCGCTGGTGGGGGTCGCGGTCGAGGCAGAGGACGGCCGGGTGATCGAGTCGTCGCTGCCCAACAAGGTGCCGCTTCCGCCGGAACAGCTGGTGCAGCTGCACGAGCTGTCGGCCGTCGGCGTGTCCGGCGATGATCTGCGGCCGGGCTTCTTCGAGACCGTCACGCTGCAGTTCGAACGTGCCGACGACGTCACGCTGAAGGTGCCGACGGAGACCGACGAGAACGCGTACGCCGACGTCGAGATCACCTGACCGACCGCGTCGGCCAGTAGCCGGTCGAGCGCTGTCGCGAACGCGAGCTCGACGAAGGTGAGGTGCCGGCGACCACGTACCGCCCCCGGGGTAGACGGAACACCAGCAGCCGGTACGGGTCGCCCGGCGCGGCCGGCCGGTCAGGCCGCGCTCGAAGCAGCTGGGTGGCGCAGTTGCCGACCCGGTTCAGCCTCACCCACCGCCGCCGAACCGACGCCGCCGACTGGATACGGCGTGGGCCCGGCCACCCTCAGGCGTCGTACTTGTAACCGAGTCCGCGAACCGTGACGAGGTAGCGCGGCTGCGCCGGGTCGGGCTCCACCTTCGCACGGAGCCGCTTCACGTGTACGTCGAGTGTCTTGGTGTCCCCGACGTAGTCGGCGCCCCACACCCGGTCGATGAGCTGACCGCGGGTGAGCACCCGGCCGGAGTTGCGCAAGAACATCTCGAGCAGCTCGAACTCCTTCAACGGCAACCGGATCTCGGTGCCGGTGACGGTCACCACGTGCCGCTCGACGTCCATCCGCACCGGTCCGACCTCCAGGGTGGCCGGCGCGAGGTCGACATCCTGGCCCCGCCGCAGCACGGCCCGGATGCGTGCAACCAGCTCGCGGGGAGAGTACGGCTTGGTGATGTAGTCGTCGGCGCCGAGCTCGAGGCCCACCACCTTGTCCACCTCGTCGTCCTTGGCACTGACCATGATCACCGGAACCGCGGACATCTGCCTCAGCCGTCGGCAGACCTCGGTGCCGGGCAACTCCGGAAGCATCAGGTCGAGCAGCACGATGTCCGCACCGGCCCGCTCGAACTCGGTCAACGCCTCGGGACCCGTCGCCGCCACAGCCACCGTGAACCCCTCTTTGCGCAGCATGTAGGCGAGGGCGTCGCTGTAGCTCTCCTCGTCCTCGACGACGAGCACTCGGGTCACGACGCGGCCTCCTCAGCCTGGGTCGGCTCACGGCGCACAGATGAGCCGTGCTGGTTCTCCGGGATGGAGCGCACCACGTCGTCGGTAGCGGTGCTGCCTGGCAGACACAGCGTGAACGAGGAGCCCTGCCCCTCCATGCTCCACACCCGCACCTCGCCACCGTGGCTGGCCGCGACGTGCTTGACGATCGACAACCCAAGGCCAGTGCCACCAGTCGCCCGGGCACGGGCAGGGTCGATGCGGTAGAAGCGCTCGAAGATGCGGTCGATCTCCCCGGGTGGGATGCCGATGCCCTGGTCGGTCACCTTGATCTCGACACCGCCGTCCGCCGCAGTGGTGGCCGCGACCACGACGCGTGAGCGGTCCGCGCTGTAGGCAACGGCGTTCTCGACCAGGTTGCCGAGCGCGACCTCGATCTGCTGGGCGTTGCCGACGGTGCGCACGCCCCGGTCTCCGCCCTGCACGAGCTCGATGTCCTGGCGCTGGGCATCGACGCGACTGCGGTCGATCGCGCTGTCGATGACGTCGTCGAGTGCTACCGGAACCACGCTGTCGATCGGGTCGTCGTCCTGCAACCTGCTGAGCTCGATGACCTGCTGCACGAGCCGGGTGAGCCGCTCGGACTCGACGCGCATCCGGCCGCTGAACCGGATCACCGCCTCCGGGTCGTCGGCCGCTTCGCCGATCGCCTCGCTGAGCAGCTGCAGCGCGCCCACCGGCGTCTTGAGCTCATGGCTGACGTTGGCGACGAAGTCACGGCGGAGCGCCTCGACCCGACGCTCACGGGTCTGGTCCTCCGCCAGCACGAGCACCAGTCGGCTCCCCAGCGGCGCCACCCGGGCCGCAACGTGTGTGGATGCGCCGGGGCGCCCACGTCCGAGCACCAGGGAACGCTCACGGATCTGGCCATCGCGGCGTACCTGCCGTACCAGCTCGAGCAGTTCGTCCACGCCCAGACGATTGCCGCGAACCAGGCCGAGGGCGTGGGCGGGAGCACTGGCCTTGAGCACGTTGTCGTTGCCGTCGAGCACGACCGCGGAGGACCGGAGGACAGCGAGTACGGCGGTCACACCCGGCGGGAGGACCCGCTCCGGCTGCTCGGGGATGGACTGCTGGGAGCGTTCGCTGACCCGGAAAGCGAGCACCGCCAACGCGCCCAGCAGCAGCCCGACGACGCCGGCCACGGCGACGGCGTACGACTCGCTCACAGCTGTGATGGTATCCAGGGTGACACCGGCGGTTCGTCACTCGGACCCCCGGCGACCTGCGGTTTCGGTCATTGTTCACCGGCAGTTCATGGGGCGTCGCCCGTTGGCCACCTGCTGCTGCCTACCGTGGTCACCATGCGCAAGCTCTACTACGACCAGCTGGACGCGATCATCGGCGAACTGGTGGCGATGACCGGGACGGTGCGTCTTGCCACCCGAAAGGCCACGGATGCGCTGCTCGAGCCCGATCTGGAGGCGGCCGAGCAAGTGATCAGCGCCGACGCGGAGATCGACCGCGCCCGCGAGGAGATCGAGGACAAGAGCTTCGAGCTGCTCGCGCGCCAGCAACCGGTCGCCGGTGATCTGCGGATGCTGGTCGCCGCCCTGCGCATGGTCAGCGACCTCGAACGGATGGGTGACCTGGCCGTGCACGTGGCCAAGGTCGCTCGGCTGCGCTACCCGGTGACAGCGATCCCGCCGGAGTTCGTGGACACGATCGCCACGATGGCTGTGGTCGCCGAGCGGATGATCGGCCGCGCTGCCCAGGTGGTGGCCGACCGCGACATCGAGGCCGCGCACGAGCTCGTGCGCGAGGACGAGGAGATGGACCAGCTGCGCGCGTCCAGCTTCCGCATCCTGCTCAGCAAGGACTGGCCGTACGGCGTGGAGCCCGCGATCGACATCGCGCTGCTGGGCCGCTACTACGAGCGGATCGCCGACCACGCCGTGTCGATGGCCAAGCGCGTGGTGTATCTCGTCACCGGCGAGCGCGCGGTGCCGATCCCCTGACCCGTCAGCGGCCTTGCTGAGCGACCGCCTGGATCGCTTCGGCCGCCGCATCCGGATCGAGGTACTCCCCGCCGGTGCGCACCGGCCGCATGCCCGCGTCGAGCTGGTACACCAGCGGGATGCCGGTCGGGATGTTGAGCCCGACCACCGTCTCCCTGCTCATACCGTCGAGGTGCTTGACCAGGGCGCGCATCGAGTTTCCGTGCGCCGCCACCAGCACCGTCGCACCCGAGCGCAGGTCGGGCACGATCTCGTCGTACCAGTAGGGCAGCATCCGGTCGACGACGTCAGCCAGGCACTCGGTGCGCGGCTGAGCCTCGTCGGGCAGGGCGGCATAACGCGGGTCGCCCACCTGGCTGTACTCGTCGTCGTCGTCGATCTGTGGCGGCGGGGTGTCGTAGGAGCGTCTCCACAGCATGAACTGCTCCTCGCCGTACTGCTCCAACGTCGCCTTCTTGTCCTTGCCCTGCAGGGCACCGTAATGACGCTCGTTGAGCCGCCACGAGCGGCGGACCGGGACCCATTGCCGGTCGCAGGTCTCCAACGACAGCTGCGCGGTCTCGATCGCCCGCCGGAGCACAGAGGTGTGCAGAAGGTCGGGCAGCAGGCCCCGCTCCCCCAACAGCTCGCCACCCCGGGCGGCCTCGGAGCGCCCCTTCTCGGTCAGCGAGACGTCCACCCAGCCGGTGAAGAGATTCCTGGCGTTCCAGTCGCTCTCGCCGTGGCGGAGCAGGACGAGGGTGTACGTCGCGGAGGTCATGCCGCATCGTAAGTGGCCGAGCCGCCCTAGCTTTCGGCCAGCCCGGCACGGCCGAGCAGGTATCCGGTCATTGGCGCATACAGCTGCGGAGCCACGTTGTCGTCCAGTGGGACGCAGACCAGGACCCGGCCCTCCGCCTCACCGACGAACAGGGCCGGGTCGTTGCAGTCCGCGAAGCCCACGGCGTCGAATCCGGCCTGCCCCGCGGCACCTGCCCAGCCGTGATCGGCGACGACGAGGTCGGGTGGCGCCTCGCCGGCCGCATCGAGGTGGGCCAGCACCGCCTGCATGGGCAGCGGCGAATGCGTGTGCTGCAGCGCTCCGTCGGCGCCCATGAGAACACCGACGTCGTCGAGGTAGCGGAGCTCGGCGCCCGTTCCCCCGTAGTCCGTACCGGGTGGGTGCTGCCAGCCGGTGGCAGGGGTGAGCAGCGTGCAGCCGGACCTGCGCAGACCCCGAGCGACGGCGGTGTGGGTTGGCCTCAGCCCGACCGGATGCCCGGTCGCCACCAAGACCCGTTCCCGTCGTCGCGCCGCAGCCCGTAGGCGGACCGCCATCGCGTCCAGCCGCTCGAT
>JALZMX010000093.1 GCA_030857985.1 Actinomycetota bacterium | reverse complement strand
TCGCGCGTCCGATCGAGACCGCGGCGGTCTCGTCCCCGTTCTTGAGGGCGGTCTCCATGCGCACGAAGCCAACAACGCCATCGCCCCAGGCGTCACCATCGGCTGCGAACTGTGCTTCGGCCTCGCGGAGCAGGTCCTCAGCCCGGTCGCGGTCCTGGCCGGTGACCCCCTCGACGGCCAGCAGGACGCGCGACAGGGCGGCACGGGAGTCGTCCCCGAGGTCCTCGAAGATAGCCAGGCTCTCCTGGGCGGTCTCGGCACAGCGCGGGCTGGGATGAACGAGGCACGCGCGTGGACGCGCCACCAAGGAGACCGCCTGGAGGGCGCGCGCCTGCGCAGATGGGCTGCCAGTGCCCGATTCCAGCAGGCGGGACAAGACCTCCCGGCCCTCCAGGTGGCGCCCGAGATGCCAGAAGAGCCCGAGGGCACCAGCTGTCTCAAGTGCCGAGTCGAGGTCCTCACCTGGCCGACCCAGCCACGTGAGCGCGGCCCTGATGTTGGGTTGCTCGTTGCGTAGCCATTGGAAGGTCTCACGCTGGTCGTGGCCGCGCAGGTGTGGCTCGGCGTCCTGGACGACGTCGCGGAAGTACTCCGCGTGTCGTTGGGTCACGGCCTCGTGCTCACCGATAGCGAACAGCTGCTCGGCGGCGTACTGACGCAGGGTGTCCAGCATCCGGTAGCGAGTTGAGGCGCCTCGCTCGACACCCACCATGGAGCGCTCGACCAGACGGCCGATGGTGTCGAGCACCTCCCCCACCTCAAGACTCGCGTCGCTGACGACGGCCTCGGCCGCGGTCAGGGTCCATCCTCCTTGGAAGACGGCGAGCCGGTTGAACACGCGTTGCTCCCGCTCGGTGAGCAACGCATAGCTCCAGTCGACGGTCGCGCGCAGCGTCTGCTGCCGCGCCTCGGCGGTGCGCGCACCGGTCGTGAGCAGCGCGAACCGCTGGTCCAGACGGCCTGCGATCTCGACGGGTGACATCGTCGCGACACGAA
This sequence comes from Actinomycetota bacterium, assembly GCA_030857985.1. Taxonomy (GTDB): domain Bacteria; phylum Actinomycetota; class Actinomycetes; order Propionibacteriales; family Nocardioidaceae; genus JALZMX01. The sequence goes on along the minus strand of JALZMX010000093.1, from coordinate 3,979 downwards.
CGCCCGCGAGCTCGAGCGCGAGCGGGATGCCGTCGAGGGCGCGGCTGATGCGACCGATCGCGGCGAGGTCGTCGTCCCCGAAGACAGTCCCTGGCCGCACCGACCTGGCCCGTTCGACGAAGAGCTGCGCGGCCGGGTACACCAGCACCCTTCCGACGGGCGTACCGTCCGGCGGCGTTTCCAGGGGGCCCACGGTCACCTGCACCTCGTCGGGGACCGCGAGTGCCTCACGGCTGGTCGCCAGGATCGTCACCTCCGGGCACCGACCCAGGATCTCGTCGATGAGGCCGGCAGCGGCGTCGATGACGTGCTCGCAGTTGTCGACCAGCAGCAGGAGCCGGCGTCGCACCAGGTAGGAGACCACTCGCTCACGTACGTCGCGGTCCCCCACCGCACCGTCCAGAGGCACACCAAGAGCATCGGCCACGGCCAGTGGCACCTGGTCGGGGGTGTCGACAGAGGCAAGGCGGACCCCGAAGGCCCCGTCGGCGAAGGCCTCGGAGGTTCGCACCACGGCGGCGAGGGCCAGGGAGGTCTTGCCCGCACCGCCGGGCCCGATCAGCGACAGCAGGCGAGCGCCGTGGACAAGCTCTACCAGGGAGTCGAGCTGGGCATCACGGCCGATCAGCGGACGCACCACCGTCGGCAGGTTCGTAGGTGAGGTGGCCCCCGCCTCGGCCCGACGCCGGGTGCCGGACACCGCCACTGACGCTGGGGTCAGGTCGGGCTGTGAGCCCAGCGCCTCGTCTTGGCGCAGCACCCGTTCGTGCAGGGACCGCAACGTAAGGGAGGGCTCGAGGCCCAAGGACTCGTCGAGCACTTCGCGGGTGCGACGGTATGCCTCAAGCGCCTCCGCCTGTCGGCCACTGCGGTACAGGGCCACCATGAGCAGGCCTGTGAGCGACTCGAGGGTCGGATCGTGTGCGACCAGGGGCTCGAGATCCGCGACGACCTCCGCCTGACGGCCCAGCGACAACGCGATCTGAGCACGCTCCGTGAGCGCGGTCAGCCTGAGTTCGGCGAACCGGGCGGCCTCGATGGTGGCCCACTGCTCGGCTGCGAAGTCACTGAGTGCGTCGCCGCGCCACAAGCCCAGCGCTTCGTCGTACGCCTCGAGGGAGGCTGAGTCGACTCCACCCGCGCCTCCCTCAGACCGTGATCTGGCCTCCCGCACGCGGGCCACGAAGTCGACGGCGTCAACCGACCCGGGATCGACGTTGGCGCGATAGCCCACGCCTTCGCGCGTGACCACCTCTGGCACACCGATCGTCTTCAGGCTGCGCCGTAGCTTCGAGACCCGGATCTGCAGAGCGTTCATCGGATCGATTGGGAGTGACGATTCCGACCAGAGTCGGTCGACCAGCATGGTCGCCGGAATCGTCCGGCCGGGTGAGAGCAGGAGCTGGACCAAGACCGCGCGCTCGGCAGCGCCCGGCATACCTACCGGGCGCCCCTCGACCAGGATCTCCATCGGACCCAGAAGCCGGAACCGCACGTCCATGACCCTCTCCTCGCCACCCCTCAGGTTCACGGTGTTGTAGCGGCGGGGCTGGAGCGATGACCCGACGGTCCCTACATGAAACCACGCCCCAGCGGAGGGGGTGGACTCCACCGGGACGTGTGCTCAGACGGCCAGCGAGTAGACAGCTCCTCCACGCAATTGGGAGGGCCGGAATCTTCACTCGGGACAACCTGACCGGCAGGGCTACGTGTGTCTATGCCACGACTGCCTGGTGGGCCACGATGGGGGTCGGGTTGGCGCAGGCTGCGTGCGTCTGGGTGCAGACGCAGAACAGTGCTCCACACGGGCAGGTGATGGGCTGTCCCCATGCCGCGCTGACCAACGATCGGACTAGGAGCACGGACCCGACTCCGGCAAGTCCCGCACCGAGACAGGCCGCGGCGAAAGTCGTGGTGCCCGAGCCGGCGAGCAGAGGTCCGAAGTACAAGGCGGCCGCGGCCGCGACTCCCTGCACCACCTGGAATCGTCCGACGTACTCGGCTGCATCGGCCATGGGCACCGCAGCCGTGATCAGCGCACCCGGAACGATGATGATCAGCAACTCCCCCAGCGTCCACACTAGGGTCGGCACCAGGGAGTCCGGCCAGAGCGCCTGAGCGGCGATGCCCAGAGCCATGGCGACGATCCCCCCGACCGTGGCCGCCGATGCTCCTGCCCACTTCAAGAGTGGCAACGTCAACGGCTGGGCCAGGACGAGGACAACGGCGTTGACCAAGACCATCTGTCGGTACGCGTCGGGTGGCATGGCGACTGCGAGTCCGCCGAATGCCTGGAACATGAGCACGGTTGCAGGGACGAACGCCAGCATCAGAAGTCTGGTGTTTCGTCGCGCACGGTGGGCGTCCGCGGCCGTCGGTGCCTGCGAATCGGGTACGTGTGGAAGCGAGCCCGCACGGCCAACCGATGAAGGCAAAAGCCAGCTCAGCAGGAAGGCGGCACCCGTGGTGAGAGCCTGCACGGCGAAGAGAGCCCGCAGGGGTACCCCCCATGCCGCGGCGGCCGCGCTGGCTATCGCTCCAAGATTGGCGGCCCAGAAGATCGCGCCGAAGGCGCGCGACCTGACGCTGGCATCATCGGCTGCGTCACCTGTATCCGGATCGGTTTGCGCCGTGGCAAGGACGCTCGGAACAGCTGCCTGGACGGCCGAACGCCACGCGCCCGAGCTTGCACCGTAGACCGCGGCAGCCACCGCACCAGTCGCAACCGAGTGGGCTGTGGCCAGGCCCGCCACAGCCACCGCGGAACCGAGCAGACCCCAACGGATCACTCCGGTCAGCCCGAAGCGGCGGACCAGCCTGCCCTCGCCCCAGTAGGTCAGCGTCGATGCAAGCTGCTGGACGACTAGCACCACCGCGGTGCCCCCGGCACTCGCGCCAATCCCCTGTAGCAGGAGCAGTGGAAGGAACGCTTCGACGAACTGTGCCGCGCGCGCGACCAGAACAACCCACCAGGCTCGCCAGAACACTGTTGGCAGAGGCCGTCCGCCGCGTTTCACCCCGACGCTCCGCTCAACCGTAAGGGAGCGAGGGTTCGGTGTGCGGCGCCGCGGAGCCTCGCCACCCGCCTGAGCGTTGCGTCCACTTTGCGCTCCTCACCTCAGGTCGGTAGAGCCCGGCACGACCCGCACGCGGGTTTGACTCGTCCAAGCGGGATGGGAGGCTGGTGAGTGGTGGCCAGCCTCCCAGCCACGCTGCGAATGGCGCCTCGAGAGTTGGCGCTGCCAGGGCCGGTTCTGACGGGCTCAGGCCGCGTCTTCGGCGTGGTGGTGAGATGTGTGCGCACTCGGTTCGTGTTGATGGCCGCTCGGCTCATGGTGGTGAGAGGCCGGCTGAGTGTGGTGGTCGAGCTCGCGACCTGATCGGTAGGTCAGTACCGCCACCGCGAGTCCGGCGGTGGTCATCAGACCACCGATCCAGTTTACCGACGCGAAGCCGAGGCCGGAGTCAATCGCGGCTCCGCCGAGGTATATCCCGATGGCGCTTCCCAGCGTGAATGCGGAGATGTTAGCGGCGCTGGCTACGTCCGGTGCGTGCCCGGCAGCTGCCATCACACGCAGCTGCAAAGGCGCTACGACTGCGAAGGCTGCGGCGCCGAAGACGAACATCATGATGACCGTCGCCAGCTGGCTGTGAATCGCGGCGGTCATCGTGAACAGTGCCATCGCGAGCACTCCGAGACTCACGAGCACAGCCGCACGCAGGTTTCGATCGGCGAACTTCCCACCGAGATAGTTGCCCGCGAAGAGCCCGGCACCGAAAAGCAACAGCAGGGGTGTGATCCAGACTTCGTTGAATCCTGTGACGTCGGTCAGCTGTGGTGCGATGTAGACGTAGCTGGTGAACACTCCGCCGTAGCCAAGGAGCGTGGTGAGCAGTGCGCCCCAGACCGCCGGACGGGCGAGCGCTGCGGCCTGCTCACGCATCGTCGGTCCCTGACCTCCGCCTCCCAGGTGCGCCA
>JALZMX010000072.1 GCA_030857985.1 Actinomycetota bacterium | reverse complement strand
TCGACCGCCTCGACCGCGCCGAGGTTGCCCACCCCGGAGCCGAAGTAGGTCTCGGCGTCGGTGTTGATGATCTCCTCCCAGCGTCCCGCCTGCGGCAACCCGAGCCGGTAACCCTCGTGCGGCACCGCTGCGAAGTTGGTCACGCTGGCAACGAGGGACCCGGCCCCGTCGGCGCGCAGGAAGCTGAAGACGTTGTTGACGGCGTCGTTGGCATCGATCCAGGCGAAGCCGCTCGGATCCTGGTCCGTCGCCCACAGCGCCGGGTTCGCGCGGTAGGCGGCGTTGAGGTCACGCAGCAGCGTCTGGATGCCCCGGTGGTCCGGGTGGTCCTGCAGCCACCAGTCCAGCCCGTGGGTCTCGCTCCACTCCGCCTCCTGCCCCAGCTCGCAACCCATGAACAGCAGCTGCTTGCCGGGGTGTGACCACATGTAGGCGAGCAGCGCGCGAAGGTTGGCCAGCCGTTGCCAGCGATCACCAGGCATCTTGCGCAGCAGCGAACCCTTGCCGTGCACCACCTCGTCGTGGGAGATCGGCAGCACGTAGTTCTCGGAGTAGGCGTACATCATCGAGAACGTCATCTGGTGGTGGTGGAACTGCCGGTGCACCGGATCCTGGGCGAGATAACCGAGGGTGTCGTGCATCCAGCCCATGTTCCACTTCATCCCGAAGCCGAGGCCGCCGAGATGCGTGGCGCGGGTCACCCCGGGCCACGACGTGGACTCCTCGGCGATCGTCACGATTCCGGGGACCCGGCGGTAGCAGGTGGCGTTCATCTCCTGCAGGAACGCCACCGCCTCGAGGTTCTCCCGACCACCGTGGATGTTGGGGCTCCACTCGCCGTCGCGCCGCGAGTAGTCGAGGTAGAGCATCGAGGCGACGGCGTCGACCCTGATCCCGTCGACGTGGAACTCCTCCAGCCAGTACAACGCGTTGGCGACGAGGAAGTTGCGCACCTCCGCACGGCCGAAGTCGAAGACGAGTGTCCCCCACTCGGGGTGCTCGCCGCGTTGCGGGTCGGCGTGCTCGTACAGCGGAGTGCCGTCGAAGCGCGCCAACGCCCACGCGTCCTTGGGGAAGTGCGCCGGCACCCAGTCGACGATGACGCCGATCCCGGCCTGGTGGAGTCGGTCGACCAGGTGGCGGAAGTCGTCGGGGTCGCCGAAGCGGGAGGTCGGAGCGAAGTACGACGAGACCTGATAGCCCCACGAACCGCCGTACGGATGCTCCATCACCGGAAGCAGCTCGACGTGGGTGAAGCCCATCTCCTGCACGTAGGCCACCAGCTCCTCGGCGAGCTGGCGGTAGCCCAGTCCCTTGCGCCAGGAGCCCAGATGCACTTCGTACACGCTGAGCGGACCGGCGTGGGCGGCGCGTCCGGCCCGCTGCTCCAACCAGGCACTGTCGTCCCAGGAGTACGTCGAGTCGAACACCACCGAGGCCGTTCCTGGGGCGGTCTCGGCGTAGCCCGCCATCGGGTCCGCCTTCTGGCGCCAGCCGCCGTCGGCCCCGCAGATCTCGAACTTGTAGCGGCTGCCACTCCCGACGTCGGGGACGAACAGCTCCCACACCCCGCCGGAGCCCATCGAGCGCATCGGGTGCGCCGCGCCCTGCCAGCCGTTGAAGTCGCCGACCACCCGCACACCCCTGGCGTTGGGTGCCCACACCGCGAACGCTGTGCCTGATACTGGGCCCGACACTGGACTCCCCGCCGATTCGTCGGTGCGGACGCGCGCCCCGAGCACCCGCCACAGTTGCTCATGGCGTCCCTCGCCGATCAGGTGCAGGTCGACCTCGCCGAGGGTCGGCCAGAAGCGGTACGGGTCGTCGCACTCGAGACGGTGTCCGGCGTAGTCGACTTCGAGCCGGTAGTCCGGCGCCGTGGTCCCGGGCAGCAGCCCTCGCCAGATCCCACCGTGCTCGTGCTCGAGCGGGAACCGCTCACCGGCGGTGTGCACGGTGACTGCGTCGGCGTCGGGACGCAGCACCCGCACCGTGACGCCGTCACGACCCACGTGGGGCCCCAGCACCGAGTGCGGGTCGTGGTGCAGTCCCTCGACCACACGCTGCAGTGCCTGCGTCGACGCGGCGCTCACGCGACTTCCTCGGGCTGGTCGGTGCCGGCCAACCTGGCGATCGCCTGCATCGGGATCGGCAGCCAGCTCGGGCGGTTGCGTGCTTCGTAGACGACCTCGTAGACCGCCTTGTCGGTCTCGTACGCGCGCATCAGCACCGGCTGCTCGCGAGGATCCCGGCCCGACTCGTCGGTGTATCCGTCGCAGAACGCACCCCGGTTGCGCTGCGCCCACTCGCGGGCGCGGTAGGCGATCTGCGTGTCGTGCGGATGGTCGGGGAGCAGAGTGGCGGCCGCGTAGTCGAAGGAGCGCAGCATCGCGGCGACGTCACGCACCGTGACGTCGAGCGCCACCCGCTCGGACAGTGACTTGGCCGGCTCACCCTCGAAGTCGATGATCTTCCAGCCCCGCACGGTGCGCAACGTCTGCCCCAGGTGCAGGTCGCCGTGCACCCGCTGCACCGCCACCGGGTGGTCGAGAGTCGCCAGGTCGTCATAGGCCTGACCCAAGGCGGGGGCGAACGGCTCGAGGTCGGATACGACGTCGATCGCGCGGTCGAGGCGTTGCTGCATCTGGGTCGCAGCCGACGTGAGCTCCTCCCGGCCCCAGCTGCCCGTGGCCAGCAGCTCGGACAGCCGCGCATGGATCTCGGCGGTCGCCGCACCGAGGCGATGGGACTCGGCGGCGAAGTCGCCACCCACCTCGTCGGCGTGCAGGTCGGCCTCGGCGTACAGGTCGCGCACGCTGGTGAGTGCCAGGGCCCAGCCGTCGGTCGCGGTACGCAGGAACTGCTGCAGCATCGCGAGGTCGGCCGTGCCGTGCTCGCCCGAGGTGGCCTGGCCGGCATCGGTCCAGTGCGCCTCGACCCAGCCGAAGAGCGCGGCCACCTTGTCGACCCCGGCGTGGGTGAGCAGCTCGTGGATCTCGATGTCGGGGTTTCGGCCGGGTGCTACCTTGCGGAACACCTTGAGCAGCGCTCGTTCACCGAACGCGAGCGAGGAGTTGCTCTGCTCCACCGGCATCAGCAGTGACGCGGCGTCGATGTCGCGGTCGGCCCCGTCGAGGCAGTGGAAGTCGAGCCCGTCGAGTCGACGCTCCTCCAGGATCGCGTGCAGCAGCAGCCCCGTGACGTCCTTGTCGTGCAGCGCGTCGTAGGCCCACACCCGGCCGATGCCGTCCTCGTCCCAAGCCCCGAGCAAGGCGTGGCTCAGGTGCACGTGCTCCTCGCGGTAGTACGAGAGCGGCAGCTGGTAGACCTCACTGGTGCCGTCGTCGAACGTCACTGTCGCCAGCTCGATCCGCATCGCCGGGTCTGCACCGGCCTCGGACAGCCACGGGAAGAGGCGACGGTCGCTGATGGTGAAGTTGCGTCCCTTGCCGGCGAACCACCGCCGGTGGGAGATGTACTCCGCAGCGTGCGCCGTGTAGCCGGTCTCTGTGTAGCCGGTCTCGGATGGACTTGTCATTTGGCTCGAACCTATCTCTCTGGTTCCGGCTTCGAGAGCCGGAACCAGTAGAAGCCGTAGCCACCCAGGGTCAGCAGGTAGGGGAGCTCACCGACCCTGGGGAATCGCACACCGCCGACCAGCTCGATCGGCTCGACCCCCTCGAAGCGGCGCAGGTCGAGCTCGACCGGTTGTGGGAAGCGCGAAAGGTTGTTGACACACAGGACGATGTCGTCGCCGAACTGGCGGAGATAGGTGAACACGCTGGGGTTGGACCCTCCGAGATCGGCGAACTCACCCAGCCCGAAGGCCGGATGTTGCTTGCGCGCGTGGATCATCCGCCGGGTCCAGTGCAGCAACGAGGAGGAGTTCTCCAGCTCCGCCTCGACGTTGACCGCCTGGTATCCGAAGACCGGGTCCATGATCGCGGGCAGGTGCAGCCGACCCGGGGTGACGTTGGAGAAGCCGGCATTGCGGTCCGGCGTCCACTGCATGGGCGTGCGCACGCCGTCACGGTCACCGAGCCAGATGTTGTCGCCCATCCCGATCTCGTCGCCGTAGTAGAGCACCGGCGACCCCGGCAGCGACAGCAGCATCGCGGTGAAGAGCTCCATCTGGTTGATGTCGTTCTCGAGCAGCGGGGCGAGTCGGCGTCGGATGCCGATGTTGGCCTTCATCCGGGGGTCCTTGGCGTACTCGCCCCACATGTAGTCCCGGTCCTCGTCGGTCACCATCTCGAGCGTGAGCTCGTCATGGTTGCGCAGGAAGATGCCCCACTGGCAGTTCGACGGGATCGCCGGCGTCTGGGCGAGGATCTCCGAGATCGGGTAGCGGGACTCCCGGCGCACGGCCATGAAGATGCGGGGCATCACCGGGAAGTGGAAGCACATGTGGCACTCGTCGCCGCCGGACTCGAAGTGCCCGAAGTAGTCCACGACGTCGGCCGGCCACTGGTTGGCCTCGGCCAACACCACCCGGTCGGGATAGTTGTCGTCGACGTGCCGGCGGACCGATCTGAGGAACTCGTGGGTCTCGGGGAGGTTCTCTCCGTTGGTGTCTTCGCGCTCGTACAGGTAGGGCACAGCGTCGAGCCGGAACCCGTCGATGCCCAGGTCGAGCCAGAAGTCCAGCGCGTCGAACATCGCCTTGTGCACGGCGGGGTTGTCGAAGTTGAGGTCGGGCTGGTGGGAGTAGAAACGGTGCCAGTAGTACTGATGGCGCACGGGGTCCCACGTCCAGTTCGAGGACTCGGTGTCGACGAAGATGATCCGGGCCTCTGGATAGCGGTCATCGTGGTCGGACCACACGTAGAAGTCGCCGTAGGCACCATCCGGATCCCGCCGCGACTGCTGGAACCAGTCGTGCTGGTCCGACGTGTGGTTCATGACGAAGTCGACGATGACCCGGATGCCTCGAGCGTGCGACGCGTCGAGCAGCTCCTTGAACTGCTCGAGCGAGCCGACCTCGGGCAGCACGTCCACGTAGTCGGCCACGTCGTACCCCCCGTCGCGCAACGGCGAGGCATAGAACGGCGGCAGCCACAGGCAGTCCACCCCGAGCCACTCGAGATAGTCCAGCTTCTCGGTCAGGCCGCCGAAGTCACCCACCCCGTCGCCGTTGCTGTCCTTGAACGAGCGGACCAGCACCTCGTAGAACACCGCCCGCTTGAACCACTGGGGATCGGAGGCTGGCAGCCCCTCGGCGGTGGGCGGCATCTCGCGGGAGGTGTCTGCTGAGGTGTGCTGCTCGTTCACCTAGCGGTCCTTCGAACGCTGAGCACGTGGGCGGGTTCGGAGGCCGGGTCGAGCCGGACGTAGTTGTGCTCGCCCCATCGCCAGGACGCACCGGTGATCTCGTCGTGAACCATGAACGTGTCGTGCCAGTCCCTGCCCAGGGCGGGCATCCGCAGGTGGACCGTGGTCTCGCGGGCGGCGTGCGGGTCGAGGTTGACCACGACCAGCACCGTGTCACTGCCGCCGTCCGGGAGGGCATCGGTCTTGGAGTAGCTCAGCACCGACGCGTCGTCGGCAGAGTGGATGGACAGGTTGCGCAGCCGCTGCAGCGCCGGGTGGGCGCGGCGGATCGCGTTGAGCAGGGTCAGGTACGGCGCCAGGCTCCGCCCCTCCGCCTCGGCCTGGGCGAAGTCACGCGGTCGGTACTGGTACTTCTCGGAGTCGAGGTACTCCTCCGAACCGGGTCGCATGGCGACGTGCTCGTACAGCTCGAAGCCGGAATAGACACCCCAGCTGGGCGACGCGGTGGCGGCGATCGTGGCCCGAACCTTGAACGCCGCGGGACCGCCGTACTGCAGATAGGCAGTCAGGATGTCCTGCGTGTTGACGAAGAGGTTGGGCCGCAGCACGTGGCCGGTGTCGTGGGACAGCTCGGTGAGGTAGTCCTCCAGCTCCGCGCGCTCGTTGCGCCAGGTGAAGTAGGTGTAGGACTGGTGGAAACCGACCGTGCCGAGCATGCGCATCATCGCCGGCCGGGTGAACGCCTCGGACAGGAAGAGCACATCCGGATCGGTCTCGCGCACCTGCGCCAGCAGCCACTGCCAGAAGGGCACCGGCTTGGTGTGCGGGTTGTCGACGCGGAAGATCCGGACGCCGTGGCCCATCCAGTGCCGCACGACCCGCAGCACCTCGGCGTAGATGCCGTCCGGGTCGTTGTCGAAGTTGACCGGATAGATGTCCTGGTACTTCTTGGGTGGGTTCTCCGCATAGGCGATGCTGCCGTCGGCGCGGGTGGTGAACCACTCCGGGTGGCTGCGCACCCAGGGGTGGTCGGGAGCGCACTGCAGCGCGAGGTCCAGCGCCACCTCGAGACCGAGGCCGGTGGCGCGGGCGACGAACGCGTCGAAGTCCTCGAGCGCGCCGAGGTCGGGATGGATCGAGTCGTGTCCGCCCTCGTCCGACCCGATCGCCCACGGTGAGCCGGGGTCGCCCGGCTGGGTGACCAGAGTGTTGTTCGGCCCCTTGCGGTTGACCGTGCCGATCGGATGGATGGGTGGGAGGTAGACCACGTCGAAACCCATCGCGGCGACTCCGTCGAGCCGATGCGCGGCGGTCCGGAAGGTTCCGGAGCGCCAGGCCCGCGTCTCCTCGTCGTACACCGCCCCCTCGGAGCGTGGGAAGAACTCGTACCACGAGCCGTACAGGGCCCGTTCACGGTCCACGAAAATCGGGAACGGGCCGGCTTCGGTGACCAGCTCGCGCAGCGGGTAGGCAGACAAGACCTCGTCGACCTCGGGGCTGACGCCGGCCGCGAACCGGGCACCCACCGGTCGGTCCGTGGCTCGCAACGCCGCCACCGCGTCGGTGAGCACCTGCTTCTCGGCCCGCGCGCCGCGAGGCAGCGCCGAGCGCGCCCGCCCCAGGACCTTCGCGCCCTCGGCCAGCATCAGCTCGACATCGATCTCGGCCGGGATCTTGATCAGGGCGGCGTGGCGCCATGTCTGCACCGGGTCGCCCCATGCCTCGATCGTGAAGGTCCACGGACCCTCGGCATCGGGCGTCACCCACGCCTGCATCCGGTCGGGTCCGTCGTCGGTCGGCGCCATCGCCTGCAACGCTCGGGGCACCCGGTCCGGGCCGCGCAGCACGACGCCGGCGGCCAGAGCATCGTGTCCTTCGCGAAAGACCGTCGCGGTCACCGCGAAGGTCTCTGCGACCACGGCCTTCGCCGGCAGCCGACCGCAGTCGACCACCGGCTCGACGTCCACGATAGGTATGCGTCCCACCATCGCGTGCGAACCTACCGCCAACGCCGCCGGGGACGCACGCGGCCTCATCGGCGCGCCGCCCACACGGCACAACCGGATTCGTCTGCGCCGGCCACGCAGAAAGTCTCCGAGGCACAACAGACGAACAGGGGGTCGCGGCAGGGAGCGGCGACGCGCCCGGCGACGCGGGATTGACGGATGTGCGGCAGACGGCACTACCGTTTCCCGACGTGCGAGCCATCCGACGATTCACCGTCCGCCCAGTGCTGCCCGTTCCGCTGCACCCGCTCGGTGAGCTGATCGCCAACCTGCGCTGGTGCTGGCACCAGGAGACCCAGGATCTGTTCGCCGCGATCGACCGGCAGCGGTGGCAGTCCTACGGCCAGGATCCGGTGCGCCTGCTCGGCGCAGTGTCCACGGCTCGGCTCCGGCAGCTCAGCGAGGACAAGCGCTTCCTGCGCCGGCTGCAGCTCGTCCGCGCCGATCTGGAGGAGTACCTCACCGGTGAGCGGTGGTACCAGTCGCTGGGGGACGACGCGCCCACCAGCATCGCCTACTTCTCGCCCGAGTTCGGGATCACCTCGGTGCTGCCGCACTACTCCGGTGGTCTGGGCATCCTCGCCGGTGACCACCTCAAGGCGGCGTCCGACCTCGGCGTACCCCTCATCGGTGTCGGTCTGCTCTACCGGCACGGCTACTTCGTGCAGAGCCTCTCCCGGGAGGGCTGGCAGCAGGAGCGCTACCCGTTGGTGGACCCCGACGGGCTGCCGCTGACGCTGCTGCGTGAGCCCGACGAGTCTCCGGCGACGGTCGCGGTGGGGATGCCCGGTGGTGACGAGCTGGTCGGGCAGATCTGGGTGGCCCAGGTCGGCCGGGTCCCGTTGCTGCTGCTCGACACCGGCCACGAGGCAAACTCCGGCCTCAGCCGTGACGTGACCGATCGGTTGTACGGCGGAGGCAGCGAGCACCGGCTGCTGCAGGAGATGCTGCTCGGGATCGGCGGCGTCCGCGCGCTGCGCGCCTTCTGCCGGATCACCGGTGCGCCCGCGCCCGAGGTCTTCCACACCAACGAAGGTCACGCCGGGTTCCTCGGGCTGGAGCGCATCCGGGAGTCCACCGAGGAGCGCGGCCTGGACTTCGACACCGCGCTCGAGGTCGGCCGGGCCGGCACCGTCTTCACCACGCACACCCCGGTGCCCGCCGGGATCGACCGGTTCCCGTGCGACCTGGTCGAGCAACACTTCGGTGGCGACAACGCCAGCGCCGGGGTCCCGGTCGAACGGATCCTGGCGCTGGGCGCCGAGGACTATCCCGGTGGTGATGCCGGGATGTTCAACATGGCGGTGATGGGGCTGCGGCTGGCCCAGCGCGCCAACGGCGTCAGCCGGCTGCACGGCAGCGTCAGCCGGGGAATGTTCGACGGCTTGTGGCCGGGGTTCGACGCCGCCGAGGTGCCGATCACGTCGATCACCAATGGTGTGCACGCACCCACCTGGGTGGCGCGCGAGGTCTTCGAGCTCGGGGCGAAGGTCGCGGACGCCTCCACGCTCGAGAATCCCGAAGGATGGCAGGTGGTCGACGAGGTCTCCAGCCAGTCCCTGTGGTCGACGAAGCGGGTGTTGCGGGCGCGCTTCGTCGCCGTGGTCCGCGAGCGGTTGCGCGACTCGTGGCTGAACCGCGGAGCCAGCCCCGCCGAGCTGGGCTGGATCGCCGGCGTGCTCGACCCGGACATCCTCACGATCGGGTTCGCGCGGCGGGTGCCGTCGTACAAGCGGCTCACCCTGATGCTGCGCGACCCGCAGCGGCTCGAGGCCCTGCTGCTGCACCCGGAGCGCCCCATCCAGGTGGTGATCGCCGGCAAGGCGCACCCGGCCGACGAGGGTGGCAAGCGACTCATCCAGGAGATCGTCCGCTTCGCCGACGACCCGCGGGTGCGGCACCGCATCGCGTTCCTGCCCGACTACGACATCGCGATGGCGCAACCGATGTATCCCGGTTGCGACGTGTGGCTGAACAACCCGCTGCGACCCTATGAGGCGTGCGGGACCTCGGGCATGAAGGCGGCACTGAACGGTGCGCTCAACCTGTCCGTCCGCGACGGCTGGTGGGACGAGTGGTACGACGGGGAGAACGGCTGGGCCATCCCCTCGGCCGAGGGCGTCGACGACCCGGAGCGGCGTGACGACATCGAGGCGACGGCACTGTACGACCTGCTCGAGGGCCAGGTCGCGCCCCGGTTCTACGACACCGACGGCCACGGCGTGCCGCTGCGCTGGCTCGAGATGGTCCGGCACACGCTGAAGTCGTTGGGGCCCAAGGTGCTGGCCAGCCGGATGGTGCACGACTACGTCGACCAGCTGTACCGGCCCTCCGCCCAGAGCTCGCGGGCGCTCGACGCAGACTTCGCCGCCGCCCGTTCCCTGGCGCAGTGGAAGGCCCGGGTCCGCTCGGGCTGGGACGGTGTGCGGATCGACCACGTCGAGTCCTCTGGCGTGGCCGACTCGCCGGAGCTCGGCTCGTCGCTGCGGGTGCGCGTGTGGGTCTCGCTGGCCGAGCTGACGCCGGACGACGTCGACCTGCAGGCGGTGCACGGACTGGTCGGCGCCGACGACGAGCTGCGCGAGGGCGAGACGGTCTCGTTGCAGCTCGCCGAGTCCTACGAGGGCGACCGACACCGCTACGAGGGGGTTGTCGAGCTCGCCCGCACAGGCCCGTTCGGCTACACCGTTCGGATCCTGCCGCGGCACGACCTGCTCGCGTCGTCCGTCGAGCTCGGCCTGGTCGCCTGGCCGACCCAGCCCGCGGACAGCCACCCGGGGGAGAGTCATCCTGGCGATCGCAGTACCGACACCGTCGCTGCGCCCGTCAGTCGGCCCTGAGCAGCACCAACGAGCGGGCCGACAGCAGCAGAGCTGCGCCGGCTCCATGGCGCGGCGGCTCGCCGGGGGTCGCGCCGCCTGAGCTCGTGCCGTCGGTCCGCAGCACCTCGTCGTAGTGGTCCGCCAGTGCCGGCAAGGTCACCGGCTGGTCGTGGGCGCCGGCATGCAGCCAGACCAGGTACGACGTGTCCATGGTCGGCTCGTCGTCCGGACCACGGACGCGGATCGTGTCACCGGCGAGGAAGAACCCGACGGTCTGTAGGTCGGCGCCCCACCAGTCCGCATCGCCCATCTCGCGGCCGTCGGGGTGGACCCAGCTCACGCCCTGACCTCCACCGTCCTTGCATGTGCTCCCAGAGAGCTGGCGCAGGACCGGGTGGTCGCGCCGCAGCATCAGCAGCTGCCGGGTCAGGCTGTGCAGGGCGCTCCAGCCTTCGGAGTCGGTCCAGTCCACCCAGGAGTTCTCGTTGTCCTGGCAGAACGCGTTGTTGTTCCCGCGCTGGGTGCGCCCGCGTTCGTCCCCGGCGACCAGCATCGGGACTCCCGAGGCCAGCAGCAGCGTCGCGATCAGGTTCGCCGCCTGCCGGTGCCGGAGGGCGAGGACCGCCGGGTCGCCGGTGTCGCCCTCGGCACCGCAGTTCCACGATCGGTTGTGCTCCGTCCCGTCACGGTTGTGCTCGCCGTTGTCCTCGTTGTGCTTGTGGTCATAGCTGACCAGGTCGCGCAGCGTGAACCCGTCGTGGGCGCTGACGTAGTTGACCGACGCGTACGGCCGGCGGCCGTCGTCGCCGTACAGGTCGCTCGACCCTGACAGCCGGGTGCCGAGGTCGGCCAACGAGCCCGGCCGCCCGCGCCAGAAGTCGCGGACGGTGTCGCGGAACCGGTCGTTCCACTCGCACCACGGCGGAGGGAAACGGCCGAGCTGGTAGCCCTCGGCGGTGACGTCCCAGGGTTCGGCGATCAGCTTGACCTCACGCAGCAGCGGGTCCTGCCCGAGCGCGGACAGGAACGGGCTGCGCAGGTCGACGTGGCGACCGTTGCGGGTCAGCGCCGGGGCCAGGTCGAAGCGGAAGCCGTCGACGTGCATCTCCCGCACCCAGTAGCGCAGCGAGTCGAGGATCAGCGTCAGCGCCGGCGAGGTGCCGGCGTCGACGGTGTTGCCGCACCCGGTCACATCCAGGTAGCGGCCGGTGTGTTCGTGGCGGTAGTAGTCGGCATCGCCGTAGCCGCGGAAAGCCAGGACGGGTCCGTCGACGGGACCCTCCGCGGTGTGGTTGTAGACCACGTCGAGGAGCACCTCGATCCCGGCGGCGTGCAGCGCCGTGACCAGCTGTCGGAACTCGCGCACCTGCTGTCCGGTGCTGCCCGTCGCGGCGTACGCAGCATGTGGTGCGAAGAAGCCGATCGTGTTGTAGCCCCAGTAGTTGCTCAGGCCGCCCGCGGTCAGGGCCGGCTCCGACAGGAACTGCTGCACGGGCAGCAGCTGCACGGAGGTGATGCCCAGGTCGACGAGGTAACCGACCACCTCCGGGTGGGCCAGGCCGGCATACGTCCCGCGCATCGATGGTGGGACGGCCGGGTGCTGCTGGGTGAACCCCTTGACGTGCAGCTCGTAGATCACCGTGTCGGCCCACGCCAGGTCCGGTCGCCGGTCGTCGCCCCAGTCGAAGCCGTCGTCCGCGACCACCACGGAGCGGGGTACGAACGGGGCCGAGTCGCGGTCGTCGCGCTCGCCGCCGGGTGCAGTGGCATAGACCTCCTCGCGCGGGTCCAGGGGCCCGGTGATCGCCCGGGCGTAGGGGTCCAGCAACAGCTTGGCGGGGTTGAACCGCCGGCCACGACCCGGGTCCCACGGGCCGTGCACCCGAAAGCCGTACCGCTGGCCCGGCATGACACCGGGGATGCGGCAGTGCCATACGCCGAGGCTGTGCTCGCGGACCGGTTCGCGGGTCTCGCGACCGGCCTCGTCGTACAGGCACAGCTCGACCCCGGAGGCGTCAGCGGCCCACACGGCGAAGGTGGTCGCCTCGGGGTGGTAGGTCGCACCCAGCGGCGCCTGCTGCCCGGGCCGGACGAGCGGTGGCGCAGCGGTCACCCGCGAGTCGGTCATCGGCCCATCCTTGCCGCTCGGCGCCCGGGGAACGGGGCGAGACACGTCGATTAGGCTCCACCGAACGTGCGAGACGGACGTCTCGGCGGTGTGCAGACGAGGTGTGCGAGGAGGATCCGTGGGCGAGTTCGTGCGGCTCGAGGTGGAGGACGGCGTCGCGACGTTGCGCCTGGACCGGCCGAAGATGAACGCACTCGACGTACAGATGCAGGAGGAGATCCGGGCGGCGGCGCAGGAGGCTGCGACGCGCGTCGACGTCCGGTCGGTGTTGCTGTACGGCGGGGAGCGGGTGTTCGCGGCCGGCGCGGACATCAAGGAGATGGCCGCGATGTCCTACACCGACATGGTCGACCGCTCGACCGCACTGCAGTCCTCGCTCACCGCGGTCGCCCGGATCCCCAAGCCGGTCGTCGCGGCGGTCACCGGCTATGCGCTCGGGGGCGGCCTCGAGCTCGCGTTGTGCGCCGACGTCCGGGTCTGCGCCGAGGACGCGAAGGTCGGGCAGCCGGAGATCCTGCTCGGGATCATCCCCGGCGCCGGTGGGACCCAGCGGCTGGCGCGGCTGGTGGGGCCGTCCAGGGCCAAGGACATCGTCTTCACCGGGCGCTTCGTCGGGGCCGCGGAGGCGCTGTCGACCGGGTTGGTCGACAAGGTGGTGCCCGCGCGCGAGGTGTACGACGTCGCCCGGGCGTGGGCTGCCCAGTTCGCGGCCGGGCCGGCGTACGCGCTGCGGGCGGCGAAGGAGGCGATCGACCGTGGCCTGGAGGTGGACCTCGAGACCGGGCTGGAGATCGAGCGCCAGCAGTTCGCCGCGCTGTTCGCCACCGAGGACCGGAGCCGGGGGATGGCCTCGTTCGTCGAGCACGGTCCGGGGAAGGCCGAGTTCGTCGGC